>PKYH01000037.1:21815-41675 GCA_003133625.1 Candidatus Bathyarchaeota archaeon | reverse complement strand
AAAGCCTTTCGGAAGGCAAACCAGAAATGGGAGCAACGTTAATCGTAAAATGTACAAAATGTGCAGGTTTGATGTTAACTGCTAAAGGGCAGAGGACAAAAATTTGTCCTTACTGCGGCGCGCATGTTGATTTGTTGCGGGCGCAAAAGGTAGCCTCAGCAAGCAACGCGTTTGAAGCTTCAAAAATGCTTCGCAAATTAAAAAGTGAACAGGGATTCAACCGCAAAGCTTAACGCACTTGCCTCAGCATCTCGCAGGTCTTGCATAAATCCAATGCTGATGGTTCGCCGCATTCAACGCATGTTTTGAAGCTTTCTTTCTTCGCTGTCTCCTCCAATGCGGGTCTTAAGCGTTCCATGGCTTTGAAAACAGTAAATTTTGTTCCAGCATGCTTCGCTTCCATGTAGTTAATCATCCCGCGAATATCATTACGCAGGGCCTCAGAAGCGTAGGGGCATGGTGTGTCTTGAAAGGAGATTTTTTTCACATAAGCATATAGGGCGCTTTCTTTTTCTGGGATTTCGCAAAAAGGCTTAATCTTCTGAACAAGAAGCGGGTGCACTTCGCTGGTGACTGGTTTCTCCTTAGCCAACCGCATGATGTCTCCGTGAAAAATATTCATGAGAATTGTTTGCACTTCGTCGTCTAAGGTGTGTGCAGTGGCAACTTTGTTTGCTTTAACCTGCCTTGCGCCAATGTTTATGGCTTTTCTCCTCAGGACGCCGCAGTAAGCGCAGGCAGTTAACTCTGTTTCGCCTTTGCTTCGTGCTTTAAATATTATTTCGTCTAGCGTGAAGCCGTAAAGCTCTTTGAACGAAACTATGTGATGGGGGATTTCGAGTTTTTTGCAGTTTGCAACCGCAATTTCTAAGGCTTCATCCCTGTAGCCTTTAATGCCCTCATCCACCGTTACCGCAGTAAGCGTGGTTTTTGGTCGAAACCGCTTCAACTTCGCCAAGATATGCAGTAGGCTTAGGCTGTCTTTGCCGCCTGAAACTGCCACTGCTAAATGGTCATCAAAGCTCAGCATATGGTAGCGCGTCATGGTTGCTCTCGCCTTTGCTTCGATGGATTGGGTGAAGCATTTTTTGCACAGCGTTTCACCTGAGTACTGCCTATGGAAGAAGGCTTCTCTGGTTTTGCAGGCGCTACAGACAGGCGTATCCATTGGCTTTCACGCTGATAACATTTGATTGTTGAATTAAACTAAATAAACAATGCCGCTACTAATTCATTAAAATGGCTGATAAATATGGCTGTTAAGCCAACAAAACCTTCAGATTACAAGGAAGTAACATATACTAGTGCACGCTGGGCACTGCTAAACGAGCTTAGAAGCAAAGCAACTGAAATTATGGCTGCGTTAGAAGTGTTTCATTTGCAGTCGCTTGTGCATGGAAGCATAGCCAGAGGCGACGTGAACAAGGACAGCGACATTGATGTTTTCATTCCTGAAGTGCAGAATAGTTTCCTTGTAGAAACCGCCATAGAAAAAGCACGCATGCCGATTAATGCTCGTTTAATTGTTCAAGCTACGCCAACCTACGCTATGAAAGCGCACATTGAAGTTGATGAGCAAAGAACTGTTTCGTTTCCTCTTATGCAAATGCGCAGGGTGGAGAGGGAGTTTTACAGGTTCGGCGGCGAAGTAAACTTTAACCAGCTTAAAGCGGATGTTCGGGTCGCGGGTGTAGATAAGCGGCTTATGCTTATTGAACCCACAGAAAAGGGGCATGTGGAAAGCAGCATCATCGGCAGGGAAGAGTTTGCCGCTAAAATTTTGGGAATATCCGCTGAAACCGTGTTTGACAGGGTTCATGCGCTTTTGAAGCGTGACGCTGTTGGTAGAACAGGGGTTTTTGTTAAAAGAGAATTGGCTCCAGACGAGACTTTTGAGTTAGCGCTCAAAAAACTCTCTGACTCTAATCCTGCGGTTCGTAGAAGAATGAAAAAATAGTTTAAGAGGGAGCGGGGTAGAAGATGAGTTCTTTTTCTTCGAGTAGTGCTTGGATTTTGTCTACTGCTTCGTAAACTTGCTCTTCTTTTTTGGCCCCTACGCAGACAAGTTTTCCCGCTGAAAAGATTAAGAAGACAACTTTGGGTTCATCCATTCGGTAGACTGCGCCTGGGAACTGTTCTGGCTCGTACATGACTTTGGTGAGTTTGTAGACTAGGCTTTCAAGGTCGATTTCGCCGCCTAGTGTTGCTGAGGCAACTATGTTTTGGATTTTTACGATTGGTTTTTCTGTGATTTGGATTCCTTCGCTTCGCAGTTCTTTAACTACTTTTTCAACTGCGCTGTGTGATTCTTTTTCTGATTTAGCGCCTGTACAAACCATTTTGCCCGTGCCGAAGATTAATGTGGCTGTTTTTGGTTTTTTAAGTCGGAAAACTAAGCCGGGGAACACGCTTGGGTTATATTCGGTTTGCGGGAATTTTTCTACGATTTTTTGTAAGTCGATTTTCTGGTTAAGCGAAACTGAAGCAACAATGTTTTGTATGCAAATGATCGGTTTTCGTTTACTCATGTCAACTCACATGCTTGAGTATTTAAATAGCACAGGGGGTATATAATAGCATCTATTTATAAAGAGCACTCAACCGCTAATCAGATGAAAAAAGTGCTACCCCGACATTGGTCAGAATAAAAAATTTTGCTTTAAATAGGGGGCTTTAACTTGTTCCGAGCAGAGTTTCTATATGATTCAAGGTTTATTGCATTGTGGCATCTCAGTAGATTGGAAACCGTAGCAAAGCTGCGATTCCGCCTAAAGCTAACAGTTTTGCGCCTGCTTCATGCTCTGTGCTGATTACAGTTACGTTCGCTCCTCGCTTTTCCGCTTCCCTCATAAGTCCCTCAAGCTTCAACCGTTGCTGCTCGTCCGCATCACGAAGCGCAACATCGGCAAGCACCAGTTTTTCGACAGCACCCATGTTAACGGCATTTTCTACTGCTTCTAAGCCATACGTGACTGTTCCTTCACCTTTGCCTAAGCGTTTCAAAACTTCTTCAATAGTTTCTGTTTCCTCGACAACGCGTAGTTGATTTGCCGCTCGCAACAAAACGCCAGAACGCAAAGCCTCATAGATACCTGCTATGCCGCCATTGTTAACGCTTTTCACATCTGCAACTGACTTCGACATTTCCTGCGCTTCTTCGGAAAGGAATCTTACAAAGTCATTCTTAACAAAACCAGCCCCGATAATAACGATTGGACTGCGATTTTGAGCCCACAGTTGATTTAGGCTGTTGAGCACGCGACGAAAATACGCTTTTGTGGCTTCGACACGTTTGTCGGCTTCGTGTTTGCCGGGCAGTTTGGTGCGTTCTTCAACTTTGATTTCTACGCCGTATTGTTTGGTTTCAGCAATGGCAAAGCCTTCATCATCGATGGAGATTATCAGCATGGGCTTCTCGGTTTCGCTTGCCCTCGTAAGCCTGTCTAAAAGGTGTTTAGGCCATTCTTTCTTCACAATCGTTAACGGTTGATTCAACGCTATACTAAGCGTGTGATGGGCACCCGTAGGAATAATATCAGGTGCATGACAAATCAACCCGTGAACCCGCAATTTACCAAGAAACTTATCCCAGCTGACTGATTCCACTGTTACACCAATGAAGGCTGAAACGCGCTCAGCACTTTTAGGACGCGAAGTTTCTGTGTCACTTTTTATTGCGCGTGAAGTGTAAGCGTAAGCTTCATCGCCCTTATAGATGACATTGTATAAGTGCCAAAGGTCATCTGGCGAGTCAGGAACCACTTTAACGAAACCTTGCCCAAGGTTCTTTTCAATAATCTTCACAGTCTGCACATCTCTTTAGTTAGTTGCACACAAAGAAATAAAAACATGCTACAATGCAAGGCAGAAAAAACGTTAGGCATACAAACGTTGGAATTCATTGACAATATTTAAATTTATTCAAGCGGTATTTATGATTAGCTACTTCCACCGCTTTCGGTGCGCCAGGACTCATTTTGCCTATTTTACGCATGAGTAAAAGTGAAGAGACTATGGCGATTATGCCCGCTGTTGGCGCGAGCCAAAACACGATTGGGGAGTTAAATGTTAATGAGGTTAATGATTGTAACGTGATGAACATGTTGACCAGCCAAGCCAAAAACCGATGCCCCTATCGCTTATATATTTTTCTCAGAGTTTTAAGCAATGTTTTGGTTGAACCTGCAATTAGCATGAACCTAAACATAATTCTGTCAGTGCCTATTTGGTTGTATTTTTAAGCAAGTCAAACATATCTCAATAAGTCTGTGCTTTAAAAGTGATTAAGTGATGCCTTCAAGATTAATAGTTGTTAAGGTTGGCACAAGCGGCATAACTACCAGCGAAGGAAACCTTGACGAAGAAGAAATGCAAAAACTAACCAGTCAAATAGCAGCTGCGACCAAGCAAGGCGACAAAGTAGTCCTCGTAACCTCAGGAGCGGTAGCTGCAGGGATAGCGGAACTTGGTATACCGCCAAAACCTAATGATGTGGTGTTTCAACAGGCTGCGGCTGCAACTGGTCAGAGTGTACTCATGGCTAAATATCGTGAACTGTTCAAAGAGCATGGATTAAAAGTTGCGCAAATCCTGCTTACTGCAGAAGACCTTTCCAACCGAGCATCCTACGTACACACATGCAACGTCTTAAGAATGCTCCTGAAAACAGGCGTTATTCCAATAATTAACGAAAATGATGTAACATCGGTAGATGAACTTAGACGAACAGAAGGCTACAAAGTAAACTTCAGCGACAACGACATACTCTCAGTTCTAGTCGCAAGCGCAATCGGCGCAGACATGACCATAATACTTTCAGACGTTGACGGCTTATACACGGCTGACCCCCAAGAGCCAGGCGCACAATTAATAAAAACAGTTGAAGACATAACGCCTGAATTGAAAAGTTCACTTAACGGAAAGAGCAAGTTGGGCAGAGGAGGAATCCAAAGCAAAATTAAAGCTGCTGAAATTGCTACTTCATGCGGTATTCCAGTGGTGATAGCGAACAGCAGAAGAGAAAACGTATTGTTGGACATTCTTGCAAGGAAAGATGTTGGCACCTTCTTTAAGCCGCAAAATCCAATGTCAGCTGTAAAACGCTGGATAGCGTACGGCGCCGCAGTTAAAGGCCAAATCCACGTGAACGAAGGCGCAAAGAAAGCTATACTTGAAGGCTCAAGCTTGTTACCAGTTGGCATAACACGTGTTGTGGGGCACTTTAACGTTGGCGACGTAGTCAGCATCGTTGACGAAAACAAGGTTGAGTTTGCAAAAGGTAACCCAAATTATACTAGCGGCGAGTTAAACCTAATTAAAGGATTACAAATAACAGAAGTACAAAAGAAGCTCGGTTCAGATAAACCTAAAGAAGCTATTGAACATAGAAACATACACTTAATTGAGGAAGAAAAATGATAACTGAAATATGCAAAAAAGCAAAAGCAGCCTCAGTCGAAATGGCAAAACTTTCGGCGGATACAAAAAACACTGCACTTTGCAGGATGGCAAACGCCCTTGAAGCTAACACTGACAAAATTTTGGCTGCAAATCAAGCAGATGTAGAAGCCGCCAAAGCCAAAGGGCTCAAAACAGCATTACTTGACCGGTTAGCACTAGACCAGCGCAAAATACAAACTATGGCTCGCGGCCTTAGAGAAGTTTCAGCCTTAGCTGATCCAATCGGCACAATCATAAGCAGTTGGACACGGCCAAATGGCTTGATAATCAGCCAAGTTCGCGTGCCTTTAGGTGTTGTAGGAATAATTTACGAATCACGCCCAGACGTTACTTCGGATGCAGCCGGAATCTGCATAAAATCTGGAAACACAGTTATCCTTCGAGGTGGCTCAGACGCTTTAAACTCAAACGTGGCCATCGGCGAAGTGCTACGAGACGCTTTGGCGGGAACAACTGTGCCAGTTGACGCTATCCAAGTGGTGAATTCTCCTGAACGCAGCGTTGCAGAGGAATTGATGCGTATGCGCGAATACATTGATGTGCTTATTCCTCGTGGAGGCGCAGATTTAATCAAGACTGTGGTTGAGACTTCGCGTATTCCAGTTATTGAAACAGGAACCGGCAACTGCCATGTTTACGTTGAAGAAGACGCTGACTTACAGAAAGCAACGCTTATAGTTATAAACGCTAAGTGCCAAAGACCTGGAACCTGCAACGCAGCAGAAAAACTCTTGGTTCACAGTAAAATTGCAGAGCGTTATTTGCCAGTTGTAATTGCTGCTCTCAGAAAGCAAGGTGTGGAAGTTAGAGGCGATGAAGAAACGCGAAAGATAGTTGCTGACGTGAAGCCTGCAACTGAACAGGACTGGTACACTGAATACTTGGATTTAATTATTGGCGTAAAAGTGGTGAGAGACCTAGACGAAGCCATAGCACACATTAACAAGTATGGCACCAAACATTCAGACTCCATTCTCACAACCGACTTTGACAAAGCCATGCGGTTCATACGGGAAGTAGATTCAGCCGCTGTCTACTGGAACGCATCCACACGGTTCACTGATGGCAACCAGTTCGGGTTAGGTGCAGAAATAGGCATCAGCACCCAGAAGCTTCATGCAAGAGGACCCATGAGCGTTCAGCATTTAACGACAACAAAATACGTTGTTTTGGGTAATGGGCAAATCAGAAAATAAAGGGCGCTTTTAGGCTCTCAGGGGGAATCCATACCCCATTTTATTTATACAAAGAAAAGTGAGCGAGGTCTATCTTGTCTGGATCTTTGCTTGCTTGAAGTGGAGCTAATTTTTCTTACACTATTGGTAAATTCGGTATAATTGATTGAAGTTGGTGTACAACGGGGTGGATCAGGTTCAGCACGATGCTTGGGAACAGGCCCAAGATTATTAATGACCCAGCTAGGATGAAGATTGGGATAAGTATCCGTTTTGACTCTTTTACCGCTGTCCCGTCTTTGGATTTCTTTCCGTACATGACATAGATTAGCCTGAACAAGTATGCGGTTTGAAGGACACTTGTCAAAACGCCGATAACAGCTAGCCAGCTTAGGTTCGCTTCTATAGCTGCAGTGAAGACTAAGTATTTACCTATGAACCCTCCGAAGGGTGGAACACCCGCAAATGAAAGCCCAGCCATTACCAAGGCTAAACATACAAGCGGCATTTTCTTTCCTAGCCCTGATAAGTCGTCTAAGCTTTTGAATCCGTGACTGTTTATGATGCCGACTGCCATGAAAGCGAGGGCTGTGGTGATGCCGCCGATTAAGAAGAAGTAAAGGTTGCCTATTAAGCCAAGTGAGGTTACGCTTGATATTGCTACGAGGTTATAGCCGACGTCTGCGACGCAGATGTATGCTACTAAACGTTTTACGTCATTCTGTATTAGGGCAAACAAGTTGCCGACAATCATGGTTAATGCTGCCATGACGGCCAACATGATAGTCCAGTTTAACGTTGAGGGAAGTAAGATGTACAAGAGTACTCTTATGAGGATGTAGTAGCTGCCTTGGTCAACGAGGGCTGAGAGAAAAGCTGCTGATGGTGCGGGAGCTGCAGTGTAAGCGTCGGGTAGCCAGAAATGAAAGGGCACAATTGCAGCTTCAATAGCGTAGCCGGCTGCTATGAATATGAATGCTATGATAAGCAGGTGACTATTACTTAAAGTTGTTAAATCTTGGCCAACTGCCAGATAGTTTAGGGTTCCTGTTAAACCGTAAACAAGTGACATCCCTAAGACTACGAATGCTGAAGCGATGATGATCATGATGAGATATTTTAGTGTGGCATTGATGGAGAATGCATTTTTCTTGTATAGCATTAAGAATGCTGCGCCTGCTGTTGCGGCTTCCCAGAATATGAAGAGTGTTAGGAGGTCGCCGGCGAGGACAGCGCCAAGTAAGCACGCGGTGGTCATTAGCATGATGGCGAAGTATCGTTCTGATGGTCTGTCGTTTGAGCCGACGGCGAACACGGTGTAGATTAGGACTACGGCGCTGATTGCTACTATGATTATTGCCATGTAAATGGAGATGGCGTCTACCAGGAAGGCGCTTGAGAATATTGATGAATTAGTCCCGCTTAAGCCCAAGCTAACAATGCCCGGTGAGGGTGTACTGTAATAGTTTAGCGCTAAGTTAGCTACTGTTGCGCCTGCAATTGCAAACACGGCTATGAACCAGCTTAGGGTCAAGGTAGTCTTGTAATTGCTTTTTCTTATTAGCCTGAACACTGGGATAGTTAGCAATGCCGCTATAACTAGAGTGAATATCGGTAATATGACATCTATAATTTCAACCATCAGAGTTCACCTTCAGTTAACCAATTCTCACCGTTTGAATTAGATTTAGAAAGAATGTTGGGTAGATCCCTACAAGGATGATTAATACTACTAAGATAGCGAAAGATAGCTTCATGTAGTTTGAAACCTCAAGAGTTTTCTTTTCTTCTTTGCCCTCTTTGCTTACTTCGATCTCTTCGTCTTTTGGTTGACCAAGGAAAACATTTGAAGTGAATCTCAGCATGTAAGCAAGCGAAAGCACCGTTGCTATGAGCATAAGAGCAGTGGGTATAATGTAAAATGAATCAACGTGTATTATTTGGAAAGCGCCGACGAATATTAGAAATTCACTAATGAAGCATGCGAACGGTGGCGCTCCACCTATGCTTAAGGCTGCTATAGTTGATGAAACCGCTGTGAACGGCATCTTGGATGCTAATCCACCCATTTTACGGATATCTCTTTTTTCTGTTTGGTGCATTACCCCTCCTGCAGTGAGGAAGAGGAGGCCTTTGCTTAGGGCGTGGCTGATAATATGAAGGACAGTTCCGGTTATTGCGAGGGATGAGGCCAGAAGTACAACTGTTCCAGCAGCGGCGTTTGCGGGAAAGAGTGAAAGCCCGAACATTATGTAACCCATGTGGGCGATGCTTGAGTATGCGATAAGCCGTTTTATGTCAGTTGAAACTAATGCTATTAGTGACCCAAAGAAGGCAGAAAGTACGCCGACGATTGACAACGCATGCAAGAAGTTTGTTCCGAATGTTATTCCAACTGCTGGAAAAACCATTCCCAGTGACAGACGAAGAATTGCGTAAGCTCCTGCACTAATTATGACACCGCTTAATAGCGCTGACATTGGTGCTGGCGCTTCAGAGTGAGCATCGGGCAGCCACATGTGGACGGGTATAACAGCCATTTTAACGGCGAACCCTGCTGTTAAGGCGATAAGAATCCACTTGACAAGAGTTGAGCTAGCCGTCATTAGGGCAGCTTGGGCTTGAAACATGTCTGTGGTTCCTGTTGCTATGTAGGTTGCGCCGATGCCTAAGAGTACGAAGACGGCACCTGCATGTGTGTATATGAAGAATTTGAATGCTTGCTTGTATGAATCTCTGTAGCCCCATTCGCCAATGATGAAGTAGGCTGGTACAAGCATTAGTTCCCAACAGAAGTAGAACAGCAGAAGGTTAGATGTTATGAAGACTCCTACTAATCCGACAGAAAGCATGCATAGTAGTGCATAGTAGACTGGCAGGTGCTTTTTTCCAGCCATGTAGGTTATTGAGAACAGAGCGGCGACTAGAATAAGAGCAAGGCTTACTAGGGCTATGGAAACGCTGATGCCATCAGCGAAAAGTGTGAATGACGTTTTAATTACGGAAATCCAGGTGTAGGATTCAGTATATTGGTGGGTTGAGCTGTTGAGAATGGTTGGAACAGTCGTTAAGAGTAACGCTATGTTAACTAGGGCAATTAGAGCAACAAAGATCGCTGCAACTTTAGGCGATTTCTTTCCAGTAAAGTAAACCAATGGTATGCTTAGAGTTGGAATTGCAAATACTGCTAGAAGAGCAAACGTCATTTCATTACACCCCTACCGTTAATATTATCAGCACTACGATTAGTATGAAACCAACTATTCCGGCAGCAATATAATTTTGAACCGTAGTGGATGGCACTTTTTTCAGCTTTGAAGAGGCTCGCACAAACCCAGCTGCAAATGAGTTTAATGATTGATTTCCTGCATCTTCGACATGTTTAAGGCCGTCAGAAAACTTTCCGATTCCTTTGGCTAAGGCATAGTAGACGTCGTCAAAGAAGTAACCGTGATTTAGCATTGTTGCAATTGGATTTGAACCGCCACCAACATTTCTCACGGCTTGATAGTTCTTGTAGTAACTCCAGTATACAATTAATCCAGTCGGCAAGAGCAGAGCCAGGAAAATGGGTGTTTCAATGTCAGTGAATGAACCGAGGAGTGTGATTCCAAGGTTTACATGCATAAAAGTCGCTACCAAAGGCTCAGCTAAACCCCAAACAATGCATAAGCCTGCAAGTACCGCAGCTGGGATTAGCATAACTTTTGGAGCTTCATGCGGATGCTGTTTGACTAAGTGTTCTGATTCTTTGCCCATGAAAACTAAGCTTAACATCCGGATGCAGTAAGCAAACGTAATTGCCGTTGTGGCATAAAGCAGGACTGCCTGTGCCAGGTACCCTGCACCAGTTACGCTGGTAATGACTAAGCCTTTACTGAAGAATGCAGCAAAAGGAGGCAGACCGCTAGTAGTTATAACCATTATCACAGCCAAAGCGAAGGTGACTGGCATAGCTTTCCTTAAGCCACCCATCAACCGCATGTCTCTAGTGCCGAGCGCGTGTATGATGCCTCCTGCAAGGAGGAATCCGAGGCCTTCGAAGAAAGCATGGCTTACCATTTGGAATAAACTTGCGAACCAGCCGACAGACGCAGGCCCATAAAGAGCTGAACCTAAAGCCGCCATCATGAAACCGAGTTGACTAACAGTTGAGTATGCAAGAACCCCTTTGATGTCAGTTGTGGTTAAAGCCAGCGTAGCGCCGACAATCGCCGTTAAGACCCCTATCCAAGTGACTGTTGGCAACCAGAGCGGCTGAAGCGCGATCATTAAGGGAGCGACTGCTACAGCTATGAGGATGAATCTTGCAAGAAGGTAGATACCTGCCTTAACCATTGTGGCAGCGTGCAAGAGGGCGCTGACTGAAGTTGGTGCCTCCATTGCGCTGTAGAGCCAAGTGAACAATGGGAGCTGAGCGGACTTTGCGATTGCGCCGCCTAAAGCCAAGAAGAAAACCGTAACCATAAGTCCCGTATTCAAAGTTCCTGCCGCTGCAGCTGATTGCATGTCACTAATTATTCCATGGAAACTGAAGGTTCCGAAAGTCATGAAAAGTATACCGATCGCTGCAAGCAGGGATATGTCGCCGATGCGGGTCATAATGAAAACTTTATTGCCTGCATTAACTGATTCTGGCCTTTTAAACCAGAAAGCAACTAACGCGTAAGAGCATAAGCCCACCATTTCCCAGAAAATAAACATTTGAAGCAAGTTATCTGAGATTACAAGGCCTATCATTGAGCCTATGAAAAGTAGAATTAGGAAGTAGTATCGTGTTAATCCTTCTTCGCCTTTCATGTAACCCCAAGAGTAGATGGCGATGATTAACCCGAAGAAGGCAACAAGGCACGTGAACAATACCGACAGCGGGTCAATGTATACTCCAGCGTTGATGCCTGCAATCCAAGCAATTGTCGACCCTGTAGCTTGCCCATTGCCGAAAAAGACGCCGGGTACAAGTGAAAACGCCAAGGCTGCGGTAACTACTGCGACTGCTATGACAAAGTAGTTTCGAACTTTGTCGCCTTTTTTTGCGATTAGTGGAACGAACACGCTTGCAACGAGCGGTAGTACCCAAACAAGCCATGCGGAAATATTATCAAAAGCCATTATTGTTCAGCCTCATTTTCTCTTTTTTCTTGCGTTTTTAGTATTTCATTGATGTTACTTGTTCCATACTTTTTCGATACAATAACTAGCAACGCCAGAATTACCGCGCTAACGGCAGTATCTGTAGAAAACGCCAATATCAGAAATGCTTGTCCTAAACCTTGACCCGTGGAAGAAGCAAGCATCACAAAATTCAACGTTGCGGCAGTTGCGATTAGCTCTATTGAAATGAATACCTTCAAGAGTTGCCGATTAGTTAGCAAGCCGTAGATGCCGATTGCCATCATTACAAGTGATAGTATAACAAAGTCCATTATTTCCCACTGTTCCGCCGCTCATACAAAATGATAGCGATTCCTAATGCCACCGTCAAAATAACTAGAGCTTGTAAAATAACGTCTACGCCGCTTAAGTTCCATAAGGCATTACCAAAAGAAGTATCGGAATATACTCCTGTTGAACCGGAAACTGAAAGAAAGATTGCAGGCAATGATAAAACTACGCCTGCACCAATCAAGGCTACGGTTTTTTTAGGTGATGTTTTCTTTGTAGGTTTATCGCTCAACATTTCGCCTGATAAGAACAGGATGGCTAATGTGCCTACACCGACGGCGAACTGGAAAATAGCTGCATAAACNNTGAACGCTTGCGTGAGGCTTTATGACTAATGAGGATTTATCAGTTGTGGCTAACTCGTAGAAAACCGAGCTTTTTATCGCGTTTCTGGGGCAGCTTTCCGCACATTGGTAACAGAAGATGCATTGGTCCAGCTTGAATTGTGGGCGTCTTTTGCCTTCAACTTCAACCATTTCAATTGCTTTTGCAGGGCAATCTCGACTGCATAGACCGCAACTAATGCATAATTTAATGTCGTACACTTGTTGGCCTCGAAAGTCATCGGGAAGCTGAGGTTTCACGAAGGGATACTTGGTTGTTGCTGGTTTGGTAAAGATATGCGATATAGCTCTTTTAAACATTGGAGATACACGTGATTTTTTCGCCATTTTACACCACCATTGGATAAATCCATGTAACCAATGCTACGGTTAGCATTAGCGATAATATTGCTGCGGGTAAGATTACCCTCCAGTTAGCTGACAATACCTGGTCTATGCGCAACCTTGCAAAAACGCATGATATATACTCAGTAATTATTACGATTGCTAATAATTTGAGCACAAACCACAAGGAATACCAAAACACTGGGAACCCAAAGAATACTGGACCGTATGGTCCGCCGAGGAACAATTCAACTACTAATGCCGCTCCAAAAACGATTTGTACGTCACGCGTCAAGTGAAGGAAAGCTAGTTTGCCGCCTGTGTACTCGGTTTCTAATCCGCCGACCACTTCACTATCTGCATGCGGAATGTCAAAGGGGTCTTTTTCCAGTTCTGCCTGCATAGTTATTATGAACAGCACGAAAGCCCAGGGTGCCAAAATTATGAACGGGATAATCTGGCTTGAAGCTATGACTGCAATGCTTAGGCTTCCAGCGATGAACGCCGGCGTTAGTGCAAGCAGGGAAAGCGGTATATCATAACCTAGGAACTGGGTTAACACTCTTGCTGAGCCAATAGCGCCATAAGGGTTGGAGGATGCCCACCCGGAAAGGAACAATAGAAAGTTAGCAATTGTAACAAGTGCCAAAATAACGATTAAATCACCATTGAACCCGCTGGCGGAAAGTACGCTTGCACCATCAATGGGCAAGAAGCATGTTGCGAAAACCATAATTGTGAACGCTACGAGGGGTGCAAACTTAAAGATTGTTTTCTTAGCGTCTCTTGGCACAATGTCTTCTTTTGTTAATAGCTTTATGAAGTCTGCTAACGGCTGAAGAATTCCAGCTGGACCTGCGACCATGGGGCCAACACGGTTTTGTATGCGTGCTTCAAGTTTTCGCTCAAGCCAATCGCAGAATAAAGTTAATAATAGTATGAATGTGAAGCCGGGGAAGACAAGTATTCGGAAGATTAAGGTAAAGTCTATCATTCATTGTTACCTGTCTGTGCATGAGAAGCATGGGTCTAAGCTAACAAAGTTTGGAGGAATGTCAGCTATGTTCTCACCTATTGCTGTTTTGAGGAATGCTGGAATGTTAGAGAAAGTTGGAGTGCGCACTTTAACGCGGTCTGGAAAAGCCGTGCCGTTGCTTTTAACGTAATAGAACAGCTCGCCTCTTGGAGCTTCAACGCGATTAACGGCTTCGCCTGCAGGCACAACCCTAGGCGCCTTAACTCGGAATGGTCCTGTTGGTAAGTGGTCTATTGCATACTCGATTATGTTGATGCTTTCTTCAACTTCATCCATACGAACATTCATTCTTGCCCACGTATCGCCTTGAGTGTAAACTATTTCTTTGAAAGGAATCTCGCCATACGCCTCATAAGGCTCATCCTTGCGTACGTCAATGTCAACGCCTGATCCTCGGGCTACTGGACCAACAACGCATAGTTTTAGTGCGTCTTCTCTTTTGAGTACGCCTACGTTTTTCATACGTGCCTTTATTGAAGGCTCATCTTCATAGATTTGCCTGTAGAACGGCAGTTTCTTCCTCAGTTCTGAAAGAGTTGATTTGATTTTTGGAATATCGCTGTCTTTTAAGTCTCGTCTCACGCCGCCAACAGTCATAAGTGACGAGTAAACGCGGTTGCCGCTGGTTAACTCGATTAAATCCATGATTGGTTCTCGGTCTCGCCAGAAATACTGGAATAGGGTTTCGTAGCCTATTTCTAATCCTGCATGGCCCAATGTTAATAGGTGACTGTGTAACCTGTTGAGTTCTAAAGTTACTACACGCAGGTACTTTGCTCTTGGCGGAACCTCAGTTTTTAATATTTTTTCAACAGTTTCAACGAAACTACAAGCATGAATGCTGTTGCATATACCGCAGATACGCTCAACCAAGTAAACATCCTGCAGGTAAGTTCGAGACTCAGAAGCTTTCTCTATTCCCCGGTGAACGTAGCCGATTCTGGGTTCAACCTTAGTTACCGTTTCTCCATCAACTGTCACGGCAAATTTTTCGGGCTCCAGCAACGCGGGATGCTGGGGACCAATGATGATTTTTACGAGTTTTACTTCATCTGGAAGTTTAGCCTCTTCCTTGGGAGGGCTCAGCTTAACCTCGTTTGCTTTAAAATCTTTTCTAAGTGGGTAAACGCCTTCAGGCCAATTCTCGGGTAGGACAAGCCGTCCTGGGCTTGGGTTTCCCTCGAAGACTACGCCTAAGAGATCTGCTACTTCCATTTCGTGAAAGGCTGAGCCTGGGATGATGTCAGTTATTGTTTGGATTTTTGGGTTGTCTTTGGGAACCTCAGCTTTGATGGTTAGGAAAGCGTTCGATGTGCGTATATGGTAGTAGACGCCGATGTTTGCTCCAAGGTCTAGACCGGTGATGGCTGAGATAGCGGTTTTTTCATCTGCCTCCACCATGGCTTTGAGCGTGTCTCTGTGTAAGCCATTGTTGGTGACTATTGCGGCTTTGCCAAGTTGGCCCAGTTGAATTTGAACTTTGTCCTTAAGTTGGGTTTCAATTACGTTAATGATATCTATGTTATTGTTTGGCATCTGGTTTTGCCTCCTCAACAGTGGGTTTAACCTCTTGTGGGGCTACTGCTTCTTGTTTTGCAACCTCAGGCTTTGCCTCTTCCTTGGGCAATCCAGGAGGTTTTTCTTGTTTAGGTTGCTTCTTTGGTTTTGGTGGACTTAATGCGTTTAAAAGTTTGACTACTCCATCCAAGATTGCTTCCGGACGCGGTGGGCATCCAGGTATATACGCTGTGACTGGAATTACTTTGTCTACGCCGCCGACCACATTATAGCATCCTGCAAAAACTCCGCCTGAGCATGCGCATGCGCCGATGGCTACGACGAATTTGGGTTGTGGCATTTGGTCATAGATTCGTTTTAGTCGTTCTGCGCATTGTTGTGTGACGCCGCCTGTTACTAGTAGGACGTCTGCGTGTCTTGGTGAGGGCTCGAGTTTTACGCCGAAGCGTTCAACATCGTATTTTGGGGTGAGTAAGGCGACTATTTCTATGTCGCATCCGTTGCAGGCTCCTGAGTTGAAGTGTAAGACCCATGGTGATTTTACTCGTGCCCATGTTATTATGTTTGCCATTAGTCTTTACCTCCTTCTAAAAGAACCAAGCCTGCGGCAAGAAGTATGCCAAGGTAAAGGATTAAGAAAAGCGGGTTTGTGCCTGCTATTGCAAAAGATGCAAAAGCGAGTAATAGTACGGATGAGTCAAAGATTACAAAGTAAATTAGGTACTTGTATAGGGATACGTTGACTTTTAAGCCGTGGAATGACACTTTTTCTCCACAAGCGTATGATGCTTGCTCGTTTTCGCTTATGGTGGTTTTAGGCGCTGACCTTTTGCCTAAAGTGTAGATTGCAAATGTTGATATGAATATTAATATAAATGCAATGAGGGCTTCAACAAGCATGCGGCATCTCTCCATTAATGCTTTTGCTTTTAAACATTAAAGCTGCCTCAGGGATAGTGTTAAATTTGCACTTGTTATATCCAAGCGCGTTATTATGAACGTATATAAGTTTATCTGCAAAAAAGCTATGCAAACAAACAATGTTATCGACAGCTGGTGACTGGTCATCTATTTCCAGATAAATACCGTTAGCCTGATTACCGACTATATTCTCTCGTATTGCTCTTTGTTCTCCCATACTACCCCGAGCTAGTTCTCTATAAAATATGGCACCCAGATTTAAATATTAACAACTAAAACAGCGCGAACTCCATGGTCTTTAACAAATTACCAAGCAGAGGGAAAAGAAGGGATTATTCTGTCTCTGTTGTCCCATGCCATCTTCTTTCCAAGTAAAGAATCAAACTGAAGAGACCCCGACTGAAAATTACCAAAAAAAGCAATTCGAACTCTGGAATAGTTCTAACAGCCACTGTACGGATGATTTCTGCGCCAATAAAAAAGTTCAGACTTAACGTTAAATATCCTGACAAGAAACGCGTAGAAGATGATGATTGAAAAGGATCCTTAAGTTTATATTGAATAAAACGGATCGTTACCAATATGGCGCCAAAAGCCATCACACCACCGCCGAAAAGATAGAGCGCATCAGCGGCCATGGTAAGCACAACATAAATCGCATCGTAAATAGCACCACCCGAGACATACGTTCCTCCAGACAGCAGATTAATAAATTCTGGATAAACTAAACTCAAAACGACGCCAAAAACAGCCACAACAGCTATTATAATCAATAAAATAAGTGCTAAAGAATTGGTTCCTTGCTTTTTTTCTGCAGGGCATTCAGCCATAAAATATTGGCACCTAAAGTAATTGACAAATTAAGGCATGTTACCTTAATAAAGGTGATTTAGCGGTTGTTTACTGCTTTCGTTAAAATATGCATTAGGTCAGTTTTAGTTACAACGCCCAAAAGTTTCTTCGGATCAGCCCTGTCTAAGACGAGCACACGTCCTGTTTCAATTTCGCTCATTCTTTTAAAGGCATCTAAAGCGGTTTCATCAGGGTAAGCGGTCACGAGTTTTCGCCGGGCAATTTGGCTAACTAAAGTTTCGTTTCTCTTGTTTTTGTCAACGCTTGCAGCTTCTTCTAGAGTCACCCAGCCAACAGGCTCATTGTTTTCGTTTACTAAGGGATAGCCTATGTGGTGGTTTCTTGCTACCAAATCTAAGAATTGGTGTACAGTAGTGTTCTGTGTCAGTGTCTTGACGTTCTTAGCCATTATGTCACCAATCTTTATGTTGGCAAGAGCATCTGTTTCTCTAAGCAAAAGTGCAGGAAGATATCCGCTGGTTTCTTCCATTTCTTTAGCTTTTTTGAGGCCAGCTGTTCGCTTTTGCATAGCTGCAACCATTACACGCTCGATAACGGTGGGTTCCTCTTCTATGACCCAAGTGTTGATGATGCCGTTTTCAACTGCTTTATAGAAGAAGTCTTCTCCAGCCTTTGTTCTGATAATCACTGTTGACCAATCCTTCAAAGGATAGGCTCCTCCAACGGATATGTCGGCGAGTTCAGAAGTAAAATCTGTGCATTTGCGGCAACTAGGCAGGATGTGGTCTGAAACCTCAGATAATGGAAGCTTGATTTCGCCTTTTTCTGTTTGAAATACAAGTTTTGATGATAAGCGAATTTGTTTGATGTCTGACGGCTCGACATTATATTTCTTTTTTATGTATTCAAGCAAGGCGCTAAGCGAGAGCGTGCCGAAGCAGAATAGACCGATTGTTATCTTTAAGTTGCCACTAATTTTATGCTGCCAAGCCTCTAGCTTACGAAGAGCCAACACGTGACAGGGCACGCCTACGAAAGCAATGTTTGTTTTTCCATAACCGTACACTGCACTTCCATATGCTTTAGCTACTGAAGATGGAAAGAACTTACTTCCAACCGCTGAAAGTATATCATCAGGCACCAGCGCCACGGAAGGCTTAGGTTTAGCAGGGTTTTCAAGTTCACCCTGAGAGACAATGGCGCTATCGAAAACTTTGTTTTCAATGCCAAATTTAAGCAGCGAAGTAACAACGCCTCCACCATGGCTTAACTCACGTATTTTAGGGTCTACAGCTTGAACCAGCACAATTTTTCGGTAATAACCTAACGCCTCGTTCTTCACTGGCGCATCTGCGACGAAACTCAAGCTTCTAAGCAGGAGCGCTTCCGAATGGGGGCAAATTTCATAGCAAATGGGACACAAATCCATATCTTTGGAGCAATCGTATGTACGCTTAACTTTCTCGCCTTCGATATGTAAGGCACCAACTGGGCATGCGGCTTCACACGCTCCGCATTGAGTGCAAAGGCCAGAATTAATAATTCGTTTTTCTAAAATATTATACGCTATGAGTGAATCACTTTTTAGCCCCATGGTTACCCTCATAAAGGAAGGGACGCAAGATTCTTAAAAAGGTAATTGAAAAAAGAACAAAATTACAATATTGCTACGTCATAGTAGAAAACAGGCAAATCAGCGCTTAAAGAGCCTTAAACAGAAATTTCCTCAGTTAAACCAGCCTCAGGGTACGCAAAGAGATGAGTCTTCTCAAGCGGATAAGTTATTGTAACATCTTCGCCGATTTCAACCCATTCCTCTGTTAACGAAGGTCTGTTTATTACCAAGTGGTCTCCATTTTCAAGCCTAATTTCATAGCGAACAATAGTTCCTTCGAAAGTGATTTTTTCAATTTTTCCAAACAATCCATTTTCAATAGAACTGCGGCCTTTTTTAATTTCGCAAGTTTCGGGTCTTATAGCTAAAACTATTCTTTCGCCTTGCTTGATGTCTGGATTTATGGCCTTAACTCTTAATCCACCCCGTAACTCTATTTCCGAGAATTTACCATTTGCCTTAGTAATGTAGCCTTCTAAAAAGTTGGATTCCCCGATAAAATGGGCAACAAACAAGCTGTTCGGATGCATATAAAGTGCCTGTGGAGTTCCAATCTGCACGATTTTTCCTTTCCTCATTACTGCAATTCTATCCGAGATTGACATAGCTTCCGCTTGGTCATGCGTCACATGAATAGCCGTTAATTTGAGATCTTTTGCCATTCTTCTGATTTCATATCGTATTTCATTTCTTACTTTAGCATCCAACTGACCAAGCGGTTCGTCTAAAAGCAAGGTTTTGGCGCCTGCAGCCAACGCGCGGGCAACAGCTATTCTTTGCATCATACCTCCGCTTAGTTCACTGGGATAAGCGTTTAAGCGCTCGTTAAGCTTTACAAGCTCGAGAACTTCATGCCCAATCGTATCCGCCTTTTTTGCATCATAGTTTTTGACTTTTGGACCGTAAATTACATTTCCCCATGCGGTCATGTGTGGAAACAGCGCGAAAGTTTGGAATACAAAGCCTATGTCTCGGTCTTCAGGAGGCACTTTATCAAGGCGTCTGTCGCCGATGTAGATTTCGCCGCTGTCAGGTTCAATAAGTCCCGCTATAAGCCTAAGAAGTGTGGTTTTTCCGCATCCGCTTGGTCCCAGAAGAGAGAAATATTCTTGGTCATGTATGGTTAAGCTAACGTTGTCTAACGCGTAGATTTTTCCGTACTTTTTTGTTACGTTTACGATTCGGACATCAGGCATAAGTTAACTCTCC
>PKYH01000037.1:0-21809 GCA_003133625.1 Candidatus Bathyarchaeota archaeon | reverse complement strand
AGTGAATTAACCCAGTTGACAAGCAGCACAGGAGCCGTCTGCAAGTTTGAAGTTACAGCTAATGTTGCACCTGTTTCGCTTACGCTTCTCGTAAAAACAATTATTGCGCCAGAAAGAATCGAGTACTTTGCAAGAGGTAATACAATTGTCCGAAAAACAGTGAAGGGTTTAGCGCCTAAGGTTTTTGCTGCTTCCTCCATGTCAACGCTTATTCGCTCCATTGCCGCCGACATGGACCTGACAAAGTATGGGTAAGTAATTGCCAAATGCGCAAAGACTAATAGGAGAAATTCAGGTATGCCTGAGATGCCTTGCCAGAAAAACTTCAATGAAACACCTAAAGCTATTGACGGCACAATTATCGGGATGTTAATTAGTGTGTCAAGGATTGCTGAGGGCAATTTGCCGAATGTTTTGCGTGCAATCAGTATCGCCATGGGTATGCCGATGATTATTCCTAAAACCGTGACTATAGCTGCTAAACTGTACGAGAGAAGTAGGCTTTGCCAATAGCTTGCCCATATGCCTGACCCGCTGAAAGCCTCAATTAAAGAGGTTCCGGTAGCGATTGCTTGGAATGCTGGCAGCGCCACGAAAAGTGAAGGAACCAGCACTATTACTATGAAAACCAATAGCGTGATGCTGTTACGTGAGAATGCTGCTTTTTTGTAGCTGAGTTTCTTTTCGAAAACTGGCAAGCCATGGCCAAAAGGCAACTTTATTTTTTGTCCTAAAATGCGTATTAAAGCAAATATGGCAAGTGAAACAGAAATTAAAATTATGCTTGCAAAGACTGTTGCGCCTTCATAAGTGGCTTGGGGTATTGCACCGCTTTTAAATTGGTTGCTTAGAGTTTGTAGGAAGACTGGCCCATTCAGGAAGGTTCCTGCCACAATGAAGGTAGCGCCTGTTTCTGAAAGGGACCTGGCGAATGCAAGCGAGAACGCCGCGATTAATGAGGGTTTTATAATGGGGAAAGTCACGGTTCTTGAAGCTGTTAACGGTGGAGCTCCAAGGGTTCTTGATGCACGTTCATACTCCATCTTGTAATCGAGCAGTGCGCCTACGATAACGCGGACAACAACTGGAAATGAAAAAGTGAAATGCAAAAGCATAACAAGAAGCCAGCCGGGAGAAACAAGCGATGGCCCAAATAGTGAGGATATTCCTCCGCTTGAGTTCCAAAACAACAAAAGCGAATAGCCTAAGGCGGCTGTTGGCACAACGAAGGGAAGATCAGCTAAAGTGTCAAGGACGCTTAGCCACCTTGATTTTCCACGCGTAATAAGCCAAGCCAACGGAACTCCAGCGATTAAGTCTAAGGCGGAAACAACTAGACCAATTATGAATGAGTTCGAGATTGCACCCAAGGCTGTATTCATTAAAGTCGGTTGGTCTATGACGTTTTGGATTGTTCCGATTTTTATTAGAATGCCAATGATGGGTGGAATAAGAATTATTGCAAAGAAAATGATGATTGCGGAAAGGTAGAGGGAGTACTTTAAGGGTTTTTTAGAGGACAATGCATTGAGTCTGTTCCACAGTTTGCTAAGCACGTTGCTGCTCCTGTTTTTCAGCGTACATTTGCTCAAAGAGGAAGTTAATTAATTGTTCAAGTATATTAGCTGTTACTTTAAACTAGTGGCTTGAGCTTTTTCAGCGTTAAATATTAACAGAAGGCTTTATCAGTTTTAAGATCTAAAGTTTAGTTGGTGAAAGCTTTTGGAACAAAAACATAGGATAATGAAAAAGAGTTTTGAAACAGAAATGTTTGTCGATGGAAAAAAGTTGCCTTTGAACAATTTTGTCCAGGAAACCATTGGTAACATTATGGCTGGTTTTTCGAAATCGCTAAAAGGGCTGGGTGCTGCTCCTGAATTGATTGAAGTGAAAATTAAACGGTTAGCCAAGCCGACTGATGTGGACGCGCACGTTTACCCTTAAGTAGACAAACATGGAATAGGCGGGACATGTCACCTGACTACTTTTCTAAACTGGTACAATGTAGCGCTCAACGTCACAACGGCGACTAGCCCGATTACGCCCCAAGCAGGAAGTATTGTGCCCCATTCGTAACCATTGATCATGAGGGCTCGGATAGCGTTTACTGCGTAGCTTATTGGGTTAAACATCGACACATCTTGCACCCATGAGGGCAGAAAACTAATCGGGAACAAAGCTGGACTCAGGAATAGTAGCGGAAACGTGATGAATCCACCTATGGCGAATACGGTCTCGGAGCTTCTTGTCTTCATTCCTAATGCCAGAGAAATGCCTGACCATGCCAGTCCAAAGAACGCAATGGTGAAAAAGATAAGCAAAATGCCAATAACGCCCGTTGTGGCGCTTGCGCCTAACGCATAAGCGAGCCCCAAAATTATAGCTGATTGCAACGCCACTCTGAAGGCGTCGCTGGTTAGTCTGCCCAGTAAGATTGCAGGTCTTCTGACTGGTGTCACAAGCATTTTCTGCAGAAAGCCCGAGTCGATGTCTAGAACTATGGAAGTGCCTGACTGTAATGCGCTGCCGAAAGCGTTTTGCAGGAGAATCCCAGCGGTTGCAAATTCTAAGTAGCTTACTCCTGAAGGCAGTATGCCGGGAAAATTTGAGAGTTTCGTGAGCAACTGCGTGAAGAGAACCAGAAAAATTATCGGCTGAAAGAGCGAGAAGAAAAGCAGGATGGGGTTTCGGGCAAGTTTCTTAAGGTACCGCACAAACAAGTAGCGTGTATCAGAAAGCAGTGTCATTTTTTATCGTCTCCCGCCGAACATGGCGCTTGGAGCCTTAACGAGTTCTTCTGCCCGTATTCTTCGTCCAGTATGTTTCACGAATACATCGTCCAAGGACGGTTGGGAGAAAGTAACTGACGTCAGTCGAATGTCCGTGCTGTCCAAGGCGCGTACGATATCAGCAATTAACGACGAGGCGTTTTGGGCATAAACGTTTATACATTCTTCAGAATCTACGATTTCTGCAACGCCCGTCATGGTTTTTATGATGCTTTTTGCTTTGTCGCGGTCGCGTTCGCAGTTTTCGAGCCCAATCCTGATGGAGTCAGCGCCGACTTGTCGTTTAAGCTCTGCGGGTGAGCCGTTAGCCACTATTTTGCCGAAATCAATAATTGCCAAGCGCTTGCATAGCTTGTCTGCTTCTTCCAAGTATTGTGTAGTGAGGAATATGGTTGTGCCTTCTTCTTTGTTTAGTTTTTGCAAATAGCCCCATATTGCCGTGCGAGATTGTGGATCAAGCCCAGTTGTCGGCTCATCTAAAAACAGCAATTTCGGTTCATGCACAAGCGCTGTTGCTAAATCAAGCCGCTTTTTCATTCCACCTGAATAATTCCTTGCCCGCTTGTCTGCGGCAGATTCGAGGCCTACAAGCTGCAAAAGTTCGTTTACGCGTTTCTTCAGTTTACTGCTTTCCATTTGCTGAAAATGACCCTGAAGGATAATGTTTTCTCTGCCTGTTAGGTCGCCGTCAACTGTTGTCTCTTGGCTTTGAACGCCAATTATTTTGCGTATCTCAGCAGCGTCACTAAAAATATCGTGTCCTGCCACGGTAACTGAACCAGAGGTCTTTCGAAGAAGTGTTGTCAAGATTTTGATGGTTGTGCTTTTTCCAGCGCCGTTTGGTCCCAAAAAACCGAAAAATTCCTGCTCTTTCACGCTAAAGGATATATCGTCAACGGCTTTTGTGCCATCAGAATAAATTTCAACAAGATTCTTCACCGTAATAATGTCTGACATAAGCTTTCCATAACTAGTTCTTTGCATTTGAAGAAATAACCATATGTGATTGTCATCTTACAGCAACAGCAAGAAAGCATGAAAACGTCAGTTTTGAATTTGTGAAGGCTGTTGAGTTTGTAAAGTTTTTCGGAAAAGGAAATAAACCCCGATGTAAATCTAAATCGCCATTGTACTCCAGTATAGCAAAATGCGGTCGTAGTCTAGTTTGGTCTAGGACATCAGCCTGCCACGCTGACGACCCGGGTTCAAATCTCGGCGACCGCACCAATCTCCCAGTCTAGTTCCTTCCACCATTTATCTTATAGGTGGAAGCATGACTAAACGCTTAGGAATCTACGATTACGACAAGATTTTTGAACAGACAATGCGCCGTCTCCAGTCAAGCAACGACGTTTCTGAAGAAGACAAAGCAAGCATCAAAGACCTAGTCGAACACTTGCTCGTGAAGGGCATCAGCAAACAAAGGTCAGTCAAATACGTTAACCACCTAATAGTACTCGCCCGAAACGCAGGATGCGCCTTGGAAAAACTTGACAAAAAAGGCGTAGAGGCAGTCGTTAGCAAAATCAATCTCGCAAACTACACTGAGCACACGAAACACGATTACAAGGTTATCTTGAAAAAATATTTCCAGTGGCTAAGGAAATGCGACGAAGAAGAGCAAGAGTACCCTGAAGAAGTTAGATGGATAAAACCCAGATTCAAAAAGAAACGGTTAGTACCTGAAGCATTAATCACCCCAGACGAGTTAACAAAACTCGTTGAGGCAGCCGAAAATCAAAGAGACCGCGCCTTTATCCTTACACATTATGACGGAGGCTTCAGAATAGGCGAAACCCTATCCATGAAAATAATGAACGTGGAATTCGACAAATACAGTGCCGTAGTCAGGGTGGATGGCAAGACTGGGCCGAGACGAGTCAGACTTACAATTTCAACACCCGCACTTGCATCATGGATAAGTATACATCCCTTCAGAAACGAACCAGACGCGCCACTGTGGGTCGGAGTGGGCACGGTCGGCAGAAATCAGCCTCTGAGTTATTGTGGCGCCCGAGCTTTGCTTCGAAGACTCGCAAAAAAATCTGGGTTAAAAAAGCGGATTTACACGCATTTGTTTCGCCATTCGAGGGCAACGGAATTGGCAAACATCTTAACGGAAGCCCAAATGAAAGAGCACTTAGGATGGGTACCAGGATCGGACATGCCGTCAACTTACGTCCATCTCTCAGGAAGAGACGTCGATGGAGCGCTCCTGAAAGCCCATGGAATAACAGTGGATCAAGAGACGAAACTAAGGGTAGCAATAACTTTAACCAAATGCTCCCGCTGCGGAAAAGACATTAGTTCAGACGTGCAGTTCTGCCCAGCCTGCGGAATGGTCTTAAACCCAAAAGCTGCCGTTGGACTTGAGGAAGAAAGAATGAAAGCAGACCGCCTGATGGACCTCTTGATGAAAGACGACGAAGTCAGGAATCTTCTTTCACGGAAGGTTCATGAATTATATGATTCTTCTCAGCCGCATCCTGCATCCTAAGCAGCTCATTAGCCCAAAAAGGCAGAAGTTTACGGATTTTATTTTTTTCTTCCGAGGTTTTAGTGTCAATCAATGTAATCTCCAATAGAAAAATAAGTTAGCAGAAGACGGAGAACTTATCATCATAGTCAAACCAATAAAAACGAAATAGGCAAAAATTCAAATGGAAAAACGATAATAGAAAAATGGTGTTATCTTATCTTTGGGGTTCCGTTTACTTAAAAATGTCTAATATATTTGTTAAACTGAGCAATATCGCTACCACAGCACCAAAAAATCCACCGCTAATATACATTGAGGCTATAGTATACAAGTCTGTTCTGCCTATTCCTGCAAGCAAGAAAACAATTCCGAAAATAAACGATATAAGGGCAAAAATCTTTCGGCTTTTAGGACTTATTGTAAGTGTTCTTTCCATAAATGAAAAAAGAGGTAAATAATTTGTCTTTCCTAGTTCAACCAGCAATTCAAGGGGTTTTGGCTGAGTTTCTTAGCGCTCTGGTCATTATCGGCATAGGCATTTATCTTGAGTATAAAGGACTAGACCGTGCTTCAGTGGTGCTTAATCTTGGTGGTCTAATCGTCTTTGCTTTTACTACACAAATGGACATACTAGTTATACCCCTTCTTGGGTTATACTTCTTTTTCGGCATGTTAATTGCTATTTTCAAAGTGAAAAAGCTTTACGGGTTATTCGGTTCAAAAGTGTATGGCTCTTTATTGCTGATAGTTGCTGTCTTTCAACTTCCGAGTATTCAAAACCCAATATATGAAATGTTGATAGTCTCACAAGCATCGCAAGAGGCAATGAATACAGTTTTAATTTTCTTTTATGGGCTTCTTTTATTCAGTTGGTTTATGACCTGTGTTTTTGTCTGGATATTCGCAAGAATCCTAAAGCCGAAAAAGCATTAATGATAGAAACAAAATCAACCGTTTTTTGACAGAGAACCCACAAAGTCATGCTTCAACCGAAGACTTGAAAGAACCTTCAATGGGGTTCTGTCAAGTTGTCGGTTATTTCGGGTTCATGTCAACTTTCGGTTGCTGACTCGTAAGGGGTATTCGTTATGGATAAAGCTTTAAAGCTATTCTCTCTTAGGCTCTGTAAAGTCTTTTGTACACGGCTTCTCTGTCAAAAACCGTCTGTTGTTGCTAGTTTTTCTTCAAAATTAGTGACGAACTCTTTGAGGAAACATTTAGTCTATATGATGTTTTATGTAACATCTTACAATCGTGCAAATGCTTAAGAACAGCATAACCCCCTTGTATTATAGGTAAGATTTTGACTGAGCCTGAATTTCCCTACGAAAAAAAACCAAATGACCCATTCAATGATTTGATTGCACCCTCCCCACCAGATGGCTCTCTTGAATCCCCAGATCAACAGCCTTCGCTTCCTCCAATGGATAATCCAACGCCAAACAAGTCTACTTGCCAAATATGTGGTAAAGTTTTCAATACTAAAGAAGAATTAACTATGCACTTGGAAACTGAGCATCAGAGCCCCAAGAAGAAAATCTAAAGCTCAAAACGGTTCTGTCAAGTCTTTGTCTGTTAGGGGGTTCATGTGAAAAATCGTTTGGTGCTTTACTGAGAGCATTTGACAAAGCTTTTACAGACTTACCGATGTAGTTCTGTATCAGCGATGCGTTTTTCAATAAATTCTTTCAGTCCAAAATCAATCAAGAAATCTTTTCCCTTAGCTGACAGAACATATATTGGATATACTCTATTCTTGTCATCTTTCACTGGGCGCTTGTCAATTAATCCAAATTCAATGAGTTCATGTAAGTGACTGGCTAGGGCAGGTTTGCTCGGAGCTTTAACTATCGACATTATTTGCCCAAATGTTAACTCGTGCTTGCCTTCAAGCAGTACAGAGTTTCCGTACAAGATGACCACTATGGCAAGTCGAATTGGATTACCCATAACATCGAAGGTATCAGACCATTTTTTAAGCTCTTGATAACTCAAGGGTTCCACCTTTTTCTGTTCTCTAATAGAATAAAAAGTTTCCATGTTTAACAGTTATGAAACAAGGATAAATATTTTTCCTAACTATTCCGAAAAAACTGAACAGGTAACGAAATACTTGCCAAAAGCTTTTTCTTCAATCGTTTCTAAAGTAAAAAGACTGAGTTGAATTGGTTGGCAGACAATGAAGATACCTTGAAAAAACTGATAGAGCCAACCATTGACACATTTTACAGAGCGCTTTGTTTGCCTCTAATTGGCGCAATGAGACTTGTGCTCGATAAACAACTGGGTCCAAAAAGTTCACGTATAGGTGTTTTTGGACCTTACCCAAAAGGAGGAACTCAAGTCATTCTAAAAGTGGCTCAGATGGTCTCAGAAATGGGGTTTAATGTAGTCACTGGTCTTGGTGCATACGAGAAAAATCGACCAGATAGACTCTTTGCATTGATGGATTATTTCCCGAATCATGCTAAAAAAGTTAAGAAAATAATTCCCGACAGAGTGCTATTCCATGAAATAACACGGTTAGTTTCAAAAGCTGTGTTTTTTGAGAATGATGAGCGAGGACAATATGAGGAACTAAAAGGATGCCTTAACTACAAAGTTCCATCGTTGGGTTTTGTGCGCCACAGTAAAATATTAGGTGTTCCATCATGTGAGTATTTGGTAGACAAAAAAACGTATACTGAGTGCATGGTTGCGGAGGCGTCTCTTTGCACTCATGAAACGGGAAACCATTACTGTCCTTTCTATGACGCAATAGATGTCCCTTGGTTTACCAAGGAAATACTTCTGTGTAAAGAATACGGAAATCGTTTCGTTGCTGTTAGAAATCTGCCAGCATTAAAAAAGGTAATTCGCGAGTTTTTGACAACATAGATGAGCAATGTATCGATTTGAGCCTGTCAGTTTAACTTACTGGCTTTTCTTACTCTCATTCTGAATCAGGGTTAGCCACTTATTTTTTCCTTCTATGGTTATTCCGCATGCTTCGCTCGGAGTTTTTCCGTCTAAAGCTTCATGTGGTCTAAGGTAATTATGATATAATTGGTAACCTGAAAGCATCGCTGAATCATCCTTCTTTAAACCATAACTACTCCACGCCTGCAACAAGCACACTTTAATTGCATAGCAGAAGTGATTACTCTGAATCCCCAGCGCTGGGGATTTTTAGCCCCTAATAGAATAAATTATAGATCTGCAACCCACAATAGGGTGCTATACCTTCAGCAAATCAATCGTAAACCTCAAAGGGCGTCCTGAAAAATTGGGCCTTTTCGGATCTATTCTCCAGCATTTCATCGATTCTTCGTTTCTATTCTTAGCTTCAAAAACTGACCCCATTCTACTTCATTTTTAGCTCTGCGGAATACGTCATCAACGTAAGCCACCAAATATTTTTTCAACTCTGGATCTTCTTTGATAGCTGTGATCCACATTTCCAATGTTGTTTCAGGGTTGACGTCTCTGTACCAATGCACGTATTCTTTCCATGCTTCTGGATCGTCCTTTGAATTATGGAAGGCTTCGATGTAACACCTAGCATTCTCAATTAGCAACTCTATCGCACAAACTCTGAAGTCATCAAGAGACAGCTCTCCGGAATCTAAAAGTTCTTTTTCACCGACATAAGCAAAAGCACCGTTAACGAGAAAGGCATTGGCGACTTCTTTCCCAAGGTCCTTTTTCTGGTTAAAATATTTCCATTTTCCCAAGGTTACTGGTTCAAGGCGGACCCATTTCTCAGCTATCTTACCATAGGCTTCCTGGTTTTTCCGGTCTGCGTGTAGTATGGCTAAACAAACACCATAGAGGGTAAGTGTATATTCGGTCTTTGGTTGGCCTGTGCGAGTTTTTCCAATTTCCTTTCCTTCCAAAGCTCCAATTTCTTTGAGTTTCTTAACCGCTTCATGAACCGAAGCATGATTGACACCTGTAATCTTTTCAATCTCATACTTTGTTTGGGGTATTCCTGACAATGCTATGTGAAGCAAGACCTTCCTTTGACTCTCTACTATCGGGTCTAAACCCCGAAAAGTACCATCGGGATACTGAAGTGGACCAGCTAGCATATGTACTAAGAAATCTCTGTTTTCTGCCATATAGGTAGCCTCATTATAGGTAGTTTCCGACCTATAGGTAGGTGACAAAAAACCCATATAAGTATTACTTATACTTGTTATCGGAAGTAAGAATTTGCCCATAATTAGAAAATTGATCAAATTTAACACAAGCAAAGCGATATGTCTTCCGAAGTCATGGCTTGAGAACGCTGAGCAAGAGGCCGGTCAAAAAATAGTCGCCGTCGCGTTAGAAGTTAATGGCAGCATAACAATCATGCCCGTTTTTGAAAAGGACCAACGGGCTACAGCCCAAACCGCCAAGCAAGAAGCCACAACCCAGCATTAGAAGTGTTGGCAATGGAGACTAACATTTTCAAACCAAAACATTTGTGGCCCAATGCGGAATCTGCGAGGCACTCGGCAAATTTACCAGAAGTTGGGATTCCTATTACGAAACCACGGTTTCGCCATAGAAAAATATGTAGAAACCACAGTTTCGCAATACATTTTCGGGTCCATCTTTGGCATATTCTTGGAGGATTAACCTCTGGTTAATTGCTGGGAAGAATTTCTGAAAATTTCTGAGTGGACGAGCAGTTATCCAAGTGTGAACGCGCTTCTTAAACATCTTAAGTACAGAAAAATTGGCAGTGAGAGTTCCCGGTGCATTTATGGCAATGCGGTTTATGCTTTCAGTCAGTACACTGGAAAGATGCCTGACGCGCTTGTATCTATGAAGAAAACTGAAATTGAGAAGCTAATCGAAGAGTTCTGTTATTATAAAATGGAGAAGAAGGAGTGGAAGAGCCCGAGAACTGCAAATACAGCGTTGTTCATGCTTAAGACATTTTTCAAAGTTAATGGGTTCAAAGGCAGCGAAAAACTTGAGTTAGATTGTTTTCATCAGTCTGTGCGCGAAAGAACAAGACCAGAATACATCCCCTCATTAGATGAAGCTAGACGAATGGCCAATGTCGCAGGTTCTTTAAGAAATCGCGCCATGATTCTTTTCATCATATCCACTGGGTTAAGGAATGGAACCCTGCGGGCTCTTCTGTATGGTGAAGTGAAAAAGGAGCTTGAGATGGGTGCAACGAATATTTTAGTCAAGATTCACAAGAACATGAAAAGAATAGTGCACTCCGCTTGCAAAGGGAATACGGAATATTCCGTTTTTACATCCGGCGAGGCAGCTGAAGCCTTACGCCTCTTCCTTAACGAACGACGAAGATTCGGCGAAATCCAAGATGAAGAGGTTTTGTTTTGCTCAGAGCATAATCGACTCACCCGTAAAGAGAGAAGTATCAAACCTTTAACACCCCGGGAATTGCAGGTTATAGTCAAAAATGCGGCAAGAAAAGCAGGCGTAAAAGAATGGAAGAACGTCGTTCCGCACAGTCTCAGAAAGACCTTCGAGTCAGTCCTCCACAGCCAATTGACTGACGGGAGTAGGCTCGACCCGAAAACCCAAGTGTACTTTATAGGTCACATCTTGGGCGGAAGCATGGATACCTATTTTGATAAAACAAAGATTGAAGAACTGCGCAAAGAATACGCCAAGCTTATCTTCAAACCTCAGGAACAAGCAAAAGTTGAGATCTTAGAGTCTTTACAGGCAATAGCCAGGACTATAGGTATTGACTACATTCGACTTGAAGAATCCAAGAAGAAAGAGTTGGGAAGAGCCCTAAATGATTCAGAAAAACTAATAATTGTACAGGAAGCTTTCAAACAAACTGCGAACACACTTAGAAGTATTAACGACTCAAATCCTAAAACAACAATCATAGAAGGCGGGCCAGACAAAATTGCCCTCAACAGTCAAAGCTCGACATGCCAGACCCAACTGACACCAGAGATTGTGCAAACAACGGATGCCCTTTCGCCAAAAATATCACTACTAGACTACGTTAAACCTGGGCTTTCACTATCACTGCAAAATGCGAAAACATTTACAAGTCCTAACGAAAATCACAAAAATGAATCGATCCAATTCAGTTTAGGGACGATGCCAAAAGAACGAACCATTAGTCCAAAACAAGCCACGATTAAGAGATGCAAGTTAAAATTAGAAAGAAAGAGCGAATCTGACTTGCTACAATTTCTTAGAAAAAATGGCTAAGCCCCCGGAATTGTGGACAGACATTTCACGGAAGAACAGCATACAAATCGTGAAGGGTAAGCCTCCTCGACTAGGAAGAAGTGCACCTGCACAAAGTCAACCTCGAATGAAATGTTTCAGTTTCCTGAAAACCAAAAAGTGGTTCCCTTAGCTTGCTAAGAATCTGGGAACTAAACAAATCGCTCGATTATGAAGGCTCCCGCAAGAAGGACACAAAACGTCAATAGGTTTCGGTGACAGCATAAAGGATCCTCTTTTCTAGTTTTCAACCTACTAAACCTCTGCGTCTGCAGCATTGCCCAAGTATTGACCTTTTAATATGGAAGGACCTTTTTTTCATATTCAACTTCGAAGACACCATCGCTCTTTTTCCAATTTTACCCCTTGACATAATTTCGCATTTTGTAATGAAGTCCTTTTTGCTCAAGTCTTTGCAGAATCCAATAATGAAATCATCAATCAAGTACCTGTAAATTTCCACGAAATCACAAACAAGAGAAGGCTTGCCAAACTGTTCACTATGAAGAAACCCTAGATAAGGCTCAAGTTTCGCATTGACAAGTGCCATGTGAACTTTCCAATTAAGCATATTATAACCCAAATTGAAAAGATTATTTATCCCATCATAAGCCTTGAATGTCCTCCTACTTAGAGGTCTAACCCTTTCAGGTATTAGTTAAAAAACTTGTTCAAAATAAAATTCAGAACAATGAGCTTCATAAGTTGAAAGAATATTTCTAACCTTTCCTAAATCAGTGCTATCAACATTTTTGATTCTTGTGATGTTAGAATTATCAAATTGCCTTAGACCATACTTACTCAATACTCTATTTTGCCCTTCTATCTTGGCTAAAACAAGCAGTTTTGCAATCTCTAAACCTCTGCCATCCTTCAATGCTTCATACTGTTGAATTCTCGTGCTAACATGGTCATCATTATCTAAACTTCTAAGCATAGCAACAGGTCTCCCTCTTTGTGTGGTTATTAAAACGTCAACATCCCAAAAACCTAAAGAAGCTAAAGCACCTGTTGAAACACAATTTCCACTCTGAAGTATAACAGAACCTATTTCCTTTTCAAACAGTGGGTATCGCTTAGTATCGCCTTGATTATCTTTTACAATAAAGCAACCTTTTTCCATTCCTAAATAACTGCCTTGTTTATCAAGTGCAATTTTTAGTGTTTTAGAACCTTTAACCATAATTTTAATCCTCTTTTAACTTCTTTATGACCTCTTCAAGATTCAGTCCATCGAGAATTTTGAATTCCATGCATACATAAAATGGAGCAAGCGAAAGATAGAGTAATTTTTTTTCGCAGTTTCAAAGAGGGAATAGTCGATAATTATATAAATCCAAATTAATAATGATGACGAAGTGCGAGCGCAAGTTGAATACGGCGAGGACATCCAAACACTGACAGGACTTGGGCTGACTCCTTGTCAATCTAAAATTTTCCTTATACTTTCACAAATGGAAAAAGCTACATTGAAGACTCTTTCGTTAATGTCAAAAACAGATAGAGCAAATGTCTACCGAACGATAACACAATTACAAGAACTCAATCTAGTTGAAAAGCTCCTGAATAATCCAACCGTTTTTAGAGCTCTCCCGACGAATGAAGGCATAAGGTTGCTACTAGAACGCAAAGAGAGGGAATATACTGAGGTTAAAGCCAAAGCCAAAGAATTACTGAATAAACATAGAGATAAGATAACCATAACTGAAGAAGGAAGTCAGTTCACTTTGGTGCCCGGCGGAAAATTAACGTATCGAAAATTATTTGAAATGTTTGACTCAAGCGAGAAGTCTCATGAGGGCATTATTTATTGTAAGGATTTAGAACAATTTGCAGGCTTTTTTCTTAATTTGTTTGGAAAGCTATCGCTCAAAGGCGTAAAAATAAGAATCATTATTTTCTTAGAGAAAGAAGAAAAACTCTCGACAAAATTTCAAATTTTAAGAAATTGCGCAGGAATTGAAATAAGAAAAACTAGAACAAGACCGCAAACCACATTTTCGATATGGGATGGGAAAAAAGTGTTCGTTACGGTCGAACCTACGATTTCCCAGCCTATGAATAGTGGATTACTTGTGTATAACTCTGCACTTGTGGGGTTAGTCCAAGAGTATTTTTATATATTGTGGCGACGTTCCAAAAGTTTGTTTCCATAGCTTTTATCCAATCTAGTGCTCGGTTAGCACTTAGTTAAGAGCTGTTGCTGTAGTCAACACACACACGCTTTCTTAAGTAGACAGCAAGTTATCAAATATCGGAGAAAATGAAAATGAAAAAAACGCTAAAGAAATTAACGCTGCTTACGCTGATTCTATTAATGGCTATACCGCTCACTGCTATATCGAATAACGCTTCTGTAGAAGCCCAAACTCAATATACTAACATGCAAGAAGGCGGCTCAATACCTCTTCCGCTAAACGTTAATCCTAACTCTACACTCCAGACTATAGCCCATCTTAGCTTTAACCCTAATCCTGTAGGCGTTGGACAAACCGTGACAATTTTCATGTGGCTGTCCCCTCCAGTTCATGCCAGCAGATACTTTAGCAACTTCACCGTCGTAATGACTGCACCTGATGGAAAACAAGAAGTCATCACAAAACAAAGCTACCGTGCAGATACCACATCATGGACAACTTTTACACCCGAAAAGGTTGGTACATGGCAAATCAAATTCGAATTTCCAGGGGGTTATTTCCCACCAGGAAACTATACAGTTGCAGGTGGAGGAGCACTTGGTAGTCAAGTAACCAGTTTTACGCAATCAATTTATTACGCGCCAAGCCAAGATGGACCCTACAACCTTACAGTGCAACAGGAGCCAGTTCCTGCCCGGCCTGAGTCTGCTCTTCCAACTGACTATTGGGAGCGCCCTGTGGAGCCAGAAAACAGAGCATGGTGGCCTATTCTCGGATACTTCCCATCAACCGGCGTAGTAGGAACCCTAGGTCCTTACTGGCCAAACAATACCAACACGTACATGGGCAACTATTGGTATGTTCCATATGTACAAGCACCGAATTCAGCGCACGTCGTATGGAAGCAGCTAGGAGCCATAGGCGGCTTAATTGGAGGACCGTTAGGAGAACACTCATGGACTGGACGTGGTGTTACCCCATCAATAATATACGCAGGAAGATGTTACGCGACCATTACGAAAGTTGAGGATGGGACTCCCACCAAGGTTTGGCAGTGCTATGACTTAAGAACTGGCGAAACATACTGGGAACGAACAGGACTAACGCAAATACCGACATTAGTAACCTTCAATACGGGATATGGCGACGTCCCAGGCTCTGACCCCCAGTGGGGCCGAAGAGTATTTCTAACCTATGTGGGGAGCGGGCGCCTGATAAACTATGACCCTTACACAGGCGATGTGGCTACAGCTAGCGGCAGTACCTCAGCCTACAACGTTTCGATTGCGCCACTGACAACTGGAACCCTATATGCTGACTTGGACTACCCCTACTTCCTAAGCGTGCAAGACCTAGGTGCAGGAGCAGGCTCTAACAGATATCGCCTAATTAACTGGACAGTGACGGGCGATTATACTATAAATATGGCGACTACAAACGTTCGATTTACTGTAATGACTAACATAAGCTGGCCGTTTAGCAGCTTAGGCACTCTTGTTGATTACGAGACTGGAATAGCTGTTAACGCTCAATCACCACTCAATGCAGCCATGGGCGCAAGTATAGACGCGAACATAACAGCGGTCGACCTATACACAGGAAAAGTATTATGGAATACAATGGCAGGAGTTCCCTACAATATGTGGCCTGCATCTGTCGCCGACCATGGGAAGCTGGCTCTCCGTTTTGAAGACGGCCATTTCTATTGCTGGGATTTAAGGACAGGACAGAAACTATGGGAATCAGAAGTATCAACTTGGCCGTGGGGAGTTTTCGGAGCCTATGACATAGGCTCATACGGCGGAAACATAATCTTCACGCAATACGACGGCATCGCTGCATATGACTGGAACACTGGAAAATTGTCATGGTTGTACCAAGCGCCTGAACAGTATCCTTATGATAGCCCCTATCAAAATAGTTATTCGTTCTTCGGACAGGAGCCATTAATTGCCGACGGAAAAGTTTACAGTATCAATACCGAGCATACTCCAACCCAACCGCTTACTCGGGGTTGGAAGCTTCATTGCGTGAACGCTACTACCGGCGAGGGCATATGGAATATAAGTTTCATGACAGAAGCGGGTCCTGGCAACCTGCCTTGTGCGGTGGCCGAAGGCTATCTGGTGGCTTCCAACTCGTATGATGGATACGCCTACGCTTTTGGAAAAGGCAAAAGTCAAACTACCGTTACCGCTCCCTCTACAGAGGTACAGGTGGGACAGAAATTTACTATTACTGGCACAGTTTTGGACATGTCCCCTGCTCAACCAGGCACAGCTGCTATCTCGGACGAGTCAATGAGTGCGTGGATGGAGTATCTGCACATGCAAGAGCCAAAGCCCACCAACGCAACAGGTGTTCCTGTAACGTTAACTGCTATTGATCCCAACAGCAATTTAATCAATATTGGCACAGCCGTAAGCGATACCAACGGTGTCTATGGCTTTACATGGGCTCCTGAAGTTCCTGGACTGTATCAGATGATAGCTAATTTCGAAGGCTCTAACTCATATGGCACTTCAACCGCATCAACCTACTTCACTGCAATCGGCCAAGCACCAACCGCATCACCGTACCCAATAGTCAATTTGCCACCGACAGAAATGTACTTCGCCATTTCAACAGTTGCCATAATTATTGCAATCGCCATAATCGGCGCTTTGATTATGCTGATGCTCAGAAAGCGACCATAAAAATGCCAACCAAAAAACCACTTCCCCTTTTTTAGTCTTAAAAAGCAACGGAGAAGGGATAGGGGCTGAGAAGGCTCTGGCGTATTAAAGATATTAGCCATAATCGTAATCAGCATTTACATTCTTTTTCTCCTAAAGAATGTTCCAGAGCCTCAGCAAACCTCACTAAAAAGTCAATTATGTAACTAGATTTTCACTTTCACTTACCTCTCCACTACTCGGCGGGGCAGTTTGTTCACTTGCTTTTTAAACGGTTTATGCGATAAGCACGAGCCCCAAGTGATTGCGTATGAAAAAGAAAACCGCACTATTAGCCACAGAGGATGATCTTCTAGTTGATTTGACGTTTCATGGCGTTTCAGACTCTTTGCTCACCGAAGCGCACGCTGGATTGGAGCTGAAATAAGTTTTAGAAGCCATTATGCACAATGTGACCTCTAGTTATAGTTTAGCAAATACCGCTTCAGATATTTGGTTTGTATCTTCAATCACAGAAGAACCAAACATCCAAGCTCCTTGATTAAATCGTGCAGCAGAGCAGCCATATTCTGTACATTTGGCAACAATTTTAAGCGAAATCAGCCATGATGGCGCACGACCTTTGAGTTCTTCCCAGAACAAACCTGCAAATCCTTTTATCCATCTGTCAACTGGTTGGATTAAGACTTGATTTTCAGGCGCAATCTTGTTTTCAACATCCAAAATAGTTACAACATCCCGCGTAATGAAAGATGCGATTTTGTCGCCTATCCCTGGCATATTTCTTAGTAGCAGGAAAGTATCAACAGTATTTGAAACAATGTTAAGTCCTATATGCTCGAATGGGTTATGATGAATCGATACTTGAGCGAGTTTTACAGAGCCTTTTACTACGCCTTCATTGTTCTTTTGGTTGACTCCTATTCCTTTTTGATTACATAACTGAACGAATTTGCCCCAAAGAACCTTCGGTGCGTTATCTAATTCAATGAATTTTTCATAAGAACCTTGGACTTTTTCAACCTCGATAAGAGCCTGAACTGCAAATGATCCATAGCCTGCTTGCTCACCGCCAGCTCTTGCAAAACCATTCGCCAGTATGAAACTTAATCCAGCGCGAGGATCAGTAAGCAACCCTTTTGCTGCACTAGGGCCCCTCTCATGTGCTGATTGATATTTCTGAGCCCACCCTTCAGATAAGCTCTTAACGATACTCCTAACTTTCTCTTCATTCAATTGTACTCACCACTAATCTCTTTACTCAGCAACCAACATTTTATTTTTGTCCTTAATATTTTAGTAGATTTGATAAAAGTCTAAATTCCTAACGATGGAGAGTTTAGAAAACGTGCTCAGAAACTCATTATGTGACAACATTATCTCTGATAAAATAATACTGTCTAGTGCAAAGGTTTTCTTCGAAATCTATGAGTCTATTCTTGCAGGCTTACTTTCGTTTGTAGCTTATACTTGGGCCCAATATCATTCGTTTGAAAAAATAGCAAGTTTAACATTTCGTCGCTATTTTTAAGTTGACGGCATGGCCGATCCTGGTACCCATCCTAGGTGCTCGTTCATTTGGGCTTCCGTTAGGAAGTTTGCCAATTCCGTTGCCCTCGAGCATTAACTAATGCTGCAAAAACAGGAAGCCTAAGAATTCAGTCAAGAAAGCATATAAAAGTGTAGCGAATAATGGTTCTGTTTGATTAAGGTACATGGAAGAAGATTACTTTACTCTCGTTCTATTCACGTTTTTCTCTCGTCTTTGGTAAGTTTTACCATCTTCAATTTGATAAATTGCTGTTTCTTTGTCTTTAACGTAAGTAAAAACAAGCTTTGTCTTTTGAGTTGCATCTCTAACGTAGAAACCTTTCCATTCGTTTCTGTCTTCTCCTTCGCCAAAAAAATACACTACCCAAACGTACTTGGGAACTTTTGCTTCTATCAAAGCATGATATAAACAATTATTTCGGGTTTCATAAAATAATTGTCTAGCGTCTGCGAGCATTGGTCTATGTCGATAGTTTTCTATATCTTCATCGATAATTCGATAATTATCACGCAACGCCTTTAGCGCCTCATGGAATCCATGATAGACATCATGAAAGGGTACGGATACTTCAGGTGGAACTGCAACTAATAATTCTCTAGTATAGTTTGCAGTATTAGATCGGCGATTTTTATGCCACGCGGTAAGTAATTCTTGCTCAGTCATGACTTGGTAGGGTAAAGAACTCTCATCGTGCACTATGAAACCGTCTACTTGATTCTGTTAACTCTTAGGGTCTTAAGGCTTTTGTGGAAGCGTCTGTTAACTAGAGGGGCTTATTCGGAATTGGTGAGTATTCTTATAAATGCAACTATGCAAAGTTATATGTGGAAAACCAAAAAATACTATCGACTGACTTCATATGCCTCAAATGAGATTCAACTTTCCCTCAGTAAGTTCACAAAGAATAGAGGAACTTGACAATAAACTCCGAGAGGTCTATCAAGACATCAGGGGTCAATTTCGTAGCGTTGCAACTTTTCAAGAAGTTCTTATAAACTCTGGAAATTATCAATCAAGAGACTTAGTGGAAAGACAAGAACCTGAAGAATTTGCTAAAAGAAAACTGATAGAGCCTTTAATTCGGTTTTTCGGATATGAAATAATCGCAGAGACACCAATAAACGCTCCGTCAGGTGGCACAAGAACACCTGACTATACGATACGACCGCAAGGTCAAAATGAACCCAAGTTTCTGATTGAAGCTGAACCCTTAAACATTGATTTACGAAGCGCAGGTCATGGAGTCTCGCAGGTCGAGTTCTGGATTTCGCTTAGATCGTCAGGTACAAACCCACCTTATGGCATAGCGACAAACGGTTTAGATTGGATACTGCTCAAATATGACACAGTTTCAAATAGGTCTATTGAAGTTTTTCAAGTTAACCTAAGACCAATATTCATACGTTTTTTGCGAAGGTCATCACTGGACACCGAGGATACGCTCTTAGAAATAAAAAGGAAATTCCTAACCTTTGACACTGGATGTATCTCTCTATTCCTAAATGACTACCTCGAAGGTATAGATAGACAAAAAGAGGAAATCTCTAAGTCATTTTACAACGATTATGTCGACTATGTTTTTGGATTTGATAGCGAAGGCAATCCAACTGAAGGCGCATGTTTACTGAACAAGATAGTGCCCCCAGAAAATGGAAGCGATAGTAACGCTAGACTATTCGCCGTCATTTTTATGAATAGACTGATCTTCATTAAGTTCTTAGAGGAAAAAGAGATAGTACCGAGAGACCTTTTGGCAGATTTGTTTTCTGAGTATAGAAATTCTCATTCAATGCTAAGCTTCTACAGGATGTATTTACAACCCTTGTTCTACCAAGTGTTTAATAAAAGCATAAGCGAACGAAATCTATCAGGGCAAGCAAGAACACTCTACGCCAATTTTCCCTATCTGAACGGTGGTTTGTTTAGAGAAACTATACCAGTTGAGCTAAACTATGATGTAGACAATGATGGCATCGAGCTTGTCTTAGAAAACCTACTTGAGCATTACGATTTTGGGCAAGGTAAAGAAATAGACCCCAATATTCTGGGTTATATTTTTGAAAAGACAATTAACTCTATTTCTGGAACTGGCGAAATAAACCCGCAAAAGATGGAAGGTGCTTACTATACTCCTGATGACTTGGTTGAATTTATAATAGAAGAAACTGTTGTTCCAGTTATTTTTAGAAGAATGATTGATAGTCTGCGAGAATCAGGATGGACAGAAGCCGACCTTAGAGGCTACAATAGTCTACAACGTTTACTTGAGAATATGCCCCAAAACCCATTACATGTAAAACGCATGATAGAGTCAATTGATAAAGTAAGAATAATAGACCCAGCATGTGGCTCTGGGCACTTCTTAACAGGTACACTATCAAAAATTCTTCAAATTAAAGAGAGCTTACTAAAAATAACAGGGCAAACTATCGACCGAGGCAAGCTAAAAAAAGAGATAGTCTCAAAAAATCTGTTTGGCGTTGACATTGATGAAAATGCTGTTGAAATAGCTAAACTTCGACTCTGGCTTTCAATAATACAAGATTCCACTCATGTTGAACCCTTACCTAACATTGATTTCAATATTTTCTCAGGGAACAGTCTCATCGGTTGGCTAAATGAGCGTCTAGTCACACATCCCTTGACAAACTTGCTTGAAGATGGCTTGATTAACGAAAAACTCAATAATCTCAGAAACTTCCACAATGCAACCGTTCAAGAAGTTGAGACATTACTCTCCACCCTCAGCATAGAAAACATTGTACGAGCATATCGGAAACTGGTTGGCATATACACTCTTGAATCGGGAGAACGTGCCGTTGAAATCAGGGATGTTATCGCTGAAATTAGAGAAAAATTGTACCAAGTCGTAAATCAATCCTACATCGATTTCCTACACGAAAATGGTCACTTCAACAGAGAGGAACTTGCAGAAATAGGCAGAAGCCTAACAGGGTTAACGCCGTTCCACTGGAAAATCGATTTTCAAAACGTTCTATCACAGGGTGGCTTTGACGTAATTGTTGGAAACCCGCCCTATGGCAACATTTTAAAGGAAATTGAAAAAAAGATAATGTTCCACTACACAACCAGAGATGCATCTGAAATCGCTGCAAACTTTGTTGAAATGATATTCCCGATAATTAAAGAAAATGGCTTTATTGGGTTAGTCCTAGCAAACTCAATTGCTATAAACAAAAGCACCTCAACAGCAAGAACCGTCATTAGGCAGAATATGAAAACTAGTAAAATGGCACTGTTTGGAACCCGACCAGCTAAACTCTTCAAAGGAGTCGAAATTAGGGCAATGGTGTTCCTCGGAGAAAAAGACCAACCAGAGCATGAAGGAACAATCCTTACAACTGAAGCTATAAAATTCAATAGCAAACAAAGAAGTGGTCTCTTAGAAAACCTCTCGTTTGAAAGCACGGAAGGTCTCACATTAGGCAGAAATAGAATCGGAGATAACCTTGAAGATAATAGTTTACCTAAAGTTGGAAACGTCGACATACGAAATATTTTGCTGAAATTGAAAGAAGCTTCTGCGATTGTAGTTAGGGACAGAATCAACAGGGAAGGCTTTAATCAAACTTTAGATTTCAGAAAAACAGGTGGATATTGGCTTAATGCCTTAGAGACATTTCCATATAGGTCGAGTAAAATAGAAAAGCTATCTTTTGAAAATCAAGTGGAAAGAGACTTTTCCATTCTGCTAATAAATTCCTCTCTGTTCTACTTGTACTGGTCAACTTACAGTAACTTGAGAGATTTTCCTCTGAGTTTATTGGCGAAATTTCCATTCCCACCATTAGAGACTTTAAACGCACATTCAGCCCAAATAGCTGATCTGAAAAACCGTGTCTCTCAATGCTTAAATAGCAATTACATAGCCCATAATGCTACTGATAGCGGAAGAGTAGGTGAGTTCAGAACTGCCCGATGTCGCACCGAAATTATAGTGCTTCTACGGACTGT
>PKYH01000004.1:3723-15422 GCA_003133625.1 Candidatus Bathyarchaeota archaeon | reverse complement strand
ATCCCAATGTTGACATTGTTGAGAAGCCACGTTAGTATCTAAATGTGTGATGTGGAGATTAAAATTTTTTGGTTGTCAGTCGGGGTCCTTCCGAGCGGTGCTTAAAGGTTCTCCGCAACAGATAGCTTAATTATAAAATAAAAGGAAAGGAAAAGAAAAATGCAAAAAATAAAAAGTAAAACTATGGCAATTCTTATTGCAGCAATTTTAACACTTTCAATGACTGCTTCAATTATACTTCAACCAACTGTTAATGCACATACACCACCATGGACTGTTGTTTCCTATGCCTATATGATTGTTGCGCCTAACCCTGTCGGTGTCGGTCAAACAGTAGCGGTCGTCATGTGGATCGATTGTCCTCTGCCAGGAGCAGTTTTAGGTAATGGCATTAGACGTGCGAACTACATGCTAACTATTACTAAGCCTGACGGAAAAGTTTCAACGCAGACTTGGGAAAATATTACTGACCCAACAGGTCTGCAGTACTATCAATACACTCCTGATCAAGTCGGCAACTACACATTAAAGTTCAGCTATCCTGGACAAAACTACACTTGGACTTCAAGTACTAGTGGAGCAAACACAATTTACACAGGTGACATTTTCCTAGCCGCCAGCAAAACAACAACCTTAACTGTACAGCAAGAGCCAATTCCCGCAGCAATAGATAGCTATCCGCTTCCAACTAACTACTGGACATACCCGATAGAAGGACAAAACACCAATTGGTACACGATTGCATCAAACTGGCTCGGAGTACCATACATTGTTGGAGCTGTCGTTTCCTCGGCCAATCCGGGCGCTTACCAGCCGGACGGCTCAGCACCAAACAGCGCACACATCATGTGGACAAAGCCAATTCAGTACGGAGGACTTGTCGGAGGAAATGACACTGCAGTTCCAGGCGAAATGTGGTATGGAGGGCTTTCATACAACCCCAGGTTCAATAATCCAATAATCATGCAAGGAACCCTCTTCTATCAAGAACCATTTGGTAACTCCGGCAGCGGCGGCTATTTGGTTGCAGTTGATTTGCAAACTGGACAAGAACTTTGGCGCGTTAATGCATCGGCAACAGGCGTCTCGCTTGTGCCCTCATTTGGCTACATTTACACTCTCGAGAATCCCAACCAACACGGAAGCCTATCTAACGGCTTGTTGGTCGCATCCACTACAAGTTATCCGGGACTGGGTACAGTCTGGAAAGGCTATGACCCAAGAACAGGCGTGCTTACAACAATGAACGTTACCAACGTTCCCGGTGGAACAGCCGTAGCGGGACCATCAGGCGAGTACCTAATATACGCTGTTACCAACCTTGGAACCACCACAAATCCGAAATGGTACCTGTCTCAGTGGAACTCATCTGACGTATTCGGTAATATTTTCGGGCTCGTCGCCACGTCTCCAAGCGGGTGGTATTCTGGAACAGAAAACGCAAGCTTACCATCTTGCTACGACTGGAACATATCACTACCAACGCTTAGTGGAACAGGTTGGAGCATTGTCTCAGCAGCTAGGGGAGCTGTCCCACTGGTTAGCTTGGGTAACATGATGCTTTTGGTTCAGGGAACTTTCGGAGGACACGCCGGCGAGGGTCTCGGTGCAACTCCTATAAGCACTGATCCAGCAAACATTACAGCCATAAGCCTGAGGCCAGGAACAATAGGACAAGTGCTATGGACAAAAACCTATCAGCCAGCGCCAGGCAACAATACCCGAATGATTGTATGCTGGGATCCGAGCAACGGAGTCTTTGTCTTCGGAGACAAAGAATCTTTCACGTTTTATGGCTATAGCCTAGCTGACGGAAGTCAACTGTGGGGTCCAACAGTCCTTACAAACGACTTTACCTCCGACTACAACTACATGTACGTTAGCCTAGAAAATATCGCTTACGGCAAAATGTACCATTACGGCTACAGTGGAATACTTGGCTGCTATGACGATAAGACTGGAAATCTATTATGGACCTACGGCAACGGCGGAGAAGGCAACAGCACACTCAGCGGCTTACAAACAGCCTACGGTCGTTATCCCATTTTCCTTGGCACTATTGCTGACGGAAAAGTCTACTTAGTCTCTGTAGAGCACTCGCCGAACTCTCCACTCTACAAGGGTGCAGAGTTACGCTGTATCAACGCCACCGACGGAACAGAAATATGGGCTATAATGAATTGGGGCAACCAAATATCTGGAGCTGAGGTCGCAGTTGCAAGCGGTTACCTAACAACCCTCAACTCCTACGATGCCCAAATCTACTGTTACGGCATGGGACCCAGCCAAACGACTGTTACCGCACCTGACGTAGGAGTAACAACTGCCACGCCGATAACGATAAGGGGTACAGTGATGGATATTTCCGCGGGCACAAAGCAGAACCAGCAGGCAGCTGACTTCCCGAATGGTGTTCCATGCGCTTCTGACGACAGCGAAAGCGCATGGATGGAGTACGTTTATATGCAAAAGCCGATGCCGACAAATGCAACTGGTGTTCCTGTTACCCTGAGCGTTATTGACTCTAACGGCAACTACAGACAAATCGGCAACACTACAACTGATGCTAGCGGCACGTACAGTTTCTCTTGGACTCCTGACATCCCAGGCAAGTACACTGTCATCGCTACCTTTGCAGGTTCCAACTCGTACTGGGGATCTTCTGCTGAGTCAGCCTTCACTGCTAGTGCTGCACCCGCAACAGCATCTCCATATCCAGTAGTTAATTTGCCACCCACTGAAATGTACTTCACCATTTCAACAGTCGCCATAATTATTGCAATCGCCATAGTCGGCGCAGTACTGGCTTTGTTGATGCTTAGGAAGCGGCCATAAAAATGCCAAACAAAAACAACATTTCCCCCTTTTTTAGCTTTAAAAACCATTGGAGAAGAGATAGGGACTGAGAAGGCTCTGGTCAAATTCACGAAAAGCAATAGCCTTTAGCAAGCTTTGAGTTCTTTTTCTCCTTAAGAATGTTCCAGAGCCTCAGCAAACCTCACTAAAAAGTCAATTATGTAACTAGATTTTCACTTTCACTTACCTCACCACTATTCGGCATGGTAGTTTGTTCACTTTCCTTTTAAGCAATCCCAACCATAAGCACGAGTCCCAAGTGATTGCGCATGAAAAAAACAGTAGTACTAGCCACAGAGAAAGACCTCTTGGTGGATTTGACGTTTCATGATGTTCCAGCCTCGCTCCTAACCGAGTTTGCCGAAAAAATCGTGAGACCCTACTACAACGGCAACATGAATGCTGCCAAGATAATTTGAGATGGAAATTAGCGAAAAGAAAATTTATTTGATGTGTTTAATCATAAGTTATGACAGCAGGTAAGAGAGTTTCCTCGGTAGATAAAGATGAATGGGAGCTAACGGGCAATAGGTTGCTTACTCTTGAAATAGTTAATTTGCAGACTGGAGAAGCTGCTAAGGTTCGTGCAATTATAGATTTAGATAAAAACCAACTTAGTGTAGAATGTAGAAAATGTGGTAAGTGGGGTATATATTTTCTTGAATCAATTACCGATGATGAGAAAAACTCGGGTTTATGCCCTGCTTGCTTTAGACAAGAACACTCGGCAAATTACTACCTTGCAATAAATTCTCAAGGAGAACTTGTATCCATAAATGCTGAAACTGGTGAAGTACAGTCTGCTTTACTTTCAGCTCAGGAAATAAAAAATACAGAAAAACTTCTTTACCCTGATGTGAGCTACAAGTTAGTCAAATGTGCTGAGGATCCTTTTAAAGATGTAATAGATTTGTTTTTTGTAGAAGAGAATTCTGATTACGGAAAAGCAATACATAATGCTTCTATACGGAAAAATATTGCAAAAATCAAAGCATTTGAGGAATGGAAAAAAACTTATCCAGAACAGCTATTGGAATTACTTTCATGGGATGACGACGATGTCTCAGATAAAAAATTCATTGAAAAGTTCAAAAGCGTCCCTTCACCTTCAGGGAAGAAAATTACAACATCTTTTCTTAGGTCGATGAGGGAATACTGCGGAATTTCAAGGTCTTCAGTTGTTTCTAGATGGCAAGGATTTGAATTTAGCGTTCGAGATACTGTTGACCGTTGGCATCAACTTGACCCCCAAAGATATCTGATATTTAAATTGAGCTCATCTACTTTTAGTTATAAGGAAATTGATACATTAGGCGTAGGATCAAAAGTTAACGTTCTGGTTGACGCAAAATCATGTGGTGGTAATATAGATAAGTCCCAGATGACGTTACATCTTAGGTTTTTTGAGAAAATAGGTCTTCCAGTTTCAAAAGGTGTATTTGTGACCGCTGATGACAAATTCGATTACTTAGGTGATAATATCTTTCGAATTCCTTTTGAGTGGTTTCAATTAGCAAAATCGATTGATGAAGTCGACCTTTTTATTGAGAATCTATTTAAGAAGAAAATGAAAAAAGAATAAAAAATCTCCAGACGTGCTTTTTCTGCAATGATGTATGTAGCAGCATAAGCCACTTTGCCTTAAGGTAAATTGGAAAAAATGATTGTTGGTTAAGCAATTCTTTTGCATCGAATATGCCAAATATTTGCTGAAGAGTTTACAGAACCTTGAAAGAAGCACTTCAAAACTCACAGTTGGCTCCCACGTTTTCCTCCCGATATGTCCGTTTTTGGATACTATCTTTTGGGGGGGTCTGCAAAATACACTATCTTTTATGGGGGCTCTGTAATGATACTATCTTTTGTTGGTGCCAGAATTCCCTTAAACTCAGGCGGCAACACAGTTTAAGGTGATATAAAGTTGGTAAATATTATTGAAGATTGGGATGCTCTTGAAGAATATGCTGGGGAAAAACTTGGTTTCTATCAGCTTCTGGCCAACGGCATCAAAAGTGAGATTGGAGTTTAACTTGAAAATATTGCTTAGAGAAATTCTGGAAAACGCAAAAGTCAATTAAACTGGGTAATAGCAAAAAAAGAAAAAAGAGAGAAAAGCCGCGAAGAAATGATTACCAGAGAACCGCCAAGAACGCTAAGAACGAATCTCAGTGACTTCACCACGATAATCTAGGCCCCATTTGCAAATATTGCTACATGCGCTTTCTAAATAGCTTAACATCGCTGAAGTCACTTCTCCAATTTGGTGAGAGTTCAAATCCTACCCCCAGCGCTTACGCTAAACTTGCACTGTTGACTAGCTTTTGGACATGTGCCTTGAGGTGAAAATTCTAGTATCCTGCTTCCTTTTGCGAAACAATCTTTCCATCCTTGAGAAACAAAGTGCGATCAGCTTGATTATACGGGAATGCTCCATGACTTACAACTACCGTCGTTACTTTTGATTTTCGATTAAGTTCAACTAGTTTTGCTACGATCTCCTCGCCAGTAATCGGGTCCATTTCTCCAGTAGGTTCATCCGCCAGGATGAGAACCGGGTTCTTCACCAAAGCTCTCGCGATAGCCACCTTCTGCTGTTGTCCAACGCTGAGCTCAAGCGGCAGCATACTGGATTTGTCGGTAAGGTCAAAAAACTCCAACAGAGTGGTCACTTTTTCAGTAATCTCATTCTTGGACATTGGCGAGTGAATCAGCGCTGACTCCACATTCTCAAGCACGGTTAGAGACGGCAGAAGATTGAAAGTCTGAAAAACGAAACCTATCTTTTCTCTTCTCAGCATCGCCAAATCTTGATTTGAAAAGTCCTTGAGGCTTTTTCCTTCAAACAATACTTCACCTGATGTAGGTCGATCCAATGCGCCAATAAGGTTCAGCAACGTGGTTTTTCCGCTGCCAGAACGACCCACCAATGTCAAGAATTCACCTGCAAACCCCTCAAGGTTTACTCCATCCAACGCTTTGATTGGAGGGCTATTCTTCCGAAAATAGACTTTTACCAGATTTCGTGTTTCTATCAAAGGGGAGTTTTTAGTCATTTTTTCACATCAAAAGCGCCTAAGAGCCTCAGCAGGTTGCAGTTTTGCCGCACGCCAAGCGGGAAATACTCCAGCTATTATCCCTCCACTGAGGGAGGTCGTAAAGCCGAGGATCACTAGCAAAGGAGAAATTGTCAGTACAAGATTCTGAATTGGCAATAGGCCAAGTTGAGGAATAAAGAGAGTGACTATATAGGCGAAGCCTACGCCTATGACTCCGCCAGCGAGACCTTGCAACAGTGCCTCGAGAAACACTTGTTTCGTGATGTCCGAATCAGTCCAACCTATCGCTTTCAGGATGCCGATCTCCCTTGTTCTTTCAACTACCGATCCGAACTGAGACTTAAGCGAAAACAATGTTACGCACGTAAGGAGAACTATGGATATCGCCCAGGCGCTGTCGTCGGTAACCGAAACAACTTTTCGGGCTGTAAAGCCACATTGGTAGCCAACCAAGGCACCTGCTTGCCCAGCATACGATTCCAGAGTGCCCAGAACAGACTGTTCAACGGTATTGATGTACTCTGAATCACCTTTGGGAGAGATTTCCACAAGTATGATGTTGATATCTCTAACCGCAAAATTGTAAAGGTCCCCGTAGGACCGCGCAATTTCCTGAACGACGCTGAGTGGCGCGTATATGTTAGCTATTCCTGCCGGTTTGCTGTGGAGACTCGGGTTTACAATACCAACAATAGTAAGATTACGATCGAAGGCGACTATTGTGTCGTTAACATCAAGTTTCGCCACTTGAGCGAACACTGAGTCAACCATAACGCCACTCGAATTATTCGCATTCAAATAGCTGCCTTTGACGATCTCGTCAGGGGACACCACATTGGTTTTGGTTGCCAAAGAAGTAAAGTCAACTCCGCATATGGTGAGATTATTAAACTTAAACATCATGCATGGTGCAGCGTCCGCGACGCCAGGCAAACTTTTTATCGTTTCAACGATGCTCAAGTTGAACGTCGGCGTATAGGTATCCTTGAAAAAAGGACCCGCGTCACCAAACTGGCAAGGGCAAGTCTCCGAAGCCGGAACGTAAACCACGAAGTGGGTTCCGATTCCATTCAGAGTACCTGCTGCAACCCAGTTGTAGCCTTGTGCAAGCGTAACTGTGACTACCAAGAAAGCAATCGCAATACCATACCCTATAATGTTCGCTGAACTCCGGAGCTTACGGCGTTTAATCTCCTTTAGTGCATACTGCACAAACATTGCATAGACCTTATCATTTTATTGTTCTCGAATGCGAAGAGTATTGTCGCGTTTTTCGCATATGCATAAGCGCTGCCATCACTACTGCAATCGCTGTTATCGCTGCTCCAAAGACTACCAGCAGAAGGTATGGAACAGGCGACGAAGGCACTACAGGAAGAGACCATATCCTGAGATCAGGATCGCATAGATTGCCAGTTTCCATGCATCCAACGGTCACTATTTCGTTGATCCTGTCGTTATCTAAATCGCCCGTGCCAACATTCCACGCATAGACGGCGTCACCGATGATCCAGTCTTTGCTTTGTTTCAGCGTTATAGTATTTCCGTCCCAGCTCCAGACCTTGAGCTCAGCTCGTGTTTTGCCTGGAGCGTTTGGTGCCCAACTGCCGTACCCAGCCGTACCTCCACTAGTTACGATTTCTTTTTTGCCGTCTCCGTCAACATCGTTAATGGATACTGATGTGGGCTGCGTTATGTCTAGGTTTGCCCATTCTTGGCTTTTCTCCAGATTCAAAACTTCTCCACTCCAATTCCAGATTCTAAGTTGCCCTTCAGCTTTGGTACCGTTATAGGTGAATCCGACTGTGACTATTTCGGGAACGCCGTCTCCGTCAACATCTGCCACTTTTACGTTACTGGCTAGTGTGTTGCCCATAACATTGCCCACCACATCTACCGAATAAGCTCCGTCTATCGTGTACCATTCGGCGTTAGACTTCAGAGTTAAATTCGTTCCGTCAAATTGCCAGACTCGGAGTTGACCTCTGCTGTTATTAAGGTTGTTACTGTAACCGGCCGTGACAATCTCCATCTGACCATCATTGTTCAAGTCATAAGTGTACACAGAGTTCGCATGACCGTTCCAGTCCACGCTTTTGATTAACGTTACACTATTTCCGTTCCACCGAAATATAGAGAGCTCTGCGACAGCAGATTGGGTGACATTAGAAGAAGTTCCAACCGTGATTATTTCGGGTTTTCCGTCCCTATCCGCATCGCTAACAGAGACTGATCTTAATGGATTTCCTTCGTAGCTTCCTCTAAGAACCAAGGTTTCGCCATCCCATGTCCAGATTCTAAGCGAAGGATAGGTGCCGGTACTGTTTATCATATTTCCGGTCGTAATGATTTCGGTTTTGTCGTCTCCGTCAGCATCACCAGCATAAACGCACGCTATGTTTCCTGTCCAGCTATAATTTTTTTCAAGATTGAGATTGTTTCCGTCCCAATTCCAGATTTTAAGAGGAGCCAAACGAATTGTCCTGCTGCCGTTGGGCAATAAATAGTACGTGGAGCCTCCTGTCACCATTTCCTTAACACCATCACCGTCGACATCCGCCACTGCAAGGTTATGACCTCCCGAAATACATGTACCGCCAACACCAAAGGTATCCCAATGTTGCTCTACTTTCAAGATGTAACTGTCAGACTGGGCGCCAACTCCCCAGTTCACACCCAAACCGAAAATGAGGAATATTAAGAAGACAGACAAAAAACACTTGAATATAGAGTGATTACTTCTCAACTTCACTCCCCTTTCAAGTTATTAATTGTGGAGTGTATCCGCTTATAAACTTTTTTCGCAAGTGCAAACTTGAATACTTTAGAAATGCCTCAGCACAGTTATTGCCCTTTCCACGAGGCCCAATCTTTGCAGCTCAGCCAGTATTCGGTAGATGTCTTGTCGAGCTATTTTGGATTCTTTCGCGATTGTTTTGGGTTGTGAGGTTCCTGTTCGACATAGTGCGAGGAAAGCTTTGGCTTGGGTAATTGTGAGCCCTAAACGCGTTAGAACTTGAGTTTCTTCGTCCTTTGATCCCAATGTTGACATTGTTGAGGAGCCACGTTAGTATCTAAATGTGTGATGTGGAGATTAAAATTTTTTGGTTGTCAGTCGGGGTCCTTCCGAGCAGTGCTTAAGGGTTCTCCGCAACATACAGCTTAATTACAAAATAAAAGGAAAGGAAAAATACATGAAATTTGCTAAAAACAAAACTATGGCTATTACAATTGCTTTAATTCTAATGACTTCAATGTTTGCCGCTACGTTCATAACTTGCCTGCCAACCGCTAATGCTAAAGTAGTAGTCGCAGCCTACTTGAGTGTACATCCTACAACTATAGGGATTGGTCAGATCCTCTTGGTTAACATGTGGCTTAGCCCAGTTTATTTATCCGGTGGGTTAAACGGGACCATAGGTTACTTTGAGGGTTACGTAGTAACCTTCACAAAGCCCGACGGAACCACCGAAGCCATTGGCCCGATGAAAAGCGAATTGTCAGCTACTGCATGGTTCGATTACGTGCCCGATCAACTCGGCACATGGAGTGCCAACTTTTATTTCCCAGGAGATGCGCTCCATTATAATGCCACCAGCCAGAACGTAACATTCACCGTACAACAGGAACCAGTACCCCTAATAGTACCACAAAATCCGCTTCCAACCGACTACTGGACGAGTCCAATAAACGCAGAGAACAGAGAATGGTACAGGATTAACGGACCTTGGCTGCAAAGTGGTTACGACGCCTTAGGCAATAAGTACAACCCGTATAGCACAGGACCAAACTCAGCGCACATACTATGGAGAGACCAGGTGAGCATAGGAGGTCTCGTCGGAGGAATTGATAATATGCTGTACAGCCTAAGCGCCCCTGCTGGTGGCGGGGCCTCGCCAATAATCATGTTCGGAAGAGAATATTACAACATACCCAACAACCAGTTTTGTTGCGTAGATATCCGTACCGGAGAAGTGCTGTGGAACCAATCAGGCAGTATAACAGTTGGCCAAATAACTCGAACCTATACTGCTGGGCTTGCTACAGCCGTAATCAACGAAGAAAGTGCCGCAGGCACCCCATACTTATGGGGATTTGGCTCCACTGCGTGGACCAGGTATAACGCGTTTGATGGAAGCGTGTCATTGACCTTAACGGGCGTGCCTAGCTGGGGTGCAGGTGGTATCCATTGGATGGGCGATGAGAATGGCACCGCTTACATCCGCCAACTGCCGGGTGGCGCCAATTTCGTTGTCCCAACAATGAGCCAGTTGATTATGTGGAACTTGACTAAAGTTAGTGGTACAAACTGGTTATCTGGAGTACAATGGAATGTATCAGTACCCTATGATGCGCCAGGCGGTGGTGGGGGAGGCAATGTCCCTATGGTCTATGGTAATATATGCCTCATCGCAGGTGCCGGGAGCAGCGTCATGTATGCTTATGACACAAATACAGGAAAATTGCTGTGGCGGGTAGACGCAGGCTTCTATGAGAGTGTAGTGACCACATGTGCATACGGAAAGTACATGGCATTCAATCCCGTGGACAGGATATTCTATTGCTACGAAATGAGTACCGGGAACTTACTATACACTACTCCGGCGATGGACTGGCCTTGGGGGAGTTTCTTAGGAGGAGGACGAGCTTGGGCTTACGGTAACTTTTACGAGGCGGGCTACAGAGACGCCTACTGCTTTAATGGTACGACAGGGAAAATAATTTGGATGACCCCCGCTGAAAACAATACCGACATGCCCCCGGGTAATTTGCAATTCTGGTACTCATGGGTTTTTGCCGACGGAAAGTACTACCAATACACGAGCGAGCACACTCCCAGTCAACCTAGACCCCAAGGGAATAAGCTGTACTGCTTCGACGCTTTTACAGGAAAAGTACTCTGGACTGAGGACGGAGCTATAGCAGTAAGCGCTATCGCGGAAGGCTATCTCTTAGGCACCAACGAGTACGACGGATATCAGTACTGTATCGGCAAGGGACCAACTGCCATCACAGTCTCAGCAACGCCGGAGGTTTCAGTAAACGGGGAAAGCGTAATGGTACAAGGCACGGTCACTGACCAGTCTCCCAGTGCGAAGGGCACTCCAGCAATAGCTGATGCAAGCATGAGCGACTGGATGGGGTACTTGTATATGCAGAAGCCAATGCCAACTAACGCAACCGGTGTTCCAGTATCGATCGATGCTGTTGATCCAAACGGCAACTTAATCCACATAGGCAACGCCACAAGCGACACCAGCGGCCTATATAGCTACGAGTGGACAACTCCAAACGTCCCAGGCTCATACACAGTTATCGCTACTTTCGCTGGTTCTGAGTCTTACTGGTCCTCACATGTGGAAACAGCAATTGGCGTGAATGAGGCTCCTGCGCCAACTGCCGCACCTACGCCTACTCCGCAATCTGTCGCTGACATGTACTTTGTTCCTGCTGTCGTTGCCATAATTGTTGTAATAATCATCGGCTTTGTTTTACTATTCTTAGCGCTTAGAAAGCGACCATAAAAATGCCAAACAAAAACAACATTTCCCCCTTTTTTAGTTTTAAAAAGCAACGGAGAAGAGATATGGGCTGAGAAGGCTCTGGTAAAATTAACAATAGTCATCGGGAATAGCATTTTCATTCTTTTCTCCTTAAGAATGTTCCAGAGCCTCAGCAAACCTCACTAAAAAGTCAATTATGTAACTAGATTTTCACTTTCACTTACCTCTCCACTATTCAGCGGGGCAGTTTGTTCACTTTCCTTTTAAGCGATCCGAACCATAA
>PKYH01000004.1:0-3689 GCA_003133625.1 Candidatus Bathyarchaeota archaeon | reverse complement strand
GAATACCGTTACAAACACTACGATTCTCTATTCTCCTTAAGTTACATGTTCCAAAGCCTCTACAAACCACATCGATTAAGAAGGGGGTCTGACTATCTAGTCCTTTTTTAGGCTTGTTTTTCGGCTTTTTGCCATAGAAACTCAAAATAGTCTTGAGATAGATCAACTATGCCCTTGTTGTTAGACCATAGAGTGGAGGCGGGAAATGGCGTATCAACCGTTGATGTGGTAATCAGGACTTCTTTTCGATCCCAAACGCTAAAAGCAGCCTTAGGTGATCCTGAAATAAGTCTTAGGACAAAATTTGAGTATTTCCCTAAAGTCTTCAATGGTGCCAAGCCATGGTTTGTTTCAGGCTGTGGCATAATCATTCTGCAATCTACTTTTCTGACTAGTGCTTCTTCCAAAATAGGTGAGCAGTTTGAGAGCCAAGAAAACATCCTTCTTGTTAACCCCAGGAAACAGATGCATTCTTGGGCGCTGGTAAGCATTTTTTCAGCTTTGGCATACACAGCGTCTCTATTGTGAATAAGCATGAACTCGAATTTTTCGTTCGGTTCCTCGCTTGCAGTTTTTCGTCTGAGGCTTTGGGCTAATGTTAGCGCTTTCTTCTGAAGTTCCTCGGTTTTCCTTATCCTTCTTTGCATTAAAATAGAAACGCATTTTCCTATGGGTATTGCGTGGGACTCTTCAGGCTTGGTCATCATTTTCTCTACAAGTCCGGCTTCCTGGAGCTGAACTAAAATTCGGTAAACGTCTGGTCTGGCAACTTTAGAAATCGTGGATATTGCCTGCGCGGTTAGATTCTTTGCTTTGGCAAGTGANNGCCTGTGAGACTGTTAGGCCTAACTCGGCTAATGTGGAAACATCTTCGTCGGAACTATTCACGTTTATTCCTCGCAAGAATGACTATAGACCATCTTCTTTGACTCTTAAATTGTTTGTTGTAAGTGGACGGATAACTTACAAAGTCTTAAATTGTTTGAAAAAAGAAAAGCATGCCATACACAGTAATGTGTATTAAAATTTAGGAGAAGAAAAAAAATGAAATTTGCTAAAAACAAAACTAAGGTTATTGCGATTGCTTTATGTCTAATGTTTGCTATGAGTACTTTGCTTGTGCTTATACCACCTGCTAATGCTACCAACACGAAAACGACCTATTCCGTCTGTAGTGTTCAGCCTGCCATAGCAGGTGTTGGCCAGCAGTGCTTGATTTGGTACGGGATTACAGACATGATGAATTGGCCATCAACTGGGTTTAATGGTCTAACAGTGACAGTTACAAGGCCCGACGGCACCACTGAAACGCTGGGGCCGCTCAAAACCGATTTGACGGGATCGGGAGGCGCTTCATACGTTCCTACCATGGTCGGCAACTACACTTTCCAGTCACACTTCCCTGAACAGATCGCCCCGTATGCAGCTCCTAACTACCCCGCGAACACAACGATGAAAGCCTCCGACAGCATAAACTTTACACTTGTCGTACAGCAGGCGCCAATACAGGTTTATCCACCCGTGCCGCTTCCAACCGAATACTGGACTCGTCCAATAAATGGGCAGAATAGAGAATGGTCGGCGATTGGAGGAAACTGGCTGCACCAGGACCGCTCGACGGGTGTCCCTCCCACTTCACAGATCTTCACTGACACCACAGGCCCAGAGACTGCCCACATAATGTGGAGAAGGCAGGATGTTATGGGAGGCATTGTCGGAGGATATATACAAAATCTAACTGAAAGTGGTGGTGGTGCACGCGACTTCGGCTCGGGAGAGGCATATGAAGGCAAATGGACGGCATGTATCATCGGCGGAATACTCTATAGCAATGCAATGTGGCCCATACAGTCGGCCTATCAGGCGATCACTGCTACAGATCTACATACCGGAAAACAGCTATGGGTTTTAAACAACACTAGGGAAGCGTTTGGTCAGCTGCTTTATTACCATACATTTAACTTGCAGGACGTTTTCGCATACTTGTGGGATACTGACCCCGGTAGAACTGGTGTTGCTGGCAGTACTTGGAAAGCGTATGACGCCTACACTGGAGCGTGGTGGTATACCATGACGAACGTGCCTTCCGGCACAATGGTGTACGGTCCAAACGGTGAACTCTTAATATACACGGTTGACTTAGCGCATGGCTGGATGACTCTGTGGAACTCAACTAATATACCAACACTGTACAATAGCGACGACTGGTCGAACCAATATAATTGGGCTAGTTGGAGACCGTATGGAAAGACCGTTAACGCGACAGGCCCTTGCACAGGCCCAATTAAAGTAACGCCTTACACACCTTTGGGGCTGAATGGATACATGTGGAATAAGACGATACCAAAAGGATTACCGGGAGCTGTCATAAAGATTCGTGGGGATTATATGCTCGGTTCCAACTTGATTACATATGATGTTACTGCTGATCCCATCGTGTTCTGGGCCTTGAACTTGAAGGCAGGTCAAGAAGGAACCCTGCTGTTCAATACAAGTTGGGCGTTACCGGCCAGCAACATAACCATGAGCGTCCGGGATGCTAGTGCGGAAGATGGCGTTTTCGTCGTAACTTCAAGAGACACCAGACAATGGTGGTGCTTCAGCCTGAACACAGGGCTACTGTTATGGGGTCCAACTGCGCCGCAAGAGCAACTGGACTGGGTTGGCTTTGCCCAGATAGCCTGGGTTGATATCATCGCTTACGGCAAACTCTACTCAGGGAGCTATAGCGGAATCATGCACTGTTACGACATCAAGACAGGCGCGCTCTTGTGGACTTACACCTGTCAAGACAAATACACTGACAGCTTGTTTGGCAGTAATTGGCAGTTAGGAATTAAATGCATTGCCGACGGAAAAATCTACATAGGGGTTTTTGAGCATTCTAGCAATAATCCCTGGCCGCGTGATTCTCCATACTTCTGTCTCAACGCCACAACTGGAGCGTTAATATGGTCAGTACCCCTCCGAAGTACCTACCGGGACTCTGACGGAGGTATCGCAGACGGCATACTGGTGGCTTTCGACACATACGACAACAACATATACGCCATAGGTATGGGTCCAACCGCTATCACGGCCACAGCGCCAGATATCGTTCAACCATTGGGCACGCCTATACTGATAAAAGGCACGGTGACTGATACGTCTCCGGGCACGACGGAAACCCAATTGGCACTGCGTTTTCCAGATGGAGTTCCAGCAGTATCTGATGCAAGCATGAGCGACTGGATGGGATACCTGTACTGGCAGCAGCCACGCCCAACAAACGCAACCGGAGTTCCAGTTTCAATTGACGTGGTTGATGCAAACGGCAACTACCGAAACATTGGCAACACCACAAGCGACTCGAACGGCGCGTTCAGTTTACAATGGACTCCTGATATTACAGGCACGTACCAAGTCGTCGCTACATTCGCAGGATCCAAATCTTACTGGCCATCGCACTCAGAAACAAGCTTCGCAGTTAACTCTGCAGCACCAACAGCATCTCCATATCCAGTAGTTAATTTGCCACCGACAGAGACATACTTCGCCATTTCAACAGTCGCCATAATAATAGCAATCGCCATAGTTGGCGTTTTACTAGCAATGCTGATGCGCAGAAAACGCCCATAGCAACAAAAACACCTAACAATCAATTTCCCCTTTTTTAGTCTTAAAAAACAATGGAGAAGAGATAAGGGCTG
>PKYH01000042.1 GCA_003133625.1 Candidatus Bathyarchaeota archaeon | reverse complement strand
TTTGCCCACCGTCGCAAGCTGCTGTGCCCGCCAGCTAAGGTCCATTCCGCCGTAAACAGCTAAAGCTCCATCCATAATAGAGAGATTCTTGTCCGAAATCACTAAATCTTCGGAAATTTCTGTGATTTCACCTAAGCCGTGACAGCTTGGACAAGCGCCAAAGGGCGAGTTGAACGAAAACATGCGCGGCTCGAGACTTTCAAATACTATTTCTGGATGGTTAGGGCAGGCTCCAAAAGTGCTAAACATTGTCTCGTCTTCAAAGCGTTCAAGCTCCTTCTTCTTTTCCGCGTCAGCTTTTTGGGCGTCNNTCATCGACAATTTTTACTGTGTCAATAACGGCTTCAATCCAGTGCTTCTCGTAACGCAGAAGTTTAACTTCTTCTTTGATTGTATCTGAATCGTAAATTTTTTGATCAACGCGAATTTTGGTGTAGCCTTGTTTTTTGAGGTCGTCAAAAACTTGTTCATGTGTTCCCTTTATGCCCCGAATTATTGGCGCTAGGAAAGTGAGTGTTTTTTCTTTCTCAGCCATAATTAAACTGGCTATGTTTTCAGGGCTTTGGGGATGAATTGAACTACCGCATTTTGGACAATGATGCGTACCAATGCGTGCGAAAAGTAGTCTAAGATAATCGTATATTTCAGTGACTGTGCCAACGGTTGAGCGGGGATTTTTGCTGGTGCTTTTCTGTTCGATAGAGATTGCTGGAGATAAACCTTCAATCGAATCAACATCTGGCTTATCCATTAAGCCGAGAAATTGTCTTGCGTAGGCGGATAGGCTTTCAACATATCTTCTTTGGCCTTCAGCGTAAATAGTATCGAAAGCAAGGGTGGATTTTCCGGAGCCTGAGAGCCCAGTAATCACTATAAACTTGTTCCTGGGCAGCTCTACATCTATGTTTTTGAGGTTATGCTCTCTTGCACCTTTGATTGAAATGTTATATCTCATAACGTAAACCAGTTTCCTACTCCGCTTCCGTAAATTGTAACCTGTTTAAGCATGAGGGATTTCAACCTTTTTGCTTCAAAACCCTCAATTTCTGGGTTTAACGCTCACTTTCCATCTTCTTAGACAACGCCCTATTCAACTCTGCAATAGCATCCCTAAGCTCAATAGCCCGCTCAAACTCCAGTCTCTCTGCGGCCTCCCTCATTTGCGCATCAAGCTCAATCAACTGGCGCTTAATGTCTGATTTCGCTAGGTGTTTGGTGCCCTTAATTGTGCCCTCTTTCAAAGAGACACTCTTCACTATAGTCTTGGGCGTGATGTGGTGAAGTTGGTTGAAGCGTTTCTGGAATTGGCGTCTGTTCTTGGTGATTTCCATGGCTCGCTTAATTGATGCTGTTTCTATATCGGCGTAGAGTATAACTTTGCCGTTGACGTTTCTTGATGCGCGCCCAATGGTTTGTATCAGGCTTCGTTCATCTCGCAGAAAGCCTTCTTTGTCTGCGTCTAAAATGAAGATTGTTGCAACCTCCGGAATGTCTAAGCCTTCGCGCAGGAGGTTAATTCCGACCAAAATGTCAAATTCGCCGACTCGCAGTTGCCGTATAAGTTCTATTCGGTCTAAGCTTTCGATTTCAGAGTGCATGTATCTGACGCGGAAGCCTTCTTTAACAAGGTAATCCGCTAAGTCTTCAGCCATCCTTTTTGTTAGGGTTGTGATTAGGATGCGGTCGCCTAGCTCGATGGTTTTCTTTGCTTCCTGCATCAAATGCTGCATCTGTCCAGCTATAGGATGAAGCTCAACCTCAGGGTCCAAAAGCCCTGTTGGTCGAGTGATTAATTCCACTGGTGGACGACTTTTTTCTAGTTCGTATTCGGCTGGGGTTGCGGAGACAAAGAGTGTTTTGCCCATTTTCCGCTCGAACTCTTCAAACCTGAGTGGTCTGTTGTCAAGTGCGCTGGGAAGTCTGAAGCCGAAATCTACAAGGTTCTTTTTTCTTGAGTAATCACCGTTGTACATAGCGTGTGCTTGAGGAATGGTTTGGTGGCTCTCATCAATAATCAAAAGATAATCTTTAGGGAAGTAATCCATCAAAGTGAAAGGTGGCTCCCCAGGCTTGCGCCCGTCAAAGTGTCTGCTGTAATTTTCCATTCCTGCGCAGAAGCCGACTTCCTTAATCATTTCTAAATCGTAGTTTGTTCGTTGTTTAAGCCGTTGAGCCTCAAGCGGAGGAAGCTGGGGCAATCTCTCTTCCAACTCTTGCTTAATATGCTCAAGCGCGAGTGCATGCTTCTCTTCAGGCACCACATACTGGCGTGCAGGATAAAGCGTAAGCCTATCAAGAGTTACCTTCACGTCACCCGTCAACAGGTTGACCTCTTTGATTTTGCTGATTCGGTTTCCTTCAAGTTCAACACGTAAAATATCATTCTCGTAGGAAGGCACAACATCCAACACGTCGCCCCGAACACGGAACCTGCCCGCTTCAAGCACCATATCATTACGCTCATACTGCATATCCACTAGGGCATGGATGAGTTCTTGCCTTGTGGTCTGCTTTCCAACCTCTAATTCGGCGGCCATGGTTCTGAAGTCCTCAGGGTTTCCAAGGCTGTAAATGCAGCTTATGCTGGCTACTATTATCGTGTCGTTTCGGCTTACGATGCTGGATACGGCATGCATGCGCATTTTTTCTATTTGCTCATTTACGGTTGAGTCTTTCTCGATGTATATGTCTGTTGCTGGCAAATATGATTCTGGCTGGTAGTAGTCGTAAAATGAAATGAAGTATTCCACTCGGTTGTGGGGAAAAAGCTCTTTTAATTCACCGTAAAGCTGCGCCGCCAACGTCTTGTTATGTGCGATAATGAGTGTTGGCTTTTGAAGTTTATTGATTAGGTTTGCCATGACAAAGGTTTTGCCGCTTCCGGTGATTCCGAGAAGGGTTTGTTTTTCTTTTTTGGGGAAGTTGTTCACTAACTGTTCTACTGCCGCTTCCTGCCCTGGTGAGGCTTGGTATGGCGCTATAAGTTTGAACTGCATGTTGCTTCTCCGCAAATAAACAAGGAATGTCCCAATTAAGAATTGAATTAATAAATTTTTTCTAAAAAGTTAGTTATTTCAACCCTTTACTATTCGCTTCAGACTTAACTCACCGTTTTTCCTGCGCGCTTTTAATCGGTGAAACTGCCAACGTTTTAAACCAAACGCTACCAGTGCACCAACAAATAACCCGTCATATATTACTTTGAGGTAGATGTTTTAAGACTGATAGATAACGGTAACTGGTGCTTTACTCAACAGTTAATTTTCCAAATTTCCCAACGTTAAGCTGGATTTCACCCTTAAAACTGGTAATGTACCCGTTGTCAATTTTAATGTTATCGCCAACGTTGACTTGGTCAATCTGCTCATTCCACAATGTCAGTTTTATGCTGCCTGTCTCGTCTGCAACTACAGCATCAACTATCCTGTAAGTCTCATCTTTGAATCGTGATTTAACTTCTCGAGTGTCGCCTTTTTCAACAACTTTCGCTTCGACGCTAACCTGTTTCATTCCATTCTTCAAATCCTTAATTGCAACCATTTTCAGTCACCTAAAGTGTAAATTCCTTGCTAAGGGTTTTCACTTGCAAAGTTGACCTTCAATCATATAAATCTTGCTAACTGCGCCTGCTTCAGCTATAAAAAATGGAAAAAGTTTAGGGGATTGTATTGAGTTGGTTTAAGCAATACCCACCAGCAAAAGCAATAGCAAAATTGTGACTGCTATGCTGACACCGGATATCACTATTCTCTTCACCATTGAAAACTCTGGTTTCAGTGTTCCAACGATTATAGTGCATAAGGCGCCTAACCACACGTAGGCGACGTAAAATATTCCCGAAGTTACAAATCTGAAAGCTGAAGTCAACGAATCAGCACTGCTGAAAATTGCTTGAGACTGCGCTGATAGGGTGCCTACTGCCTCTGGAGGGTAAAATACTGATCCAAAAGCGTCAAAACGTACGCCAAGCGAAAGGTCAAAGGGATAATAAACGGCGGGCAAAGCAAGTGCTACAACAAGATTCACTAATGCTCGAATAACCATCACAAACATAGCAAAAGCCAAAGCAACAAACAGAGGTTTCCAAGACACGTTGGTTTTTAGCCCTTTAAAGAACAGGTAAATCAGTCCTGTCAACAGGAACCAGCTGAAAATGAACTGTAAGGAGAACACTTGCAAAAACTGTAGCAGAAGTCCAGTGTTATTGTACTCGATGGGCGTTTGATATTGACCTCGGAAGAATAATGCGCCGATGCGTATAGTTACATTAGAGTTAGCTGGGTAAGTGAAGTCTAATTTTAAAGCTGTCACATTACCCCAAGTGGGCGCACCACCACTAGTCCAACCTGAGGAAGCTGACCCAACTGGGATGGTTAAGTTTTGCCATAAGCCAATTGCTGTTGTGTTTGATAAGGAAGATGTTAAGTCGTATGTGTAGTAGTTGGAGTCATTAAGTGAGTACAGGGTTAAAGCTGCGCTTTGAGGTGCAGTTTGAGGCGCCACCATTTTTATTGTCATTGAAAGGTTTTGGAAGCCACTGGCACTGCAGTCAACGTTGAAAGCGTCGCCTAAAGCTGCTGATATATTGTTTGTGTTTACAGCATCAATTTCCAAGCTGCTGTTTCCAAATAAACTATAATACCCCTGCGGATCTGTCGCTGTAGTGCCAAGCGCTGCAACGTAAACGCTGTAGTTGAAGAAGTCATTATTGTTGCTTAAAGCTACGTTTGAACTGCTATTCCATAAAGTCGCGTTGGTATATGCTGATAACTGATCAACCGTGGGCGATGTCTGCTCAGTGTAAGTTTTCGAAAACTGTGCATACTCATACCCAACTTGTATGCCCACGAAAAGAAGCAGAATTAGTAGTGCGCCCAAGTATTTTGGGTTCTCAATTAATTGCTTGAATGCTTTCTGAGGCGCATAAACCACTTTTACGATGTCATCGATAATCAATCTCTCGGCTCCGTCGCTATTGAGAATTCACAGGTGATTTATTAAGTATTTGTTACATTCCAAGTTTAAGCCGACGATAAGTTGTATAATCCACGTACTCTACAAACGGGTTTTCTGCCTGAAACTTTACGTTCATTTTCTGCCGACTGCGTTTATCCAAAAGTTGACTCGTCGTCCTCAGCAGGTACGCGTCGCTTCCCGCGCCTGAACCGTAACTTGCAACTAAGATACGCTCTTCAGGCTTTGCGATGTCTAACACTGCGGCTAAACCCACAGGCGAGCAACCAGAATAAGTGTTGCCGAACTTGTTAATTTGAAGCGAAGGCAAATACTGCTCATCTCTAAATCCAAGCTCCTTTGCGATTCTAACTGGAAACTGGGGGTTAGGCTGATGCGCCACAAAATAGTTCAAGTCACTTGCCTTCAGGTTTAAGCGTTCCATAAGTTTACTAGCTGCCTTGCGAACATGCTTGAAATAAGCAGGGTCACCAGTGAATCGTCCACCATGCATCGGGAAGGGTTCGCCGTCTCTGCGCCAAAAATCGGGTGTGTCAGAAGTGCATGAGTACCATCCTTCAACTTCAGCGATAACATCATGTTTTCCGAAAATGAACGCGGCGCCGCCATACCCGACAAACGTGTCCAGTTCACCGCCAGGGCATCCTCTGGGCGCTGCTTGAGCGTTATCTGCGCCAATAACCATAGCGTATTTTATGCCTGACCGTGGGTAGCTAACAAGGGAAGCTGCGTCTTTAAACATGCTTGAAGCAGCTTTACAAGCAAACTCCGTGTCCACTGCGTCAACGCCTTGAATGTCGCCGTCTTCTTCGCCAAGCTTGAGAACCTGAGCTACCTTTGACGCGATTGGCTTAACCGCATACGGGTTAGATTCTGAGCCAACGTAAACTTTCCCAACTAATTTGCTGTCGACGCCTGAATGAATCAGTGCTAGTTTTCCAGCCTCTACTGCAGCTGTTACTGCGTCTTCGTCGATGAAGGGAACGGCACGTTCGAGTCCGACTTCTTTTATTCGAAACTTTGAAGTGTAAACGCCGTATCCTACAACGCCTGGGATATCGTATTCTTTGTTTGGCGCAACTACACTGTACTCCTGATGTGGATAATACTCGTCAGCTAAAGTGAAAGCCAAAGAGATTGTTGGAATCAAGTCGCTTTTACCCACTGAATAGCGCCTTCTAAAACGGGGAACCACTTCTCTTCCCTCAAGGCTTGAAAAATCAACATCGTCACCATCATTTATCAACTGGTCAGTTAGCCTTCCGGGAAGGCGGATTTTACCGTCATGAAAAGAAACAATTCCATAAACGAAGCTTGAGAGTTTTATGAACTTGTTTGTGGGTTCATTGATGAAAGTGCATAATTCAAGTTTTCCTTTATCATAAAACAGGTCTATGCTATCCATTTTTCCGTAGCTTTTTCTGCCACAGTTGCTACAGTAATCTCTCACTTCAAAATATTCTTTAGCGCAACTTTGACAGCGACTTGCTTTTAATCTGTCGCCTAAATAAGAAACCCTTCGCTCTATCGGTTCACTGCTCATCCTTCTTCGCTCCTAGAATGCTAACGTAAGCTTTAGTTCCAAAGCCCTCAAATTCTAACACGCAACCATTCTTCGGTGAACCCTTACCAATGTTAACCTGTCGTTCGTCAGCCTCACCTCTTAACTGGCGGTAAATCTCGAAAATTTGCGCTCCGCCAGTGGCGCCTAACGGGTTTCCATCTGCTTTTAACCCGCCATCAGTGTTAACGAAAAGTTGCCTGCCGTTTATTTCGTACCAGTTTTGGTTGTTTTGGTAGCTTTCATATATGCTTTTCCAAGCTGTTCCCGGTTCGCAGAACCCTAAATCTTCAAGGGAAACAAGCTCCATCATGGTTGACTGGTCATTTACTTCGATAACCTGCATGTCAGACAAAGCTATTTTAGCCATTTGAGAAGCATTCTTCATGGCTAGTTCAGTTGCAACAAAATGGGATAGGTCTTCTCTTGCGGGATAATTCAGGTAATCAGTGGCTGAAGTGCAACTTAAAACGTAAACTGGATTGTCACTCAACTTTTTGGCAACTGCCTCGCTTGTAAGAATCAAAGCTGATGCGCCGTCAGAAATTGGGGCGAAATCGTAGAGTCCCAATGGTTTATGTGCTGCTTTCCTAGCGTTTAGGACTTGGTCAACAGTGATTTTTCTTTGGAACTGAGCATACTTGTTTTTGGTTGCATTCGCATGATTTTTAACTGACACCTGAGCGAGAGCGATGTAGAGTTTGTCAAGGTTTTCGCCGGTTATATTGTGCTTTTTTATGTAAGCTCTCAGCATAAGCTCATGATTTGACTCTGGAGTGCCACCCGCATAGTAGCTCCATGGGTCTTCTAGAAGCATGAGGTCGTCGCGTATTTTGTCCCAGCGGTCAGTCATTTTTTCTATACCGCCCACTAGAACTGTGTTGTAGACTCCAGCCTGAATTGCATGACAAGCGGTTAACAATGCAGCGCTGAAAGAGCGAGTTACCTCCATAGGTACATGGAGTTCCGTGAGTTCTGAAAGGAATCCTTCTTCTAAGCCTAGTTTATTTGTGATTGGGAGAAAGCAATCTGACATGTAACAGGCTTCTAGGTCTTTGCGTTCTATGTTGCATTCGTTTGAAGCGGCAAGCCAAGCTTCCTCGATTAGTTTTTCTGGTTCTTTGCCGTAATGTTCTCCGAACTTGGTTCTACCAACGGCAACTATGGCTGGTCGGTTTTGCAAGATGTGTTCTCCCTTTTTTGATAGCATTTATCCTTTTCTGGAAAGACTATTAAGGGTTTGCCATATTTCGCACAAG
>PKYH01000032.1 GCA_003133625.1 Candidatus Bathyarchaeota archaeon | reverse complement strand
AATAGGCCAAGAATAGGAAAAATCAAAATAATACTAAGCCACTAAAACAGCATTATGAAATTTGACGGCTTTCCTGGAGAAAGTTCATAACGCTAGCGTCCATAGAAGTGGCATGAAAAACCTTTTTGTTCCGAGCTAACCAATTTTACTTTGGAGGTGCTGGAAGGAACACCGATGTCTTTTTGGGGTTTTAGACCCCGACGGAGAAAATGGTTTGCGCTCCTTCTGGCGGATAGATGGATGGGCGCTTGAGCTCGGATAGCAAAATGCTAACAATGCCTTCAAGGAGCATCTTCCAGCCGCTCCAAAACATGGAGGTGAACAAAAAATGAGTATGTCTGAACGAGTTTGTGGAGTAGATGTGCACCGCGATTTACTTGTCGCAACCATCCTAAACGGCTCAACAAAAGAGACCAAACGTTTCGTGAACGATGCAAACGACATAAACAACCTGAAGAACTGGCTCAAAACGCACGAGTGCAAACGAGCAGTCATGGAATCAACCAGCATATACTGGGTTCCGCTGTACTTGGCTTTGGAGGAGACGGGTTTTGATGTTATGCTTGCCAACGCGCATCAGGTAAAAGCTATTCCGGGACGCAAGACAGATCAGTCCAGTTCGGAGTGGCTTGCTCACCTGCTACAGGGTGGACAGATAAAGCCCAGCTACGTCCCAGAGAAGCATGTAAGAGAACTAAGAGAGCTGACTAGGCTAAGGGTGAAGCTTGTTGAGAACCGGACTGCGTTTAAGAACCGTTGCCAAAAAGTTTTGAACAGGGTGAACATCAGGCTGGGTTCAAGGTTAAGTGATGTGTTTGGTAAGGCTGGGCGGGAAATCTTGGAAGGTTTGATGGCGGGCAAAACTGTTGAGGCTATTTTGGAGCATACGGAAAACAAGTGGCTAATGAAGAGATGCGATGAAGTTAAGGCTGTGGCGAAGGGTGCGTTGAGTGAATCTGACATTTTCGTTTTGAAAGAGCTCACAGAAATGGTTGAGCATTTGAATGAGAAGATTAGTCGGGTGGAAGCTAGAATTGAGACGCTTGTGAATGAGAGGGATGTTGCAATTGTGTCTTCGGTGCCGGGTGTTGGGAAGCGGTCTGCGGCTGCTATCGTGGCTGAGATCGGGGATGCCAAGCGTTTTTCGGATGGGAAGAAGATTGCGTCAGCTGCAGGTTTGGCGCCTTCGGTTTATCAGTCTGCTGGTACTTTTGTTACGGGCAGCATTACTAAGCAGGGTTCTAAGTGGCTTAGGTATGTGATGGTTGAGGTGGCTCATGCGGCTGTTAAGAAGAGGAATTCGCGGTTGCGGGCGTTTTACTTGCGTGTGAAAGCTAAGAAGGGTGAGAAAACGGCTATCGTGGCTGTGGCGAGGAAGATGTTGACTATTATTTGGCATTTGCTGGTGAAGGGCGAGCGGTACGTGGAGGAGGGTTTTGAGAAGGTTGTGAGGACTGGAAGAGCGGTTTATGCTGGGCATGTTCCTTTGGAGGAAATGGCTGAGATTTTGAGAAGTGCTGGGTACCTGGTTAGTGGTCCGAACGGTTAGGAGCAAAAAGGTTTTTCATAGCAAAATAGCACATAGTCAAGTAAGCGTCAGATTCATCAATTAACATTTTTGTCTGCTTAAGTCGGAAATACTAGCAGAAACTTTATTTATTAGTAAAAGCATAAAATCTTATCAGAAGATAAAAAAGGGACTGGCAAAATGTGTACACAAAAACTACGTAAATGCGATATTAATTTCAAAGGTCAGAAAGTTACTACAGACGACATCCCCAAACTTTCATGTTATTCAGGCACAATAGTGCCTCACATGTCCGATTCACCTGCCCTCTTGTCTCATTTTAGACCCGAAGGGTTATCAGTCGATAATCCTCTACGGATATCAATGGAAAGCATAACTGAATATATGCTTGCATATGTTCGAGAGATTGCTAAGACGGATATCGATAAGGCGCGAAATATCTCAGAGTTAGTGTATTTGCCTTATGTAAGGAAAATAGAAGGAAAATCCAGCTACATAGTGGAAAAAAGATTACTCGCCGACATAGTGCGAGAAAAAGCAACAAAACTAGGAATAGACGCTAGAAAAGGGATAAAAGGCATCGTTGAAGAAGTCCACTAAGAAGATTTCAAAAAGGGCTTTTGCCACCTTCTTTCAAAAATCAAACTGATGATGAACGCAAAAAATCCAACAACCACAAGACCGCCATAATAAGCAAATGAAGCATTCTGCCATCCATCAACTATGTATTCGTGGCCTGCCTCAATCGCACAATAGCCAATCAAAAAGGCGCCAAATGCTTTGACATAGAATATCCATGAAGGCTTTTCTTTGATATTGATCTTTGCCATTCTTCACTCATACCTCCGCATTCTGTTCATGCAGAACCCAAAAAATGCAAATCGCTATTATATCGATCGCGTTTTCCCTTGACAGGTTCTCTTGCATGAGACTATTCATAGCATTGCCTTCCAGTAGTTGGTAAGCGTTTCGTAGAGGAGGATCCATTACAGTATATACATCGCTGAGCATGTATGAACCACTTTTATATGCCAGGTCGAAGACTGCATCAGAAAAGGATTCCACGAATCGTGAGCCATCGCATCGCTTCAATTTGGCGTAGAAGTCAGAAACTGTCCTCTTTCCCTCCGTCTGATTTAGGAAATCCATAATCTTACACTTGTCCGCTATCTCTTTCCATTCTTTCCGAAAAGTAACTCTGAAATCGCGAATGGACCTTGTCACCTAGTTCACCAGAGGGCCAGATTATATCTCGGGAAAAACTCTATTTAACTACTTTGGTAGGCAAGTAACGTGCAGATTATTTGACACTCTCCCCGACTAAATGAAATGGGTGGTCTTCTTGCTGACTTTTTATAAACTCTGAAGGCTCAGCAAGAACCCACGGTGAATGATCATAAAGTTTATATTTTCCCACGGTGGGACTATTCTCAGTGGGAAAAAATGAGCACTGAAGAGGTAACTATTGACAAAAAGGGCAGAGTTTTAATACCGAAGGAGCTCCGCGACAAGGTCGGGTTACAAGCCGGAGGCAAGGCTCGACTGAAAATAGAGAAAAAAAACATCATCATTATGCCCCCAATTTCGCCTGAAGAGTTCATTAAAGAAATGGAGGGCTGTATCAGGGAAGGAACCCCAGCCATCGACCCCCTAAAGCTCAAGAAAATGTGGGAACCTGCAGAAAAACAAAAGTGATTCAGGTATGATATTCGTAGACTCCAACATGTGGTGCTATTATTTCGACCAACGCCTCCCCGAACATGAACGCGTGCTTGAACCCATGCGAGAAATCTTAAAGTCTGAGGAGATTGCCTGCAACACCATCATAGTCATGGAAGTGGCCCACTACCTCGTTAGACACTTCACAGAGAAAACCGCTCGCAAGAAAATAGACTACTTCATCAATCTAAGAAACATGAGAATCGCAGACTTCAACCGTCCATTAATGACACAAACCCTCGATGCTCTCTTAGAACATGCCTACACCGACGGCTTAGGAGGAAGAGATGCAACAGTAATAGCCACACTAAAGTCACTAAACATAAAGAAACTCGTCTCCCACGACGACATCTTCAAACGCCTATCAAACAAACTCACGCTGGAACTTATAGACCCCGCACGAACAACTCCAACGTAGCTCCCTCAAAAAAGCCTCTCCTAAAACCACAACCAATTCCAGCAAGAAAACCCGCGAATATCAGTGAAATGAATAGCGCAGTCAGCCTCCCACAGCCCAATCACACCGTCTCAGGGCATTTTCATTTTCACTATTTCTCTAATTCAGTATCAACGAGAACCAAATTGTAGCCTCTCACCCTGAGTTTCTCCAAGGTCATGGCCAACGCATCCGCGTCATGACTCCAAGGAGACACAACGGTAATTACCGCAGGCGGCGGCGTGCTCGCAACAGTCTTTGCCAACGCTTGGCTAACAGGGTGGTCCTTCGCCGATTTTTGTATAGCTTGATACTCTAGCCGCAGGATTTCCGCAAGCTTTTGGGCAGACTCCGTTTTTGCCCGCTCAAGCTGACCCATAGATCGCCTCAGCCTCCAAATTTCAGGTGACTGCAAAACCTTCTCTGGCGGCTCAACCAACGTTATGCTTTGCGTAAGCTTCAAGGCTTTCTTAAGCGTCTCTCTCGGATTTTCAGGAGGAATCGCTGATAGGACCTCTTTATGGTTATAGGCGGCTAAGGCAGTTGGCACAGCCTCCACAGCCAACGTTAAAGCCGACATCACAAGGTTACTGCCCCATTTTTCGTTTTCTCTGCAACACGTGCTCTGCCTCAGTGTTTTATGCAGGTTCAAGCATAACGTGTATAACGTAGCCTACAAGACTCTGTTCTCTGCCTTTTAGCAGTTCCCGCTGGAGCTTCGGAACTGTTATGCGTCCGTCTCTACCCATTTTTGCGTAGAAGATTTGCCAGCTGATGGAGACGTTGATGGCGATCACACTAACCTTCAAAACCTGCGCTGAATCCATCTTGAACTGCCACCGCACCAGTTTGGGGACTTGGACGCGGTTTCCCCTCTGAAACATCGTTTTAAAAGAGACTTTTTCTGTGAGAGGCACGTTACACCATCCTTTTCCAGACGCACCCTGACTCTTCAAGACGCTAGTAAACGCAGCCTGCAAACGATTTAAGCTTTGCCCAACAGAAGCAACCTAAAACAAGCTGTTCAAAAACACGCAAAAGATGTGTTGTTTTTCTATCAGATAAAAGACGTTAGCAACGAAAATTAACCATCCCCGATGAGCAATGACTCTCCCTTATGCGTATGCTTGCTAACTGGGACCAAGAAAAGTTGATTTTTCATGTGGAGAAAGTTTAATATGTATGTTTTCTCCACTTTTTCTACTAGGTGTAAATATTGAGCGAAGTTAAAGCCATTAAAGTCAGCAAGGAAACGTATGCCAAACTTAGCGAAATCGCTGGTGAACTGCAGGTCAAGTTGAGGCGGCCAGTGTCAATAGAGGAAGCCATGAAAGATCTGATTAAACGAAGAGAAAAAGGAAGAAAGATATCTGATTTGGCAGGTTCTTGGAACATAACTGACGCGGAGTTCAAAGAGATAAAAACCTCAATTGATGAGTCGTGGAAAAAATGGAACCCAACAGAACAATAATTGATACGGACATACTAATAGACTTCTTAAGAAACCGCAAGGAAGCCGTTGCATTCGTGACTCAACTTGAGGAGAAAAAAACGCTTCTGTCCACTACGGCAATTAACGCTTTTGAGCTATATTACGGTGCGCACAAATCGAGACAATCCGTTCAAACCCTGCAATCCACAAGGAAACTGCTAGACAGATTAGTTCTCTTGCCACTAACCTCACGATCAGCTCAAAGGGCAGGTCATATTTACGCGGAACTTGAATTGGAAGGCCAACCAATAGGGCTCAGAGACACGTTCATAGCGGCTATAGCCCTCACAAGAAAATGTAGTGTAGCAACCCGAAACACAGAGCACTTCAAGAAAGTCAAAGGCTTAACTGTAATAACCGCTTAATGTACTGGCGATTTGACTCAAGTTTTCGTTTGCCTCCAAGCCAAATCTACACGAAGGTTGTAGCGGAGAAGCGAATTCCTTTTGGCACAAATTAACTTTCACTTATCCAACTACACCGATTTTAACCTGTCCAGTCGCGTAACCATCGAAATCCTGATCAAAGAAACCATACTTATCATGAAGGAAGAAAATATTAGGTAGCTACTTTTTCGCGGCGATTTTTAGAGGGTGAGTTTTTATGTTGACCATTTTTCCTACTGCATTGCTTCTTAGTACGCCTAAACCGAATCGTGGTTGCTTTGATGCCGTATTGATCTGTTTTGGGGTTGCTCCAGTCTTCAACTGTTACATCAGTGGCATTAGTATTTGTTTTATGAGGGTTCAAGTGTGACTTCTATGACGTAGCCGACTAGGTTTGGCTTATCACGCTTCAGCAAATCCAGTATTAGTTTGGGTATACTATTCTTCCGTCTTTGCTTATTCTTGATAGGTAGCTCTGTGAGGTGCCCCATATGCCATGCACGTTTACGGTGACTTTTAGGATTTGGTCTGTTTCGAGCTTGAACCGCCACCGCACCAGCTTTGGAACTTGCACTCGGTTTCCCCTCTGAAACATCGTTTTAAAAGAGACTTTTTCTGTGAGAGGCACGTTACACCATCCTTTTCCAGACACACCCTGACTCTTCAAGACGCTAGTAAACGCAGCCTGCAGACGATTTAAGCTTTGCTTCAAAAAAACAACCCGAAACAAACTGTTCCACAGCACAGAAAACGCTCTCCTACTACAACAAAGAAGAAACCTAAACCAGAAACCTTCAAGCAAAAAACGAAATTCACCGCCATAGGCTTAGCAAAGTGAGCGGGAATCCCCACACCATTTATGGGTGGGAGTAGTCACGGGTAGAGTTCTAGTCCGAGGTTTTGAAACGCGTTAAAGTGCTTTAGATTGAAGGTGTATAGTTTTGCGCCGTTGTTAATTGTTATGGCTGCAATCATTGCGTCAGTTCTGCAAGCGGTTTTTCCTTTCTTTTCAACTTCGAGTTCAATCTTGCTAGAGAGCACCGCGTCTTTTTTGGTGTAGCTTAGAATTGGGAGCAAAAGAAGCTCTTTGACGGGTTTGCCGTATTTGTGTAAGCCGTATAAAACTTCGTGCAGACTAATAACTGTCGTTGCTATCTCTTCTCCGCTTTCAATAGTTTGCTTAAGGGCTTGGTCGCCTTTGTCGGATTTTCTATCTAAAATTTCAATTAGGACATCTGAGTCAATGATGATCAACTTCTTTTTTCAGCTCTTTTAGAGTACAGTTCTGAAAGCATCGTCTCTTTATCTGTGAATTCAACTTTGCCTCTGAGCTTCTTTAGCGTTTCCACAGGTGATGTGCACTCAACCAGCCTGTCAAATAACTCGCTAAAACTCTCGTCTTTTCCCTTGATGGTTAGCAGTTTTCCATAGACTTCGTCTCTAATAGTGATAGTTTTTACCATAGCGAACCACAACTAAACATACGTTTAAACATACATTTAAACATACTTAACTATCATAGCGATATCTTGTATGCGCTCCAGAACAGGAAAAAATTTACAAGTGACTTCACTCTAAGCGATCCTTGCTCATACTGGTATCGCTTCACTTTTACTTGTAGTTTCCTCCTTAAGTAACGTCTCAGACCTGCAACTAAGAGCAAATCCGTTCCCTCAGAATAGGTTACTAGAATGTCAATGTCACTTTCATCTGTCTGCTCTCCTCGTGCGTACGCACAAACTCAAACTACCCGTAACCAAACAATCGGATAAGGTTCTCAATAACATACATTCGAGGATACAAGTTAGCCATTCTATTTGCTTCTTGCGAAAGATTGGGTGGCAATCCAAAACTATCAACGATTTGTTTTTCAATAACAATTTCCGTGTTCCTTTCTTTTTTGATTTCTTTCTTGTTTGTGACAATAAACTGTGGCTGCGCAGCTCTTACAAGTTCTTGCAATTCTTTTAGCTCATCAGCATTATTTCTTAATAGTCTGTGAATGTCAATACCCATTTCCGCTGCGAGGATATTAGACGCCATTCTTGAAGAAATTGTGTTTTTGTATCTTTTTTTTACCTGCTCTATTCTTAAGTAAATTGCTCTGGGCTTAATTGAAGGGTTTTCGGACTTTGCTTTGTCCCATATCGCTTGAAACACTTCAGTTTGAATTCTCGCCAGACTTCTCGCCTTCTTTCTCGTCAGTCTTAAGCGAGTTTTCAGGTTTCACTTGCTTTCCTTTCTTCGCTCCACATTTTACTTTGTTTACATACGCTGGAGTAGTTCCAAGAATATTGGCAATATCGGTATTTCCAAAATCCAAGTTAGCAAGAAAAACTATGGCATCTGCCATTGGTTTGCCTTGGAAAACATTAGCAGCTGTAATTTTAATCAGAACGTCAAGTTTTTCCATCATCTTGTTAAACTGCTGTTCGCTCATCATGCCTTATCATCTTTCTTTGTTTCTGGTTGGGACTCAGAATCCTTTTTCATGTTAGTTTTGGATTTTTTCTTCTGTTGACTTCTCAATGATTTTATGGAATCAGGCGTGCTTCCAATAATCAAAGCAATTATTTTGTCAGGAATGCCAAGTTTATCAAGGATTTCAATCTTTGAGTAAGTGTCTTCTGCTGCTTTGAGAAGTTCTTTTCCACCAATACTAACTGCAGTAACTTTTGTGAGAAGCTCAATGTTATCATTCAGGTCCCGAAGTTGTTTTATTAAATCCTTGTTTTCTGCGCCCAATTCATTAACCTTTAAGCCACTTATAATTTGATTCAATATAAATAATTTAGGTTCGATTAACCAAATCTTAAAAAAATATGAGACAAAGCTTAAGGGACTTCTTAGCTTACAGAGAGTTACCAAGACAGAATGTTCCATGACGCTCGCTGAGGAACCAAAGGAATGCGTCTATAGAAGATTCAAGAAGCATCTATAAGCGAATGCTCAGCTTCTCCCTGAATTTTTGCTTTTATTTCGCCTGTAGCTTTGAAGGTTCTCGCTTTCAAATCACTGATTAATGATGGGTTGAAGTAGTTTCTCATGAATACGTTGCTTGTTGCTCTGCCGTGCAAGAAGTCTATTTCGTTGTCTTTCAGATACTTAGTCAGCAAAGTTCCATGTGTTTCGCGTATGTCAGAGAATCGCAATTTCAAGCCTTTCTTTTTAACAGAGTTTTGTACTGCGAGCACGCTCGACAAAGGTTTCTTTACTTTCATTCTGTTGACTAAGTCCGCCGAGACAAAGCTAATGTAAGTTTTCTTGCTTCTTCTGAAAAAGATTTTTTTGAATTTGAAGTGTTCAAGAACGCTCCGCTCAGAGTAGTAATATTCGCTGAGCTTGCCTTCTTTGCTCAATTTGATTATGAGATTGTAGCTGGCTACAGCTTGACAAGGCGCAGTCCTATGATAGTCATGAAGTTTATAAAATCTGAAAGCTCAGGTCTCACGAGTTTCACTTGCTTTATCCACTCGAAGATTTCGTCAGGACTCTCATTTTTGGTTATTCTGTAAATGATTAAATCTTCAGCGCTTCTGCCAACCCGTTTGAGGCTGTGTAAAAACTCAAAAAGATCTCAGAAAATTGCTGGCTTTATGCGAATAATCTTTGGATCTGACTATGATTTATTTATGTACATAGCAATTTCTTGAGAGAAATTTTAGTTTTTACACAGTCTCATTTGGGGTAAGCCGGTCCGACTCACTCTGGGCATTGGAGCGCTTTCCTAACATGTTTTTCAGTGTTTCCTTGGGCGCAGACGATTTTTCGGTTTCAGGTTCCGGGTTTTTCCACTTGCCCTAATCGCTTGGTAGGCAAAGTTTTATTCGTTGTTCCACTCATCAATTCTGTTATCACATTCATGGAGGCGAACTTATGGCAAAATGTAAAACATGTGGAACGGAAGCTGCTTCACCGAGGAAGAAATGGGTTATGGCAGGCAGAGCCGACAAAACAGGAAAGAAAACCCAGTTGGAAATTGGACTTTTCGACTGTGCAAAATGCAAAAAAACCTTCCGCAGTACCCTAAGCAAAAAGAAGATCTGAGACTGGTTGAAACTGATAGCACATCAACCCCCTCTTTGTTTTCCAGATAGACGATTCCTCTTTTCTAATTATGTTCATTTTCTGCCGAAGTCTTTGCAGCGCGTAACATGCTTGGGCAAGCTTTAATACCAAACCTACCAACAAAAAGCTATCATGCGGAAAAGGAACATAAGCTATAGTTTTCTATGTGGAACCTTAGTTTTTGTGGCGGTTCTACTGTTACTAATTCAGGCGTTGGGGGTTCCGTTATGGTGGGCCTTCGGCATTGGAAATACGCAAGACGGCTGGTGGATAATCTCAGTGTCGCCTGAAAACCCAAAGATAGGCGAAAACGTAACGATTCAGGTGGCAGAGGGCAACTATTGGGTTGGTGTTGTGGATAATGCAACAGTTACGATAACTCGAGACGGAATGCAACCCTTAACAATATATATAAACAAGAGCGGAGAAGGATCTTTTGGGTACCCTGGCGATGCAACCGTTATTAGAGCCAGCAAGTGGTGGGGAAATTCATTTAACAATGCATCTGGGCAGGCTAGTCATTCTCTTTACGTTGCCATTCCCAAAACACCACTCACATGGATAAGGAATAGTTGGATCGCAATTTCCGGTGCCATTGTCTCTGGTTTGTTCGCTGGAATTGCGACGTTTGTACTTCAGAGAAAGAGCTGGACTAAGCGAAGCTTAGCGCGCAATCTCGTTGCCAAGACAACACTTTGTTAATTTCTGCTAACCTCCAAACAAAGCGTATCCAACATACTCATATGAGCAAATTAGAGACAAGGCAGCGCGCTTAGTTGGGATTTGAACCCGTTTGAGACTGTGTAAAAACTAATTTTAATTTCAGAAACTTGCTAAGTTTATGCTGATATGGTAGGCTTGGGGCCGTGTTTTTCGCATATAAGACGCAATTTCTAAAACTAAATTTGAGTTTTCACACACTCTGGTTTGGGTTTAAGTCCCGGCGACCGCACCATTTTATTACTCGAATAAAGCTATGACGCTAAGGGTCTACTTTTTGTTTGGCAGTTTGGGTAGCAAAAAACGGGTTCACTAAGTAAGAGGGCTGGCTAAATTGCTGAATTGGAATGGTAAATGTTATAAAACATTGTATGTCAATAAATCCGTTCGGTGGTTTGGTTGGCTAGAGGCATTATTGTAACTTCCCTTTGCTTGGCTATAGCTTGGCTTTTAATGCTAACTTACCAAATTTTTACAAAGACAGCCCTAACCACAATGGTATCCTCCATGGGATCTATTCCATCTTTAGCCTCATTGTTAAATTCTAACATTACAGTGGGAATTTTCGTTTGCGCATTCGCTTGGATGTTTGTTTTATCCTCAATTATTTCGAATCTGATGTTTGGGAAGCAAAAAAGAATTTTTATCCAATTCCTAGTGAGCTTAGTTTTAACGTTAACTGCTTCAGGAATACTTGCGGCGTTGAAAGGGGGTTGGTTTGGACTTATCTAATCCAAAAACTGTCCTGTCGAACTCCTACGCCCAAATTTTTAGCAACGCGTTCTTTTCGGTTTTCTATCTCTCCTTGCCCTTTATTTGCATGATAGTGATAGATTTGCGTGCAATGAAAAAACGAAAAAAATAAGGTAGACTCTCTGCAAGTGGCTTTGGGAGCGAAAAGGTGAAAAGGCACAAACCACTGTCTAAATTGCAAAGGTGAACTTTGAAATGAGCGACGTAGATATGGCAACAATTCAACTTAAAGGTGCAAAACAGACTTTCATCTTGAGCGGTGAGAAGAATTTCAAGACTGGAAGCAGAGGCTATCATGCCCAGGGAAAAATGCAGGTTGGCGACAAAAACTATCAGGTAAATATATTATGCGTTGAAATCGGTTCGAAGCCGAAAGAGAAAGAAGAGAAGAAAAAATAGCCACCATTTAATTTTTTTTCTTTTAACTGCTGTTTATTCGCCTGTATGGGATTCGTGGTTACTGAAGCATTAGCTATTGCGTCAACGACACTTGGTCCTGAGACAACCCTTCCGAAAACTCTTAGAAAGAATCAAATGAAGAATTGGCTTGTTGCAGAGTTAGGCTCTCGGATTTTGGCATAGCTATTGTATAGAGTAAATAAATGGCAAATTAAAAATAAATGTACCTTATAATATTGTGTGCTTAAGGCGAAGAGTTATGACGGATGTTGTGTTCACTTTCGAGGTTCATCAACCGCACAGACTAAGGCGGAACTTGTTTTGGGAAGGCAAAGTCTTCAGGCGCTTGAAGAAACAAGAACTATTCAATTACTATTTTGATAATGAGGTTGACAGAGAAATTTTCAAGCGTGCTGCACGCAAATGCTACTTTCCTTCAAACCAGATACTACTCGATTCGATAGATAAGCACAAGCATGAGCGCAAGCAGGTTAAAGTCTCATTCAGCATTTCAGGAGTGTTCCTTGAGCAATGCGAAATGTTTAACCAAGACCTCCTTGAAACTTTCAAGCAACTTGCCGCCACTGGACGCGTGGAATTTTTAAATCAAACCTACTATCACTCAATTTCCAGCCTTTATCCTGACAAAGAAGAGTTCATTGAACAGGCAAAAATGCACAAGCAAACCGTAAAAGACTTACTAGGCTACACAACGAACATTTTCGAGAACACTGAACTTCTCTACAACAACACCATAGCTAAAACAGTTGAATCCATAGGCTACAAGGGCATCTACACTGAAGGCGTCGAGAAAATCCTTGGCGAAAAATCTCCAAACTACGTTTACACGCCAAAAGGCGCTAAAAAAATTCACGTATTACTCCGCAACTACAAACTAACAGACGACATTGGCTTTCGGTTTTCGGCAAGGTGGTGGCCCGAATGGCCCCTGACAGCGGATAAATACGCAGGTTGGTTAGCAGGCACACCGGGCGCATGCATCAATATTTTCCCTGACTACGAAACCTTCGGCGAACATCACTGGCCCGAAACAGGCATCCACAGCTTTCTACAGCACCTTCCCGAAGAGATATTGAGGTTTGAGCATTTGCAGATGGCTACGCCTTCCGAAGTAGTGGCTAGGCATGCGCCAGCAGGCGAAATTGATGTACCTGAAACAGGAGGCACCGTTTCCTGGGCAGATATCCAACGAGACCAAACTGGGTGGCTTGGCAACGTAATGCAATGGGCATACTACACCACTTTGCGGCGATTGGAGCCATTCATAAAAGAAGCTGACGACCGCGAATTTCTCAAACTTTGGCGTGACTTCCAAATAAGCGACCATTTATACTATATGTTCACTGCAGGCGGCGGACCAGGAGAAGTCCACTCTTACTTCAGCCCATTCGAGTCGCCCATGGATGCTTTCGCGGCAGCGCAAACGTTGCTAATCGATTTTGAAGCTAGGCTTAGGATGGCGATTTTAACGGCGAACGAGCCTTTCCTGTTCTACACAGGTGTTGGAAAGGAATATTACACGGGAACCATGGCTTGGAGCCTGAAAGGATTCATTAAAGCACTCAAAGAAGTTAACGCCAAAGCCATAGAGTTCCACGTTTGCAATGGAGACTTTGAAAGCTGGGCAAAAAACTCCCTTAAAGACCAAAAATTAGCATCCAAGTTCAAAGAAATTAAGGATTCAGAAGAAAAAGGCGAAAAACTAAGAAAAACAATAGTTAATTATGCCAAAAACCGTTATACTGTCCTAAATAAGCAAATGCAGGATGCAACCAAGCTTTTCTAAGAAACTATCGCGTAAGCGTTTATAAGAGAAGTTGTCATAATTATTTGACAGCGCGGTGCGTTAAAAATGAGAGAAGAACTCCCGTTTCCAGACAAGGTTTTGCAAACACTGCATAACTTATGCGCTACAGCCGCTGATTTGGCAAGAAGAGGCGAAGAAGTAGCTAGGCTTTTGCAGAAAGACCCAAATGAGATCGAGAGCATTTTAGACACGTACAAGTCAGAAGGCTTCGCCGAGAGCTTCGTTGATAATGAAGGAAAAAAACGGTATTATCTTAATGGAAGAGGAATAATTAAGGTCTGCTCGCTTTTCACGTAGTGGAAACATGCGAATCATTATTTTTTCGTGGGAGTATCCACCAAGAGTTGTAGGTAAACTCTCAGAATACGTAAAAGCCTTATCAACCCAACTCGTCGCAAGTAATGTGGAAGTCAACGTTGTAACTTACGACGATTTTTTTACCGGTTCAGCTCAAGAACCAACAGGAGTAAAAACAGTCAGAGTATCAAACCCTGTTCGAACACACATAGGAGTTTTAACGTGGGTTTTAACACTAAACCAAGAAGTTGAAAGAGCCGCAGCCAACATTTACTACCAAGCCAAAAAGCAAATCGACCTCGTAGACGTTTACGACTGGCATTTCATTCCAGCAGCGGTCACTTTGAAAAACGGCCTTGGCATACCGTTTGTTTATTCTGTTGAAAGCTTGGAAGACCATCGTTCTCCAAACACAAATACATCCTACAACATGGCTATCAAAGGTGTTGAGTGGCTGGGTTTTTATGAGGCAGAAAAAATCAGCGTTAAATCAGAGTGGATGCGTGATGAGGTCATTAGGATTTACAAGGTGCCGAAAGAAAAAATAGTCGTTATCTCCACCAACCCGACTTCTTGGATAACAGAAATCCTTAAACTATACAATAGTACATCTGGAGGCTTAAAGGGCAAATGAAAGACGATTTAACTGTTATGATGCTGAGCTGGGAGTTTCCGCCCAGAATAATCGGGGGAATATCACCGCACGTTTACTTTTTATCAAAAAGTTTAGCAAAACAAGGCGTAAAGGTTTACGTGATAACTTGCGATTTTCCAGATGCACCCTCCCATGAAATAATTGATGGCGTTGAAGTTTACCGTATTGACTCTTACAAGAACCCAGCACCAGATTTCGCAACATGGGTTTACCTAATGAACTTGAATATGCAAAAGGAAACGGCGGCGTTAACACGGAAAATCGCTAATAAAATTGATGTTTTTCACGCTCACGATTGGCTTGTGGCAAATGCAGGCATAGGACTCAAACATGTTTTCCGAAAGCCCCTCTTGGTAACCATGCATTCAACTGAGATGGGCAGAAGAGACGGATTACACACCAGCACTGAAAAAATGATTCATGAAACTGAAGCTTGGTTAACATATGAAGCTTGGAGGGTAATTTGCTGTAGTGAATACATGATTACGCACGTTAAATGGGCTTTCGGTCTTCCAAGCGACAAGTTAGTCATGGTTCCTAACGGCGTAAACACGGATTGTTACAACGATATTGATGCTGATTTAAAGGATTTCCGAAGCAAGTTTGCTTTGCCTGAAGAAAAAATAGTGCTCTTTGTAGGCAGGCTGGTTTACGAAAAAGGCATCCACGTATTAATTAACGCTGTTCCCAAGATTTTGGAGAAAGTCAACGCTAAATTCATAATTGTCGGCAGCGGCTACATGAAAGAGCAACTGCTAAACATTGTTCGCAGCATGGGACTTGAGCATAAAGTTCTTTTCGAAGGCTTTCTCGATGAGCAAACTTTGCTTAAACTTCAGAAATGCGCTGACGTTTCCGTTGTGCCATCACTTTTCGAACCGTTCGGAATCGTCGCGTTAGAAGCTATGGCAGCGAAAAGCCCAGTGGTTGCATCTGACACTGGCGGTTTATCAGAAATCATTGAGCATGACGTTACAGGAGTTAAAGTTTACCCAAATAACCCTGATTCTTTGGCTTGGGGAATAACCAAGGTTTTGCTTGATGAAAACTACCGAAAACGCATCAGAGAAAACGCCTATAAAAGAGTTCAAGAAAAGTACGATTGGGAAAAAATCGCGCAGCAAACTAAGCACATATACGAGGGCGTTTTAGGCGAGTATTCAAAGAGTTTTTGGGCTTAATTGCCTTAGAAGCGAGACTCCCTATCCCTCTTTCACTATACAATAAAACAACTCGACTCAACACTATTTTCCGATCACTCGCACGTTCTCAACTTGAATCCATGGAGAAATCAACTGCCCCATCTGCCGCTCATTGCTACCGACCAAACTCACGTTTTTCAGCACCTCGAAAATGTTGCCTGCCAACATTACGCCTCGGCTGCAGTGGACTATTTCGCCTTTCTTTATTTTCCAAGCTGGAGTTGCAACAACTGAGAATTCGCCGCTCACAGGATTACTGCTATGAGCGCCTTGTAGGTAATAAATTATTAAGCCGTCATCTACTTCGCTTAGTAGTTGATCGGATGTTTTGTTTCCAGGCATAACGTGAAAGTTTGTAGTGTCGATGCTGGGTGTTGACAGGTACCCAGCCCTTGAAGCGTTCCCAGTGCTTTCTTTCGCTTCTTTTTTTGCGGAGTAGCTATCGTATAGGAAATTGCGCAGTACACCTTTCTCTATGACCACTGTTTTCTGATGTGGCACTCCTTCGCCGTCAAAAGCCCAAGTGCGGAGTCCGCCGGGGAATAAGCCCTCGTCGTAAATGGTTAGGTTTTCTGAAGCAACTTTTTCTCCGATTTTTCCTTTAAACGGAGACTGATTCCTCTGAACATTGTCAGCTTTAACAGCGTTAACTAACGTGTAAGCAAAAAGGTCTTGCAATGCAAACTGCGTCAGTATAAGCGTAGTAGATTTGGTTTCAACTGAATTAGTTTTTAACGCTGAAACCGCCAGTTTCGCTGCTTCTTTTCCAACCCAAACTGGGTCAACGTTATAGTTTCTTGAAGCGTTAAATTCAAAGCAAACAGGCGTGACCGCAGTGCCTTCCTTAGCCAACGTCGCCAAACTGCATTCAATAACCGTTCCTTTATCAAAACCTGTGATTCCGTTTGAGTTGGCGATGGCGTTAGAAATGTAAGCGTTGCCTATTCCTCCTTCAATCGGGAAAACGCGTTTATCCACTTGCCCAGCAGCATCCAACATGATTGAAGCTACGTTAACTAGTTCTTCTGAGCCAAGGTCAACAACTTTATCATCAAAGGTTTTCTCTGGTGAAGCATAAGGTTTCTTTTGTGGAAGCCCATTCCAGTCCTGGTCAGGTTTACTTGCTTTTGCAGCACTCAAAGCCCTGAGAATCACGCTTTCAATAGCGTTTGCATCGTCAAGGATGTTTGTGTAAGCAAAACCTACCGTTTTATTAGTTACTACTCGGATACCTAAGCCTCGGTCAATTATCCTATTGCTTTTGCTGATTTGACCCAGTTCAATGCCGATGCTTGTTGCTTGCCCCTCGTAAACGTAGGCTTCGGCTTCAGAGGCTCCCTTTTTCAAGGCTTCATTTACTGCGTTTTCCGCTAAACTTAGCATTGTATTTTTTTCAAGCACTGCCACCAACAACCACCTCTTTAACTCTAATGTGCGGTCCACCATCACAAATGAAGGCTGTTTGGCCTTTCCCGCACCTTCCTGGGTCTAACTGGAAATCTTTTCCCACAGCGTCAACCTTATGCAAGGTTTCAAGCGTGTTACCGCTTATTGAAGCGTTGCGGACTGGTTCGCCTATTTCTCCGTTGATAATTTCGTAGCCTTCTTGGATGCCAACTTGGAAAGTGCCGTCAAGGTTAGCTTGCCCACCCCTAAAACTCTTAAAGTAATAACCTACCTTGACTTTTTCGATTAATTCTTCAAAAGAGCGGTCTCTGGGCGCCATGTAAGTGCAACGCATACGGATGATTGGTTCCACACGGAAATCTTCAGCCCTTGCGTTACCTGTGGGTTCAGCATTGAATTTTTGGGCGGTCTCACGGTTATGCATTAAACCCGTAACTACGCCGTCTTTTATGAGCAATGTTTTCTGGGTTGGGACCCCTTCATCGTCATATTTGAAAGCGCCAAAAGATCCCTCGATTGTGCCATCATCATAAAACGTTACCAAATCTGAACCGATTTTTTTCCCCATATTACTTGCTAAAACACCGCCCGAAAGGGCTAAGTCAGCTTCAGCCAAATGCCCAAACGCTTCATGAACAAAAACACCCACCACGTTCGGACCCAAAACAACTGGGAACGTTCCGCCCTTCAGCGATTTAGCGTTTAACTGTTCAATCGCGCGTTTCGCAACTTTTTCGCCCAAGACCTCGGGGGCTTGCTCATCGAATACTTCGTAGCCTGCTGTGGAGCCTATTTCTTCTCGGCTAAAAGTGAAAACGCCCTCGTTTAAGGCTGAAGCAGTTATTCTTGCCCAAACATACAGTTTATCCTGCTCTATGCTTGTGCCGTCGCTGTTCACAAAATAGCTGGTTCCAGTCAAATCAAGATAGTCTATTGTGCAACTTTTTACTCGCTTATCAAAGCCCAAACCAGTCTTGTTTACCGCCAAAGCCGTTTTAATTTTATCCTCCATCGGAATATCTGCCGGATTCTTCCTCGGTTTCGACTCAACACGGTCATTGACCACTTTAGCTTCGGCAAGTTTAATCGGCGTTTTCAACCGTGAACTAGCAATTTTAGCCATTCTACAAGCATCCGAAACAGCACTTTCCAAAATTTCGCTGTTCAATGATCCAACTGAAGCGAAACCCCACGCGCCATTTACAAGCACACGCAAGGCAACGCCATTTTCAATGCCCTGCTTAGCTGCTTCCACACGCTCCTCTTTCAAAGTGAGCATTGTTTTGTAGAGTTTTTGTGCTCTGGCTTCGGCGTATTGTGCTCCGAACTTTTGGATGGCTGTGTTGTTGATTTTGGTTAGAAGGTCTTTCAAGAGTAATCTATCCTTGTAAAGCTAAACGTTTTAACTAGAATTATTTGAGAGAATTAAATCATTTTGTTTTTCTAAATAGCCGATTAACGATAACTTGAAATTCATCACCAGAAATCAGCAATGTTCAACTGCTGAACACTTCCATGCGCAGGCTTAGGCTTAACCGCTGGAGCTTCAACGCCTAAAACAATCTGACCATACACGCCATCGTATCCTGGCGTAACCTTAACGGCGCCGTTTCTAACTTTAACGATGGCTTCAGCTATCGGCGCATCCACCACCGTAGCCAGCGCATCCATCGGCGTATCAATTAGCACAGTGTACTCATCCCCGAATTTTTCAACCAGCAAATTATAGTTTTTCCAAACGGCTTGAGTCGAAGGCGAACCAGTACCTAACACTGCAGCTATAATTTCGGAGAGTGGAAGCAAACGCAAAAACCCTGGTGCACCTTCACGTTTGAAGTTTATAGGTCTGTCCGCAAGTTCTTCAACGCGTTGCTCTACCCCTTTGGTAAGTTTTCTTCTGCAAACAGGACAAACATTATTGAATTTTATGGCTTCTTGCGGTGCGAGGGACACTTTGCAGTTGCGGTGTCCAGTCCAATGATACTTGCCGTAAGCAGGGTCAGTTTCAATTGTAAACTTGAACCGTGCTGGATCATTGCTTTTTATGGCGCCCGTAACTTCTTGGTAAGTGAATTTTTCAAGCTCGAAAACGTTGGCTTCTCTGCCGATGCGCCATGGCCAAAAACTGTGGCAGTCACTGTTTGAAACAAGCGCAAACCGGTCAAGCTTGCTCAGCCGCCAGTTCATCGCTGGGTCAGACGAGAGTCCAGTTTCTAAAGCATGAATGTGCTTTGTCATGTCTTGATAACAATCTTCTACGGTGTCGAAGCCGCTGAAGGCGCCGAAAATGCTAAACCATGGTGTCCAAGCGTGCGCTGGAAAAATCATGTTCTCGCTTGAAACAGCCATCACCTGCTCAACGAGTTGTGGAGCGGTCATGTTTAGGATTGGTCTGCCGTCTGAGGCTAAATCGCCATAGCGCTTAAGTGATTCATTAATTTGAATAGCGGTCTCCATGCTTGGGGTCAGTATGACATGGTGGACTTTTTTTGATTCGCCTTTATAATCGAAGATGGTGCATACTTCGGTTGTAAGCATAAAGCGAGTAGAGGAGTCCATGTTGCTGGTTAATTTGAAAAGGCCTGTATCCTGTTCAGGCGTTAAAGTTTCCTTGATTTCTTTGAGCCATTGCGGATGAGTAAAATCGCCAGTGCCAACCATGTTTAAACCCTTAATTTTTGAGTAGCGAGCGATTTCAGAAATGCTCATTTGCTCGCTTGTTGCCCGACTGTAACGACCATGAATATGCAGGTCGGCGATTACTCGGATTTAAATCACGTCCTTTATTGTTCTCAAAGTCATCGGTGAAATCTCTTCTTTCCTTCAAGAACTTTATTTCTTATCTTCTTTAAGAGCTTTCACTAAAAAAAATTAACTGAAAGACTAATATTCTGAAGAACCATAAATACGAGAATGTATCAGGGAAACGGTTGTCTCATGAGCAAAATTGACAATGATTTCCTCAAGGGCGACTAAGCCCAACCGCCGCTAATTTAGAAACAGCCTTCTCAAAAACCTCAAGCTCAAGCCTTCGCTCTTCATCAAGCATGTTTTGAGCGAAACTATACAGCTTCTCATTGTAACCAGTGGTTTTAGGCGTCATAAGGATTAATCTTTCAAAGAAGCGTTTAGCGAATCCTCGCTTCCAAAAAGACTCTTCAGACTCTAAGAGACTCTTAATGTAGAGTTCATTATAGCCAAGTTGTTCCTTAACAGTCTTGAGCGGATTAACTTCACTGGTTATTGTTCCATCACTGGTAGTGAGTGATTTCTGCCGCATCAGTTTTCTCTCTAATGTCTGGGATTCCCATTTTCTCGGGGTTAAATTCCCACTCTTCTCTCTCAAATTCTGCCTTTGCATTTTCAGGTCCTTGAGCAGTTGAGCAGCATTAGATGGGAAAGGTGGAAATGAAACCGTTCCATCTTGACTTTGAAATTTAGCCGACCATTGATTTGCATGAAGTGTTTGTCGCCGAAGTGTATGGTTATCCTCTCCCTACTCCCATTTTAACTCGAAAATTCAATCCTTGCTCGAAAAAGGCTTAGAAGCAGGTTTAGCAAGCATTGGCTTATAAAAATTCATTAGAAGTTCCAAGTTAATTGAAGAGTAAGAATTTATAGGTGTTTATCTGCTTCCAAAGGTAATTCTATTATGAATTTTGTTCCTTTACCTTCTTGGCTCTCAAATGTAACTGTGCCGCCTAACGCTTCAGTTAATCGCTTAACAACTGCTAAGCCTAAGCCTTGACCCTTCGATTTAGTAGTAAACAATGGCTTAAACAAGTTAGGCTTGGCTTCTTCTGGAATGCCTACACCAGTGTCTTTAACGCTAATAATTGTTCTGTCTTTATTTGAGAGTACTTTAATTGTTAGTTTGCCTCCATTTGGCATTGCCTGCACTGCGTTAGTAGTAAGATTTGTTAGTGCTCGCCTTAGATAAGTGGGATCAACTTTGAGACTCAAATTTTCCTGAATGGTTACTTCGGTTTTTATATTTTCTGGGATGTTTACTACTATAAGCGTACTGTTGATTAGGTCTTTGATATTTATTTCTACAATGTTTGGTGTAAGGGGTCTTGTGTAGTCCTGTAAGTCGCTAACTATCTTGTTTATGTAAGCAGTGTTTTCTTCAATCGCCTCAACGCTCTCTTCCATAGCCTCACTCTTAGGCATGCTCCTTAGTTCTTCTCTTATCAAATACAAATCGCCACTAATAGCCTGCAACGGGTTACGAATATCATGACCAACCATGCCAGCAGTCTGACCAATAGCAGCTAAACGTTCAGAATCTTTAAGCTGTTTTGTGCGTTCTTCAACAAGCTTCTCTAAATTTTCAGCGTGCTCTTGAAGGCGGTTCTGAAGTTGCTTAAGCTCAGTAATATCACGCACCACCGATACCGACCCGATGATGTTGCCTTCACTGTCTCTAACAGGGGCTGAACTGACTTGGCGATACCGCAACTCACCACTCGCAGGAGTTCTAATTATTTCCTCTTGATTTTTCACGATTTCGCCTTTAAGTGCACGCAGTGACGGAGCTTCCTCTACAGGTCGTGGGCTGCCATCAGGACGATACTTTTCAACGTTTATGCTCTGAGCAGAGGAATCTAACTTGAACTCCTTAATTGCAGAAGGATTAGCCAAAGTATACCTTTTCTCTGTATCAGCAAACCACACTTCATCATTTATGCTATTTAACAGCGATGATATCTTATCCCTCTCTTGTTGAACAGCCCCAAGCAGCCGATGAGCCTCCTTTTCCAACTTCTTGCGTTCGGTAATATCTCGGAAGACGAGCACGACACCCGTAGTTTTACCGTCTTTGTCTCTAATGGGTGCTCCGCTATGGTCAATTGCAACTTCGGTTCCGTTTTTCCGAACCAGAATTGTGTGGTTGGTTAAACCATCAATCATTCCCTTCTCTATGACGACTCTGGCAACAGGGTCCTCAACATTTCTACGAGTGAACTCGTTAATGACTCTGAATATTTCTTGAACTGGTTTCCCCCAAGCCTCATTCAGGGTCCACTCGGTCAATTGTTCAGCCACGGTATTCATGAATGTTATTTTGCCGGAGGTGTCAGTAGCAATGACTGCGTCACCGATGCTTGCCAAGGTGGTTGCCCAGCGCTGCTCACTTTCCGACAACGCAAGCTGCGCCAACTCTAATTCCGTTGTGTAACGTTTCACTTCTTCTTCCATATGCTCAGTTAGGTCGGTTACCACTAGGAAGGTCATGGTTATGTTGCGCGTTTGTAACGAGTTGATTGAAATCTGTGTTGGCACTAAGGTGTCGTCTTTTGTTTGAAGCGTGATTTCTTTGGTTATTGCGCCCTTGCCTGTTCTGGCTAAGGATAACAGTTTGTTAAAGGCTGACTTGTAGGTTGGTGAAACCACGCTTTTGATATTGATGCCCACGATTTTTTCCAGAGGACATTTTATCATTTTTGCAAAGCCACTATTGCAATACAATATGGTGTTATCGTCTGAAAGAATGACGGCGCCTTCTTTCATTTCTTCAATGAGAACGCGGTAGGGTTTTTCTGCACCAGTTATAGTGTAGATTTGTTCGCCTTGGGGCGTGGCAACGACTAGAGCATCGACTTCGCCGCTGTGTATAGCTCTCAGGGTATCTAAAGCTTCCAATAGGCGTTCGCGTAGCTCTTCAATCTCTTTGAGAAGACTTTTTTGGGATGTTTCTTTTTCGTCCATTTAGGTGGGCTTCTTTAAATTCTTTATTTTTTAGGAACTAAATCCAGTTCGACGAGAACGCGGTCTTTGTTTGACATGTCGCCGATGAGCTTTCTTAATGGCAAAGGAAGCTTTTTGATGAGGGTGGGCATTGCAAGTAGCTGTTCAGTTTTGGCGTATTCGGGTTGCTGGTAAATGTCAATCACTTCAAGTTCGTATCGGCCTTGAAGGTTTTCTTCACAGATTTTCTTTATGTTCTCAAATGCCCTGACCGATTTCGGCGTCATGCCCGTAACGTATAGGCGCAGGACGTACTTTTCTTTCCCTGTTGCCTGCAAAGACTTTTCGAATTTTTCTGTGGAATCTTTTTCCTTATCTTCTTTCAAAAAAATCCTCTTTGATCCACCCTTCAATTTTAATTATGTGCGTGGACGTATGTCAAGTCCCACGAGTACGCGTTCAGTGTTTGAGAGGTCTCCGATGATTTTTCTTAGCGGCGGAGGAAGCTTCCGCACAAGCGTTGGAATAGCTAAGATCTGGTCGCCTTGAGCCAACTGCGGATTCTCGCACAGGTCAATAACTTCGATTTGGTATTTGCCTTTGAGGTGTTCCTCGCAGATTTTCTTCAAATTCGCGAAGGCCATAATTGACTTTTGTGTTTGCCCTGCAACGTAAAGTCGCAACTCCCAAACCGCTGAGGCTTTTTTTGTCTTCTGAGCCTTGAGGCTGTTTTCTTTTTTCTCGTTCATATCTGATTCTTCTATTTTTTCATTTGTTGGTAGTTATACTGTTAAATTAAATTAAGTTACCTGTCCTAAAAAGCCTTTTGCCATGGTGGTGAATGGTTTTATGCTTTTGAACGCCTAGATTACCCAACCCAAAAACCCCTTTTGCTCTTAGAGAGAATAATCAAATCTAGCACACATGAGGGGGAAACTGTTCTTGACCCTTTCTGTGGTTGTGGAACTACGATTATGGCTTCTCAGGAATTGAAGAGACGATGGGTTGGTATAGACGTAACTCACTTGGCAATTTCGCTTATTCGTTCCCGTCTGAGGAAAATTCATGTTTACGCCGATAAGGACTATACGATAATTGGCGAACCTGTTGATTTGGCTGGAGCTAAAAAACTGGCAGAGGAAAACAAGTACCAACTCCAATATTGGGCTGTTTCGTTGGTAGAAGGTTTTCCAGTTGGTCAGTCAAGCAAAAACCCCTATGGCAAGAAAGGTGCTGACAAAGGCATAGATGGATGGCTAACTTTCAGAGAAGGAAATAACATTGACTTACAGAGAATAGTTGTGCAAGTGAAAGGTGGTCATAATGTGGGAGCTGGTGAAATTAGAGACCTAATTGGAACTGTGCAGAATACACAGTCAGCTATGGGTTTATTGATAACGCTTGACGAACCAACTCAACCAATGAAAATCGCAGCAATGGAAGCGGGATACTACGAGTCACCAACATGTGGTCACAAATATCCCAAAATCCAAATAGCAACCATACCCGAACTCCTGCAAGGCAAAAAGCCGACTGTTCCAACTCACTAACTATCAGGTAACTTAACAGTATCGTTGGTGGTTAATTCTTTTTCTGCTTTGCGCGAATGCGCCATTTTCTGGCGATTCTCAGATAATACTTTTTCTTGTCGTTTTTCTTGGTTGAGCTGTTGTTTGATTTCTTCCTCTTTGGTCTCAAATTCTACCTGCAAAGCGACAGCTTGAGCTTCCATGAATTTGCGTTTGCGTTCAAGGTCGCGTTGTAGTTTCTCGATTGCTTCTATGCGCGACTCTTCAGCAGCTTTTTCAAGTGTCTCTTGCGATAGTCGCGCTGAACCTGTTAGCACTCCGGCGGGTCCCGTGTAAACGTCAACTATGTCTACGCCTTTGCTTGTCAAGAGGAACTCGCGTATCTGGTTAGAATGCGCCATACCCCTAGACTTCAGGACGTATATACCGCGGTTTCGTTCTCCGCCGATTTCAATATCCCGAAGCAGAATCCACGTATCCATTATGGATGAGACTTCAGCTTCGGTTCGCTCCAGATCTGTCCTGTGTGTCTGGTTTGTGAACATTGCGGTAATCTGCTTGGTTTTCAGGAGGTCAATTAGGCGTGTCAGCATGGACTTAACGTCAGCTTCCTCGCCTGCATTGATGAGGTGGGTGATGGGGTCAACAACAACGGCGTCTGGTTTGAAGTCGTCTATCAATTTTTGCATTTGGGCCAGATGCGTTTCTAAGCCGTAGAATGTGGAGCGTACTGCGTGGAATTCCAGCAGTCCTTTTTTGACGATCGGTTCAAGATTGATCCCTATGGACCGCATGTTTCGAATTATCTCGTTTGGAGACTCCTCAAACGCAAAGTAAAGGCATCGTTCGCCTCTTTGACAGATTGCATTTGCGAAGTGGGTTGCGATGCTGGTTTTTCCTGCTCCAGCTGTTCCCGAAACCAGTATAGCGCTGCCGCAGTAGAAGCCTTTGCCTTCAAGCATGGCGTCCAGTCGGGGGATGCCGCTTGAGACTCGTTTTGTGGAAACTGGGTAGTTTAGTGCCATCGAAGTGATGGGCATTATCGAGATGCCGTTTTCATCGATCAAGAACGGGTACTCATTTGAGCCGTGTGTCGAGCCACGATACTTTACGACGCGTAGGCGTCTTGTTGAAATCTGGTTTTGTACCCTGTGATCGAGCAGAATAACACAATCTGACACATACTCTTCCAGCCCGTAACGAGTTAGAGTGCTTTCACCCAGCTCAGCCGTGATGATTGCCGTAACGCCTTTATCTTTTAACCAGCGGAACAATCTTCGAAGCTCAGCACGCAAAATAGTCTCATTACCTAACCCTCCGAACAGAGATTCAATCGTATCTAAGACAACGCGTTTGGCGCCGATAGAGTCGATAGAGTGGTTAAGGCGAACGAATAACCCTTCGAGGTCGTATTCTCCAGTCTCTTCAACTTCACTCCGTTCGACACGGATGTAGTCCACAAGAATCTTTTTTCGGGCAGCAAGTTCCTTTAAATCGAAACCTAAAGAAGCAACGTTCTGGGCTAGTTCTTCAGCCGTTTCCTCAAACGCTATGAAGACTCCAGGTTCGTTATAATCTGTGGCACCGCGAACAAGAAACTCCATAGACATTAGGGTCTTGCCGCTTCCAGCCCCACCAATTATTAAGGTTGGGCGTCCTTTGGGTAGTCCACCAAAAGTGATCTCATCTAGTCCTCGGATTCCAGATGCACATTTTGGAAAAACTTGTTCAGCCTCAGACTTTTTGAGCGCTTTCTGGGTAGACATGATATATTATTGAGTCCTGTCCGTACATAAGACTTGCGGTTTTTTGGTATTCCGCAAATTATTCTTCGTCAAGTTCACATAAAAATAGTGTCCTTAGCTTTATCCTATTTTTTCACCGCACTTAGGGCGCTCTAAGGGTAACTTGCCTTGACTATACATTAGCTCAATCCCACATAGATAGCAGAAGTAAATTCTACATTTAGGACAGTGCTTGAAGCCCCCACCAATCATCTTACCGCAAGCATCACAAGGTCTGGATAAATCAAGCATGGATAACATTTGAGCCGAAAAGCGCTTTAAAAGACAAGCGCTGAAACGACATATTAGTACAGTGGAGCGGCCAATTAAAATGGACTCTATGATTGCGTTTATTGTGGGTTTCTAAGGTAGTTAACCAAACTGCAAAGTACAACTTCTGAGAACCACGGGACAAGCTTTGTCAGTTCAACACTTACAACTTTGCCACCCATTTTTAGTAATAACGGTATAGCAATCATAGTAATGGGTTCTCCAGTTTCATCATCAATGTATGGTTTATCAACCAAACTTGCATAACCAATACCGCCATGAAGGAATAAGGATCTAAAATTCGAGTACAACCCTCTGACAAGTATATTGAAAGGGTCGCCTGCACCTTTGTAAACTATTATGGGTGGAGTCCTTAATTCTTTTGGGCAATACTTTAGCATGAACTTCATAAAATTGTAAGAAATACCATCTCTATCGTCTGACAGCATGTAATCATCATACGCTTTATTGATGAAAGCCCTGACATGCTTTTCATCTTGTTTCGTTATGTTTGTCAAGTCTTGTTTCAATAACCAATCCTTAAAAATTACTGTTTTGCCGCCAGATACAGATTCGATTGATGAGCACATTAAGGCAATTGCAATATCAGAATCGCAGCCCCTGCACTTCATTGCTCGTTGATACATAAAACATGCTCTTGCAAAACTCTTCTGTCCTGTTTTTTCTAATGCTGCAAATAGTTTGTTGAATTCTTCCTCAGGTATCCTTTTGCCTATTGCTTCATAAGAACTTTTGATGAATTTTTCCAAATCAATTACTTCTGAATCTATCTGACTAATATTTAAACTTCAGATTATGAGTAAATGACGACATGCAGGTCAGCTATGACTCTCAAGTTCCGCGCCTAATCCCTAACGTGGCCTCTAACAATTTTAAGGCTTTGCTAGTCAGCGCTGAAACAGTGTCGTTAATCAAGTTTTATTGTGGCTTTCCTTTAAGTCGGTTAGTCCATGCCACGAGCGCTTCAAGCAGTTGCCTGATGAGCTCTCTTGTTTGTTCGTTAGTTAACCTGCCATTGGGGTCAATATTGTCAGCGGCTGAGGGCAGCATGACTTCAGGCTGGTTAACTGGGTGCATGTTAAGAAAAATGAACGATTGGCGCAGGTGATATTGTGCTCTGGCTCCACCGAGCCTTCCGATTGATGCGCTCATGATTGCGACGGGTTTGCCTTCAAGCGGATTTCCTGTTTTCGGTCTCGAAGCCCAGTCAATTGCGTTCTTTAAAACTCCAGGCACTGAATAGTTATATTCGGGAGTTGCAATCAAAAGCGCGTCGGCACTCTTGATTTTCTCTTTGAACTCAGTTACCCTTTCTGGTGGAGTATTTTCAAGGTCTTGATTGTAGGGTGGAATCCCTTCCAAATCGAAAACTTCCATTGCTACATTTTCAGATGCAAGCTCTACAGCCGCACGGACTAAAGCTTTGTTATATGAGCCTTTTCGTAGGCTTCCAGCGAAAGCGAGAATTTTAATTTGCTTTTCCACAGAAATCACCAGTTGTTCAGCAAAAGATAGGTAAAATTAACCAGATTTAAAGATAGTTGTTGCTTGCTCGATTTTGCGACTGGCTATAATTGCTCCAGCATTAGAGAACACATTTTTTTCTTTAAAACTGCAGTTTGTCACAATATTCTTTTAAAGATGCATAAAGTTAGGTTAGTTTATGCATGAATGGGCTTTAGCTGAAGCAATCCTCACGTCGGCGAAGCAGATTGCTGAGCAGGAAAAGTTGAAGGAAGTTACAGAGGTCACCATTAAGGTTGGTGAGCTTCAGCAAGTTGAGCCTGACATTCTACGCTTTGCCCTCTCGCAAATGAAACCAGAAATTTTTAAAAACGCTAAATTTCACATCTTAAAAGCTAAAACGCCATTGAAGTGCAGAGTTTGCGGAACCACATGGCAGTTTAACATAAAAAAAATGGATAAAAACACTGCTGAAGCTATCCATTTTGTTCCTGAAGTAGCGCACAGTTACGTTAAGTGTCCTAAATGTGGCAGCCCTGACTTTGAAATCG
>PKYH01000140.1 GCA_003133625.1 Candidatus Bathyarchaeota archaeon | reverse complement strand
AGAATTGTCCAAAACACAACTTGTGATGATTATTGTTGCAGTTGGTTTATTATTTTATGCTGTTGGCATTGCAACTAACTTTTTTGGGTCTCCTGTATTCTCTATGTTCTTTATAATAAGCAATGAGACTGCTCATAACGTTGCTTATCTGGCTGTGGCAATAGCAATCGCCTTAATCATAATGACCTTAGCCATGAGTCTTATCAAAAAACGTAGCGTGTACGTGCAGGTTGATTCAATAGGTGAATCGGGTGATGAAGTTAACGGGATGCTTGAGGAGCAGCGGAAATTGTTGGAGAACAATGAGAAAGCTGCTCTAAGAGGGAATGAGCTGTTAGGGGTAGTTAACGCTTCGATAGGAGTCATTGATTTGTCGTTTGATGTTCTGGTTGGTCTGCAGGAGAAGCGAATTAATTGGCGACGGTTAGAGGGTTACTCTAACGGTTTTGGGGTGAACTTGAATTTCACGGGGCAATCTGTGCCTCCGTTGAACTTGGATTTTTTAAAGGTTTTTTCTGCCATTAATAGGCGGATTCCCAGAGAAACGTCGAAAGAAGCCTATAACATTTTAGAAGCGGTGTATGGTTACTTTAACGGGTTAAGCCTTGATGATGACATTGAAGAGAGCTTTCCGAATTTTCAGGATGCGAAGGCTGTGGTTTTAGCGTATTTTCTGTTAAATGACCTTTTACTTGGCATGGTTGTTGGAGATAATGAAAACAAGGAAGAGAAGGATCAGCTTAAAGCTGTCTTACAAAACTTGGCTGACAAGAGTAATTTTAAAGTTAACGTTGAGGACCTTAGGGGCAGGATGGATAAAACTGGTCTTGAGAGTGATATAGAAAGCGTTATTGAGGATAGCAGAGGAATTTTCAAGGAACAGCTGAAGCAGCTTCAATCGCACGTACGGGATACTCAGATATAGATGACACCAACATCTGCTAAACAAAGCTGAAGTAGTTGCGCTCTCATGTCGTTTTTTCATGAGTTGACATTGTTACCAACAGTTATTTTCCGTCAGATAGACTTTTATGCGTAGCCAAAGACATATTCACTGGTGATTTCATGGTTACACGCAAGTTCACAGTTCTTCTGGAACCCGCCGAGGAAGGCGGTTTCATAGTTAAATGTTTAGAACTCCCAGTAGCCACTCAAGGCGAAACAAAGGAAGAAGCCCTCAAAAACATAAAAGAAGCTATAGAAGGCTACTTAGAAGTTAAAACTACGCTTTTGGGTCGAAAGGTCAAGGGTGAAAAGGCTGAAGTAATTGTCGAAGCTCCCTTCTGCTCTCTTGGCGTGAAGTTGTTAAAGCTCTTACCAAAGCTGGTTTTCGAGTTGCTAGGCAAAAAGGGAGTCACATAATCCTTGTAAAAGACGTTATAACGTTGCCAATTCCAAAGCATGACGAGATAAAACGGGGATTACTCATCGAAATCATTTCAGAAGCCGGATTGACGAAAGAAGAATTCTTGAATTTAGCAAGGTGAGCGGGAATCCCCACACCATTTATGGGTGGGAGCATGTCACTGAACAAAGTATTAAAGTAACTTATTCTACTAAATTACTTGTGGTTATGAATGACTGTGGCAATCAAAATTGAAGAGAAGAAAAAAGCAAAAGTAGAACGGTTTCAAGCTTCTCTCTTACTTCAAGAAAACATAAAGATAACCCTGCAAGAAATCGTAGGTCTAATGATCGATTATGCACTCGAAAACGAGGAAGAAATCATCAAGAAACTAAAAGAACTGCCCGCTCTTGAAGACGACCCAGCATGGAAAACACTGGATAATCCAAAGCATTGGGGAGTCAAAGACTCTTCAAAAAGGATAGATGAATTCGTCTATGGTTGCTGAGCTGCCATGGCGGTTTTTGTTGACACCGGAATTTTCGTAGCATTGCACAATGCGGACGACGATTTTCACTCAAGAAGCAAAGAGCTCATGAAGCAGGCTTTGAAAAGCGATTTTGGTCGGATATTTACTTCAGATTACGTGATAGATGAAGCAATTACCACGGCTCTGGTGAGAACCAAAAAACATGACTTAGCCTTAGATTTGGGTAGGTTCATAATCGAGTCACCCAGAATAACAAAAGTATGGGTTGGAGAAGACTCTTTCGAGGCAGCATGGAAAAAATTCAGCATGTTCAAGGATAAACCCCTGAGCTTCACAGACTGCACCTCTATAGCGATCATTGAGGCAAAGGGGATCAAGCAGATTATGAGCTTTGACCGCGGCTTTGACGGATTGATTACTAGAATCTGCTAACTTTGTACTTAGAAGCCACTCTTAAGTACCTCAAGTGTAACCCAACTTCCTTTCTTCATATCTTGGATTGAGTGTTCCATTTCCTTGATTTACTCTTTGCTCAAAGACGCTTCGAGAAGTCCCTTTATAGAAAAATCGCCAAGAAAACTCTCAAAGCTTCAACATACCCTTAAATCTGTCGAGCTCTATCTAAAAGAATACGAGGCTGGGTTCCCTGACAAAAGTAGTTCAAGTTAGAGTCCCCGAATTCTTATCGGAAAGGGACGTCAAAGTAGCTGCTGCAATAGAAGCCTTCTCCAAGGGTTCAATAAGTGTTGGAAAAGCAGCAGAAATAGCTGAAATATCCATCCAAGAGATCCTCGTTGAGTTTAAGAAACGATGCATACCAGCTTACCCCTACACAAAGAAAGAAGCTCTTAGGGAGCTTAAACTGTGAGCAAGGCGGTTCTCAATTCTTCAGTTATTGTAGCCTTAAGCATGGTTGGATATCTTAACAAACTGAAACCTATCTTCCAAGAAATTCTTGGCGCTAAAGCTGTCTACGACGAAATCTGTGGGGCAGGACAGGGCCTAATAGGCGATAGGGAACTTCAAGAAGCAGTGAAAAGTAAGATAATAGAGGTCAAAGAAGTAAAGAACCGATTGCTTGTCAACGCTTTGCTTGATCCGCTTGCAATTGGCGAAGCCGAAACAATAACTTTAGCTTCGGAAGAAAGGGCTGACCAAATAGTGCTGGATGACAAGGCTGCCAGAAGAAGAGCCAAAGCCATGAAGTTAAACGTAATCGGAACATTGAGAATCCTGAGGATGATGTACGATGCAAAACTCATCGACAAACATGAAATTATCGAAGCACTGAAAAAACTAAGAGAAACGGGCTTCAGAATAGGCGAAGACGTAATAAACAAAACCATCAAAGAACTATAGCAGACTAGCCTGCCAAACGTTAAATGCAACCTCAATTCTTTAGACGCCNNCAGCCTTCATAAGCCCTCAAACCCGTCAGCAACCCACCTAACCCCAAACAGAACTGCATAAACAAAACGTATAAACACAACCCACCTTCACCTAACACACCATCCACATACAAAAGACTGGTAGAATAACAACACACAAAAAACACGCAAGGTGTTCTTCTAAACTTTATTCAACATAAAGTGTGGTTGTTCTAGAAAAGATTTTAGGTCAAGGGTTTGGCACGTATTTCTTCCAAAGATCTTCTTCTGCAGTGTTTTTTGGTTGTGCGTCTAGAGTTTGGTTGCAGTAGGGACAGAGTCTGATTAGCCTTGGCTTTAACGCACTATAGTCTACCATGTAAATGGGCTTGCTAAATTCTTTTTTGCATTTCGGACAGGTTATTTTGTCTTTGTTTTTGACTGCTTCTTGGTTGATTGTTGCGTTTTCATCCTGACTATAAAATGACCACCATACCAGCCACTAAAGTTGAGGATATGGAGAGAGCATACACGACCGCTAAAAACCAGGGATTAAATTACGTTTACGTGGGAAATGTGCCAGGTCACCCAGCTGAGAACACTTATTGCCCAAACTGTAATGAAGCGGTGATTAAAAGGTACAGTTTCGAAATTACCAACTGGAACTTAACAAATGATATGCGGTGTCCTGTGTGTAGACAGCAGATTCCGATAAAAGGCAAATTACACCAGTCCAGCCTGCGTTTTCCATATTCATTGTTTTAGGCACCATGGAACGTAAATAGTAAGCGAATAATCATGTGGAGAAATACAGGGAACGCATTTCCTGATGACGAATTAGCAAAGAAGAGTTTAGCTAGATACTTTGCCATCGTTCAGGACAAGAAAATGGCGAAATTTCTCATAGCTAAAAAAGTGGCGGCTGAATTTGACAGCGACGATTCTTTAGAAGCGCTAAGTGAGAGGTTTTAGGCACAGAAGCGCCAAACTTGATTCCACTCCAATTTCAGGTTTTCACACGGTCTGGTTTGGGTTTAAATCCGCGACCGCACCAAGTGATCTTATTACTTTCTAAATCAACCTTATTTATTGAATTTCTTTGTGAATACTGCATCGTTAGCTGTTTTAAGTGATTTTCAAATGTCTTTGATAGATTGAAGCCTAATTCTTTCGACTTTTTAACCAAATCCCTATCGAGATAGAGTACAACATTTCCTTTAATTCCCATTGCATTTGCACCCGAGCGCATGCAAGGTGAGTTCAATGTTATAAGCTTGGTGATTTCAGTAGTCGTAGATTTCTAATTTTCTAATTTCTAAACAGATTAAGAAATAATGGAAAGGTTATTGACTTTCTAAGATTTTTATTAATTTAGAAAATATAAAATAGAAAATCTCTCGACTTAGACCAATTAATGAAACTTGACCCAGTTAATGATTACGAACGCGCGTACTGGAGTACATTCGGCAGAGGAAAACTGCTTCAAAACACTTCTTTCAGTAATTCGATGAATCTTCCGACGCGTATTTTGCAGAGTTATTTAATATTGTTTGTTGCATCGTCGGTTGCTAGATATCGCCCAATTCTTTGGTCTTCTATTCTATCTGGAGGAATAGAAGGTGAAGCTGCTTTTGCATCTGCCTATCGAAGTGCTCTGTTAACATATGCGCAATTTGGACTTAACAGTCACAACTTCCTAAACCAATTAGAGTCTCTTATGAGCAAATTGATGCGTGGGGAATTTGAACTCAAAAAACTGCCTTGAACAAGAAATTTACATAAAATGCACATCATGCTCACGGTAGCGCGCTATAACTAAGTCTTACCCCATAATAACGCCCATGAAACATAAGGCCTCTTATAAAGGGTATTTAAGCATCCGCTACACTATAAGAAGTGGTTTTTAATGCCAAAGACTAACGCCATAATAAACATTCAGAACGTTGTGGCTATAGCCACTTTAAACCAGAAAGTTGATTTAAACGCTGTTGTTAGGGGTTATCCAGGCGTAGAATATCGTCCGGAACAGTTTCCGGGGTTAGTATTCAGGCTTAAGAGACCGAAGACGGGTACGTTGATTTTTAGCTCTGGTAAAATGGTTTGTACTGGAGCAAAATCTGGAAAGGAATCCCGCAGCGCAATCATGAAAGTTGTTAAAGAACTGAAAAAGTGCGGAATAATCATCCTCAGCAAGCCGAGTTTGGAGGTTGTGAACATCGTTGCTTCTGGAAGTCTAGGCGGAAAGGTAGATTTGGAGAAGACAGTTTCCACGCTTGGAAAAACGATGTATGAGCCGGAGCAGTTTCCAGGCTTGATCTACCGTATGGACGAGCCTAAGGTGGTCATGCTGATATTCGCAAGCGGGAGCCTTGTTTGCACCGGAGCGAAGAAAGAACAGGACGTTTATGACGCAGTGTATAAACTTCATGAAATATTGGAGGAACAAAACCTCATATTCTACGAATAAAACTTCATACGTTAATAGCCTTCGTTTGTATATTCCTCATCGTAGTGAAGTAGAAAGGGCTCGTATCCGAAAACAATGGAAAGTGTTTTATCTATCATCATCAGAAACCATGGTTATCAAGATATATTGGAGGAAAATAAATGGGAAAATGTAAAAAATGTGGAACAGTTGTTTCATCGCCTAGGAAGAAGTGGACAATGGCCGGACGCCCATCCAAAGCTGGAAAAAGAACTCAGTTAGAAATCGGCCTTTTCGACTGTCCAAAGTGCAAGAAGCCCTTTCGAGAAGTACTAGGCAAGAAGATTATTTAGACACATCGAACACGGCAAGAAAAAGGCAAAAGAAGTCGCAACTGAAGTCAATGTGGGTGGAGAAGGCATAAGGCATCAAGTTTGAACGCCCTTCTTTCCCCCATTTTTTCAATCTCTTCTAATCTTTTCAAAGCGCGCTGTTCGGCTTCAACCATCCGGGAGAGAAAACTAAAGAAGACATAGGCGAAATTTACAAGAAAATGCTGCGCGAAAAAAACTCGTAGTAACTAATGGCGTCGTCACAACCTCTTAACAAAAAAGAACAAGTCATTACTATGTGAGCTATGGTTTGACGATCGTAATTTGTATTGGCGTGGTCTGTATTCCGTACGTTGGGCCAGTTTGACCTACGATATAGTAAGTTCCCGCCGAGACTTGGTCTCCTTCTGCCGAGGCGTTGAAATTGCACGTCTGCAGCCAGGTGAAGTTCTGCGAAATGCTTTCCCCTGCGGCTAATGGGACGATGGCTATGAACTGAGCGATCGCTCTGAAACTTGACCATTGGTATACGAGATTGTTCGTGTCGTTGTAAACTCGAAAATCAAAATCCAATCCTGTATGAGTGAAGCTTACAGTTTGGTTGCTGATGTTGGTAATCGTGACCGTTACGTTGACTGGTTCGCCGAGGCTGTACACGGTTTTCTCAAGTGCCAAAGTAAGCTGGAGGTCACCGTTGCCTCCAGTCGCCGCGGGCGTTGTTGTGGGTGACGATGTTGGCGAGGCTGTTGGTGGGCTGATGACGCTCGATTTCTGTTGATTAAACGTGATTTCCGCCTGCAGCACGTCGAGTCCGATTATCAAGACACAAGACAGCGCGACAAAAGCGGCGAGTTTAAGCCACCGCGTATGTTTCATTCTTTTTTCTCCTCCTATTCATTTATACTGTTTGTTACCCAAAGAAAAAAGGATTATTATTTAGGGCAGGTCAGCCTTCGCCAGTTTCTTCGCTATGTAAGCGACCTTTGGTGCAGATCAATGCATGAATAGTTGATCCTTTTAGACCCCTGACCGGTGCGCTGTAGTCATTGTTATATTGAAGGCAGGATAAGTGAACACTGTTTTCCACAGAGCGAACATCGTGGGTTCAAAACGTGGGTTATAACCTAAGTGACCCCACCTCTGCGCGACCTACGATTAGCTGATAGGGATCCTAAGTCGGTAGGAAGTCTTAAAATGAGAATATGCTCGTCGAAGAGGTGCGGGAACTAATTAGGGCCCGCTAACTTGTTCGAGAATAATAAAGGATTTGCTTAATATATTAACCGCATCCCAGCGAACTTGAAGCGCACGCGCTACTGTACCTGTTGCCGCTTCTACTCAAACTATAAAACTATTTTTCCAAACACCTACGACGCCGTACACGGGAGTTTTTGAGTACACAATGTACTATGACTTCACTTTCACCTCGCCTTAGTCATTCGGGCAGTAGGCTTCGCAAAGTTTTAAACCTGTACAAGTGCTCTTAATTGCTGCTTCATAACGGATAAATCAATTCTAACCTGACATATTCATTTGCTATGAGCAACAATTCAGAAATTCCCTGCTCTGCCTGCCATAACTGGAATGCAACAGCAAAAAGTTTCTCCTGTAACCCCAACGACTGCCAAAAGCTATCTGAATGGCTTTTTAACCACGCACAAATAAATTACGCGAAAACCATGCAGGTTGTCGTAATCCCAATCCAATACGTAGTTTAAGAATTTCCTAAAAACCGCTTCTTTTTTTCCGTTGTATTTTAGATTTGAGATTAAACATGCACTTTCACGATGTAAAAGTCGTAGCGCGCATGCCTGTTCCGATAGCAATATGAAATTCGCCAAAAACATGCAAGAAACGAGCAAGTTTAGAGCAAAAGTGGGTCCGATGGGATTCGCAACTCTGGAGGAACATTTATCCTGTTTTCTTTCCCTTTTTCCCTCTTTTTCTTCTTAACTTTTGGTACCATAGTGCTACCGAAAGGATGCAACACTCTAGTATGCTGCAAACTACATACCCCTTTTTTCAAGAACAACAAGATTACTTAGAAAAAAGAGCAAAATCGTTAGCTTGTTCTACAGAACGAACTGTCAAGTAATTATTCGTATCTTCCTTTTAGTAATTATAACGAGCTTGTTTTGTATTTCTTTTAGATTTATTTTATTTTGAGCTAAATTTAAGGTTTCAATAATGTTAATAGGCGTTGGCGGGTTTGCTTTTATGATTATAACGGTGAGTGGTGTGCCTTTTTGAAAGGTGCGGTAGAGTTGGGCGAAACCTTTGTCTAACGTGATGATTGCCATTTTGTTTTTTGCGGCGTACTCCGCTATGACATGGTCTTTGGCGCTTTTAAGAAGTAATTTCGAGACGTTTATTGTCTCAAAACCTTTTTTAGATAACCATTCCTCGACATCCTTTGGGATATTTTCATCGATTATCATCTTAGTCAAGGATGCGCAGCTCTTTTTAGATCACTATTGTTTCTTCATTCTCTAAGCATTTCGAAGCATAAACGAGCGCAGCTTTGATGTCTTCTTTTTTCAGAGTTGGATATTGCCTTAGTATTTCTTTTTCTGTCATGCCATTGGCTAGAAGTTCGATGATGAGATAAACTGGAATACGGGTTCCTTTAATGACTGGTTTCCCAGATAGAACTTCTGGGTCTATCATTATCCTATCCATGGGCTCTTCCATTTGGACTCACTTACTGAAATCACTTAAGCTAATAGCAATACAAACTATTAATTAAGTATATTACAATTACCATAGCAAGATTCTTTCGGAAATTTGAAAAGCAAGAATAGAACTTAAGAGTTGGTACCACACTACGATGAAGAGTACACTTAACCTTTGAAATAAGAGATTCCTCGTACGCCCTCTTCAGTGTGTTGTGTTTGGTTCTGAACAGAGAAGCAGCAGAAAACCTCGGAAGACCAGACAAAACCGTCTCACCAACATACTTCAACACGTAATAAAAGGACAAGGCAGCGCGCTAATCGCCTGTTCTGACCTTGATTTTCCTTGGCACATGTGTTTATATCCCAACAGAAGTCACTTTTCTATTGTAGTTCATCGATCTTGAGGGAAGGCTTCAAGCACATGAAAAATGATCATGCTTTGGAAAAGAAACGGGGGAAAGTACCTGAATCTCTCCTATTAAAGGCTATGCGGTTATTAACCTACTCTCCAAAAAAAGGGCTAAAGTTTCTCCATAAACTCGAATTGACCTATGCCCCAAACGTTGATGTATACTACAACATGGGTGTCGTACTGCTTCTTTTAAACAAACTTGAGGAAGCTGCAAGATACTTTGAAAAGTCCCTGCAGCTCAAAGCAGACTATGAAGACGCACGAGAAAATCTTGGCCTGATCGTGAGAATAAGGACAATTCTCAACAAGAAAAATACAGAAACAGACCTTGAAGAAATGGGCACCCTGGCAGATTACGCCCGAGAAGGAGAATTATTTGAATTAGCCAAAATAATTGGCGCCCTAATGGTTGATGTGGACAAGGAGAAGATAGGTGCTCTTAACGACTTAGGGTTGACTTTTCAAGCTCAAAGAAAGTTCGATGAAGCCATAAAATACTATGACAAAGCTTTAGAAATTAAGCCTGACATGTTTGAAGCGTTATCCAATAAAGCATTTTGTATGATGCTCACCGATAGATTTGATGAAGCTTACAGGCTATATGAGAAGTCGATCGAGTTGAAGAATGATTTTCTGCAAGGGTGGTACCACCGGGGCTACATCAACATCAAGAGAGAAAACTACCCTGAGGCACTGAATTGTCTAGATAAAGCCATAGAACTGAATGACGAGTATTATCTTGCATGGTTTGCCAAGTACGATCTCTTGACAAAGATGAACAGAACCGAGGAGGCAGAGCGATGCTTGAAAAAAGCCACCGAACTAAACGTGGAGTACGCAGCTCAACTCGCTTTAGGAGAAGGCAAGAAGGTACACACAACCAACATGCACTCAAAACCGAGAAAAACGGTTTGACTTCACCATCATCGCGTCTCACCAACATTCTTCAACACATAATTTCGGGACAAGGCAGCGCACTTGGATTATGGTTTTTTAGCAAACTCGTTTTGAAGTTGAGTAACGTATTTCTTCCAAAGATCCTCTTCTTCAGTGTTTTTTGGTTGTGAGTCTAGAGCTTGGTTACAGTAGGGACAGAGTCTGATTAGCTTTGGGTTTCGGGAGCTATAGTCTAGGCTGAAAAGGGGTGTGCTTAATTCTTTTTTGCAAGTTGGACAGGTTATTTTGTCTTTGTTTATGCCTGCTTCTTGGTTGGTTGTTGCATTTTCATCGGTGTTTTGTTGGGTGGATTTTTGAGTCGTTGATTGTTTGGTTGGTTGCATGATTGGTTGTTTGGCTGATTGGTTTTTTTGTTCTGTTTTGTCACTTTCGGGATTGTTGGTGATTTTTTGGTTATTAGTTGGTGGAGTGGCTGTAACTGGTGCTTCATTTGGTGCTTTATTTGTGCGAATAGCTGGTTTATTGTGTGTTTCTGGGAACACAGTCTTTCGTTTTTTGATGAGACCTATGGTTAAGACCAGTATGCTTAAGGCGATTGCTGTTGCTGCAGCTACAATAGTAACAACGTTATGAGCAGTCTCATTGCTTATTATGAAGAACATAGAGAATACAGGATTCCCCAAAAAGTTAGTTGCAATGCCAATAGCATAAATTATTAAAGCGCATGCAATTATTATCGTTGCGACCTGTAGTTTTTCTGTTTTGGATAATTCTCTCACTTTTGTCGCCTAAATGTTTGCTTCCATACATTACGGGATCGCATTTTTCCTAATCTCTTGGTGCTAACAAATAGTAGCTACCGATTACTTAAAAGTATTATGAATCATGGTTCTGTTAACTCTTCGGGTGTTGGTTCTTCGTGTTAATTGTCGGGTGGTAGCCTTAAATATCTGAGTGCTATTTTTGATGGTTTGTGCAAGTCGTTAAATCAGTCTCTCATCGCATTAGATTACATGACAAATAATCATGAAATACTTTCATTTGCAGACCCATAATCGCCAATGTCTCATGAGAAAGTTCATAACGCTAGCGT
>PKYH01000110.1 GCA_003133625.1 Candidatus Bathyarchaeota archaeon | reverse complement strand
TGAGGTTTGCTGAGGCTCTGGAAAAATTAACTGTTGAAGAATCATCGAATTAAACATTTCCTGCATGCAAGCTCCTTTCTCAATATGACTTCATCTTGGATACGGTTTACCAGAACCTACGAGTCTCCACTGAGGGAAAGTACAAACAAGTTTTCTATTGAAACCAAACAGTGAGAAGATTTAAAACTGCATAACGTCTAACTAATTGTTAGCTTTGATGCATCGGGTTAAGCATGAACAACAAAAATAGATACCAAATCTCAATTATTCTTTTGATATGCCTTCTTTGTTCATCTATCGAGTTAGGAGCCACCGCGCAAACTGGAGGCTTCAACTTGGAAGCTGAACAAAACTGGGATACTTACGGTGTAGGCGGCACCTGCACCTATGGAACGAATAACATTTTTGTAGGAGACGTTGACAGCGATGGCGCTATGGAAATAGTAACAGGCGGTTTCGCGTATAACACTTTCAATGGTTCTAGAACTGCCAGTGAAGCTCCGCTCAAGATATGGAGTTGGAACGGACAAAACGTTACGCTCAAAGCAAGTGCTAATTGGACGGGAAATATTTTGTGTCTTTATGCTGCCGATGTCGATGGCGACAAAACTGTTGAGATTATTACGGCTGGATCTTACAGAAATGAAACTGGCAATTACACATCTTCCTGCTTGAGAATTTGGCGTTTAAACAATCAACAGTTGAGCCTAGAAGCAAATTACGAAGGAACACCCGTTAGCTCCATCTTTGTTAGCGATGTAGACAAAGACGGCATATCAGAAATTGTTACAGTTGGCAGACTACTCAAAAACTCTTTGAATACTGGACAACTCTGTTTATGGCACTTCAAAGATAACACTTTAAGTTTGATTGGAAGGTTAGAATTGGATGTAGCTAATGTAACAAACGCAAATTCCATATTCGCCAACGACTTAGACAACAATGGTAACATCGAAATCATCGTGGGCGGCTACTCCGATAACCTCAACAACAGCAAGGGGCAACTCACCATTTGGCAATGGAACGGCCAAACATTCTCACTAGAAGCAAACGAAAACTGGCAACTTACTCCAGAAATATACGCTGAAACTATCGCAGGCGCAGTTCAAGGGAACACAATTGTAAACAACGTAAAAGCAGCGGATTTAGACGGGGATGGCTCTAAAGAAATAGTCTCTGGAGGGTTCTCCTTTGACGGGACAAAAGTTAATGCTCAACTTATAATTTGGCGCTGGGATGGAAGAGTCTTAACAAGACAGGAGAGCCAAGAATGGGCAACCGATTACCTAACCGAAGTAAAATCCATATCGCTTAATGACGTTGATAACGATGGAAAAACAGAAGTTGTAACAAGCGGCATAACAGCAGCTGAAAACAGCTTCAAGAACAGCGAAGCCCTCCACGACCGAGGACAACTCAAAGTCTGGGGATTCAACGGAACAACTCTTATCCTAAAACAAAGTGCAGAGTGGACTTTTGATGATGGCGCTTGTGCTTGGAACGTGGGCAACGGTGACGTTGACAAGGATGGTGTTTTAGAAATAATTACTGTTGGCTGCACCGCACGGGGTAGTTTATGTGACCCTGACATGCGGATTTGGTCAATTCCAAACTTAAGTACAAACCCAAATTACTTGCCATACGCAATTGCAGCAGGAGCACTCGTGATAGTAGCTGCTTTTTCTGCCCTTACTTTTGTTTGGCGAAAAAAGAGAAAAGCAACTACAAACTAAAACAATACTTCTTTCATTACAAAGCAGAAAAAATGACACGACAACCCGTTTAGGAGATAATTCTTAATTGTCTAAATTCGTGAGTACAAATGCAAATTTACTAAATAAAAAAAAGGGTTGTTGTGCGGGAGACAACTCCTCAGATCCCAGGTTCAAATTCCAGCGACCCTACCACAATTTGTTCTTAACCAGAAAAGTGACTTTGAAGGAAGATGGTTTGCCGAGGCTCTGGAACATTCTTTAAGGAGAAAAAGAATGCCAATGCTTGCTAAATGCTATTGCTTTTCGTGAATTTGACCAGAGCCTTCTCAGCCCTTATCTCTTCTCCATTGCTTTTAAAAGACTAAAAAAGGGGAAAGTGGATTTTTGTGTTGGCGTTTTTATGGTCGCTTCCTAAGCATCCCTAGTATTACTAAAGCGAGCACTATGATGATTAAAACGAATAGGCCAGCGATTGCAGGAACAAAGTACATGTCAGCAACAGATGTCGGAGTAGCCGTAGGTGCGGCAGTCGCTGCTGGTGCTTCTTGCACGACCGAGTAGGTTTCTGCGTGTGATGGCCAGTAGGATTCGGAGCCTGCGAACGTGGCGATGACAGTGTACTGACCTGGAACGTTTGGAGTCGTCCACGTGTAGCCGAAGGTACCGCTCGAGTCGCTTGTGACGCTGCCGATGTGGATGTAGTTGCCGTTAGGATCAATGGCATCTAATGATACGTTGACTCCGGTTACGTTTGTTGGCATTGGCTTCTGCATGTACACGTACTCCATCCACGCACTCATACTAGCATCAGAAACAGCGGGAACTCCATTTGGAAAGTCTGCTGCCTGTTCTTCTTGCTGCGTGCCAGCGGAGATATCAGTCACTGTGCCTCGTATCACTACGTTGTCGCCGGCCGTAATAGAAGTCATTGGTGCTTCTACTGTAGTGGCGCTTGGACCCATGCCAAAGCAGTCTATCTGCTCGTCGTAGCGGTTCAAGTATGCCATGTAACCGTCTGCAACAGCCATCCCTGAACGAGTACGATAGCCTGCATTTCCCATTATAGTCCACATTTCCTGTCCAGTGTAGGCGTCAATGCAGCGCGTCAATTCACCCTTGTAAATTGGCGTGTTCATAGAGTGCTCACCCTGACCCAGGTAGATTTTTCCGTCGGCAATAGCAAATGGAAATATGGGCCAATTTGGCCAGACTGCATCTAAACCCACGCTAGTACTGTTGCCAGGGCCACCGTTACCGTAGGTCCACAATAGGCTTCCGGTGCTCATATTAAAGCAATACAATACTCCACCGTAACCGGCATCGTACAAACAGCCGTAAGCGACACGGCCGAAAGGAGTGCCACCATAAGGTAGCATAGACATAGTATAGTAGCTATAGGCGTTTTCAGACGGAGTTGGACCCCAAACCAGATTCCCACTGTCAAGGCTGAAGCCCACCCACTGCATAGTCTCCTTATACGCCAAAGCGAAGACGCGGGTCGTCTTATCCACTGGTCCCGGTAGGACGGTAATGTTGCCTGATGGCGCATCATAGGTCTTCATCCACAACATTTGCCCTCTTGTGGCTGGGTTCAGACTCATGGCCCAATACGTGTAGGGATTGTCTGCACCGATAGCAGGTAAAGAGCCGTTTCTGCCAAGTAATACGTCACCAAGGAAAGCTGAAAGGATGGTCGGCCCCGACATTAACCATGGTACTGATACGTTCCAGTCATAGCATGATGCTGAGCTTGCATTTACCGTTCCCGAATACCAATTGGCCGGAGCCAAGCCCGATCCTCCACCGAATACAAGAGATGAGTTCCACTCCAGTAGGTTATACTTGGGGACTGTGGTGCTGCCATAGTTGGTAAGAACGTATTGTATAGTCTCCCCTGACGGGCCGTAAACTTGATAACCTGAAGGAACGTTGGTAATGTTCATGGTTGTGGGGATTCCTGTATTCGGGTCATATGTTCTCCAAACTGTACCTAGACCTGAAACTGTAGCAGTTGTAATCAGCAAGCCGTTAGGTAGGACTCCGTGCTGGTTTGGTGAATCGTACTCATAGTTGTAACCGAATTGTGGGTCGCCTATGCCCGTAGTGTTAGTTGTCCATAGCGTCTCTCCAGTTGTCAGATCTACGCAAGTGTATCCTCCGCCCGTGGGGTTATTACCATATGGTACCGAGTAGTAGAGTTTTCCGTACATGATTATTGGCTGGTTAAATCTTTCTTGGTATGACGAGCCTGTGTAGAATGCGTTGCCTGTAATTCCACCGGGGCTTCCTCCGACAACGCCTCCATAATTAACAGGCTTTGTCCACATGATGTGGGAGGTGTTAGGCGCTGTGCCGTTCGGCTGGAAATCATATTGGATTGATGGTGATCCCATAGCTGAATAATCCGTTGAACCCAGCCAGTTTGATGCAATAGTGGCCCAATTTGTGTTTTGTCCTTCTATTGGTCGCGTCCAGTACGCAGTTGGAAGCGGATAGTTTGGAGTCGCGGTAATTGGTTGCTGCTGAACGGTAAGTGTCGTTGTCGCGTTGCTGGGCAGAAAAACGTCACCTTGGTATGCGCCACTCCAAGTGTATACTTGTCCACCATAGTTAAACTTTAAAGTGTAGTTGCCGACTTGATCAGGCGTAAAGGAAGTGTATTGTGATGATGTCGGGTCGTAAATGATCGGCCAGTTCATTGTTTGTGTGGTGCCATCAGGCTTTATGATAGTAAGTGTGTAGTCATGGGGTCTAATATCATTACCCGCTGTTGCTGATGGAAAGGCCTTGTCAATCCACATCACAACGAACGCGGATTGACCGACGCCTACAGGGTTCGGCGTAGCATTGATAAAGGCAAAGGTTGGAATATTCCAAATAGGAGTATGCGCGTTAGCAGCTGGCAAAGCAACAGCCGAAATAGTCATAGAAATCATCAGAATCAAAGCAATAACAATAGTTATAGTTTTATTTTTAGCAATTTGCATTTTTCTTTTCCTCAATTTTATTTTGTATTGAGCAAGAAGCGTAAGTGCTCTCGCCCAATAGAGCCCTCTCTGTCTCCAACTTACTTATAAAACCTTGCAAATAGTGAAAATATTGGAAATTGAATGGTGACGACAAATATAAAACTTGCTGAAAGATGGTGATTACGACAAGAAACGAACAAACACTTTGCCTTCGAGATAAATTAAATTAAAAAGGAAAGAGGGGTTGTTTGAGGTTTTGGCGCTATGGCTTTTTTCTCAGCATTAGTAAGCCGACCTTGACGATTAGTCCCTTTAGACTATACACCCTCCGCCCTTATTGTTACGCCCTTGGAATTGAACCAAAATTACTTTTCGCTAAACACT
>PKYH01000057.1:18121-42102 GCA_003133625.1 Candidatus Bathyarchaeota archaeon | reverse complement strand
CTTTACCATACTTTTCAATCAACTCAGCAGTCTGCTTAGCCTGCAACTGCATCTTTTCCTCGTCCTTAGCTAAACGTCCTTTCTTCTCAATCAACGGCAAAGCCTTCTCCTCTTCCACCTTCAACATTCCAAGCGCAAAAGACCCGCATCTTGGACACTTAGGTTTATCAGGCAAATCTTTGATGCGAATCGTCTCCATGTAATCCCAACAGTTAGTGCAAACAAAATTGCCCGTTTCATTAAGCAATCGTGCCTTGGCTGCCGCGATAAGCACTGCACGCATTTTCTCAGGCGGAATAAGATCCGTTTTCATGCTTACCCGCTCAATGCCCACGCGAGCAACCGGAGTCGCGTTGCCGCCAGTCGCAACCACCTGCAAGCCTACTTCACCGTCACTAATCCGCTTAAGCACCATGACAAGCCCATCTGCATCGATGTCTTTAGAGAAAACTTCCTTCAAACCTTCCTCATAAATCGGCGTACCCTCAAAACTCGTAATCAACTTCTGAAGGCTAACGTTGCTAAAGTCAGCCCACTTCTTTAAAGCGCCAAAACGTCGGGCTACTTGTATTACTCGTCTCTTGAATAATCCAGTCTTTATAGTTGACCTTGTCAACGTAGCCTTAACCGCTTGTGCACTCATGCCTTTCAATTCATTAAAGACTGCAACTAGTCCCTCAGCACTCATACTGCCCATGGTCTGCACAAAAATACGGTAAGGATCATGCTGAACCACGATGCCCCGCCCAAGTTTATCAGACAACACTTCCCCAAGCAACTGCGCTAAAGCACGGTTAATTAGCGAACCAAAATTAGAGTGAATAATAACAAATTCACCCCAATCCTCAACTACAATCCGCTTGGGAGTAGGAACCGCAAAGCCAGCGTTCACCTGCTCCACCGTCTCAGCCAACGCATGCAAAATCGTCTCCTTATCAGCCATGTAACGCTCAGAGAGCAAGGCACTAACCTCTTCAGGCGAAAGCCCACCCTGCATTTTTTCCTCAACAAAACCGCGTATTTCTGCCACTTCCTGCGCTATCTCGTATGGCACTGGAATTTCCTCGCCTATCCAGCTGGGAATTGAACCAGTCGGATCATCAACTGGCCGCACGTAAACTTTGTCTTCCGTGGCATGGATTATTTGCCATGGGCTGCCTCGAATGATAAATTTTGTTCCTGGCTTGCCGTACTCTGCCATGAACGCTTCGTCTAAAACACCAATCGAAGTGTCCGATGACTCATCAATAACAAGGAACTGTTTCTCCTCAGGAATCATGGACAAATTATCAAAATAGTACTCAAACAAAGCCTTAGACCGCTGAGGCTTCAAAACAACTTGATCCTCAAAGGACACCCAGGCTAAACGTGGAAAACGCTCATGCATATACTTGAGAACTTTTTCAACATCCTTCAGAGTTAAGTTTTCAAACGGTGCAGCGTTACGCGCTAACTCTAAAACGTCGTTAAATTCTAATCGCCTGCTCTTCAGCAGCAACCCAGCAATCTGATGAGTCAAAACGTCATAGGGCTTATCTGGAATTTCAACGGGCTCCAACTCTTCTTTTAGGGCTCTGCGGGCAATAGCTAAAGCTTCAAGCGTATCATCTGAATCCATGCCGATAATTACGCCTTCGGCCACATGTCCATAAGTGTGGCCTGCGCGTCCAACCCGCTGAATAAGCCTTGTAACTTGCCTTGGACTCATGTACTGGATAACAAGGTCTATGCGCCCAACGTCTATGCCTAATTCGAGACTGCTAGTAGCGATTAAACCCTTAAGTTCACCCCGCTTTAACCCCGTTTCCGCAGCTATCCGTGAAAGCTTAGCTAAAGAGCCGTGGTGGATTGAGATTGGAAAATCGATGTCCCACACTTTAAATCTGGATGCTAAAACTTCCGAGATTGAACGCGTATTTGTAAATAATAGAACAGAGTTACGTTTGCTCATATAATCGCGGATAATTCGGAGTCTAGCCGCTACTTCTGGATGCGTGTAGATTTTCGCGGCCAACCTTACATCTTCCTCACTTGGCTTAGGGTATATTACTTGCAGCTTTACCATTTTGGCAACGGGAACACGGATGATTTCGACAGGACGCTTATCGCCGACGAGGAACTGGGNNGACTTTTTCTGGGCTGCCAATGGTGGCGGATAAACCGATCATTTGGAAGTCTTTGCCGATTAGGCTTCTGACACGTTCCAGTGCCAGAGACAGTTGGCTTCCGCGTTTGCTATCAGCTAGCTCGTGTACTTCGTCAATTATTACCCACCTTAAGCTTTGCAGGTGCTGACGTAAAATCCAGCCGGAAAGTATAGCTTGCAGGGTTTCAGGGGTTGTTATGAGGATGTCAGGTGGGCTTCGGGATTGACGGGTTCTCTCTTTTGTTTCGGTGTCACCATGCCTGACGGCGAGTTTTATGTCTAGGTTGTTGCACCACCACTGAAGCCGCTCGAGCAGGTCTCTGTTTAAAGCCCGCAATGGCGTAATGTATAGCACTTTTATGCCTGGAGTTTTGGGTTCCTTAAGAAGCATGCTTAGCACGGGCAGGAAGACGGCTTCTGTTTTGCCTGTAGCTGTAGGTGAAATTAACAGGACGTTTTTGCCGTCAAGAATTTTGGGGATTGTTTTTTCTTGAGGTTCAGTTGGTTTAGAGAATCCTTTCTGTTCAACGAGCCTTCGAACTGGCTTCACAAGCATTTCAAAAGCATTTTCAGAAGTTGCTTGCAATATAAAGTAAACCTCAAATGCCAAGATAAGCTAGGGATTCGGATATAAAAAATGTTAGGGAAGATTAACTAGGATTGCAGGTTTTTTCAGGCAACTTTTTTAACTTTTGGTGCTAATGGCTTGATTAATTATTGTTGTTTTCGGNNAATATTCAAGCTTTTGTTAAACGCTTTCAACCGTTTCCTTTAACGAGTTTCAATGGCATAGACAAAAATTTGTTTAACCGTTACGTTGAAATGGAAAATATCTATTTGAAAGCTATGGAAAGTTTTTTATTCTATCAGCATAAACCATGGAAGCGGTGATATGGAGGAAATTTAATGGCTAAATGTCCTAAATGCGGAACTGAAGTTTCCAAGCTGAAAAAGACGTGGAAGATGGCTGGTCGTCCAGATAAAGCTGGAAAACGAATGCAGCTGGAAATCGGACTCTACGAATGCCCAAAATGCGGCAAGGTATTCCGCGAAGTATTAAGTAAAAAGAAAATTTAAAACAGTGCAACCAGAAACTTTAAAACTGGCTGCATCATCTTGCCTCTCTTATTTTTCTTTATTTTAAAACGTAAGTTTTAAAACGTAGGAACTCTTTATGAACAGGAACCACTTCACCATTAGAGGCAAAAGTTTGATTGCTCTAAAAAAGTTATGGAAAAACGATTATTTCAAAACGGCAGTTGCCATCGTCTTGCTTGTTGTAATAGTTCTTGGCTTTTTCTTTGGCTTAGAACTAGCGCTTAACACGCCTGATCCCGCGTTGACTGTGGAAAGCGGCAGCATGTGCATTCCTTATGACGGCAACGATAACTTCTGGTTAAGCTTAACCCACCCGTTTGACCGAACCCTGAGTATAGGCGACATCATAATCGTCCAAGGCATAGACCCCAAAGACCTGAACACTAACTATCCAAACAGCGACATAATCGTCTTCCACAGCCCGTACTCAAGTGAATTAATTGTGCACCGCATAGTAGGCACAGAAGTAGTTAACGGCACCATATATTACCTCACTAAAGGCGACGGAAACGGAAACCCATGGCCACAAACCCCACAGACAGGCTTAGACCCATGGGACAGCAACAACCCTCCAGGAGTTCCCCAAAACATGGTAGTAGGCAAAGTTGTTATGCGTATTCCATGGTTTGGATGGATAACACTTTTCATGAGGAATAACCAGTGGGGTTTGCCATTGATTATTGCGCTTATAGTGTTGCTGGTGATTATCGAATTTATTATTCCTATGTTAAGAGAGAAGAAAAGACCTGAACAACAGAATGGAGTACAGTGACAGTCACAGATGTCTTTATAAAGTCAGCCTTTGATAAGAAATATTTAAGGGCGGTTAAAGCAAGAGGGGAAATGATTGCCAAAAGTTAAAGCTACAATAAGCATCGTAAACGTGGTCGCTTCTGCAACGCTGAACCAGAAAGTTGACTTGAATGCTGTGGTTAAGGGTTATCCAGGTGTTGAATATCGCCCTGAACAGTTTCCAGGACTAGTTTTTAGATTAAAACGTCCCAAAACTGCGACTTTAATTTTCAGTTCTGGAAAAATGGTTTGCACTGGCGCTAAATCAGAGAAGGAAACTCGCAGAGCTGTCATGAAAGTGGTTAAGGAACTTAAAAAAGGCGGCATAATAATCATCAGCAAACCAGAATTAAAAATACAAAACATTGTTGCCTCAGGCGGCTTAGGCGGCATAATTGACTTAGAAAAGGCAGCTTACACGCTTGGTCACGCCATGTACGAACCTGAACAGTTCCCAGGCTTAATCTACAGGATGCAAGAGCCCAAAGTAGTGATTTTACTCTTTGCAAGTGGAAAACTGGTTTGTACTGGAGCCAAAAAAGAACAAGACGTTTATGACGCTGTCGAAAAATTGCATATACTACTTGAAGAAACCAGTCTAATATTCTACGAATAAACTCCTTCCTTCAGTAAATTAAAATTTTTGAGTGATTGCTCTCAAATTTTTGGGTATAATTCAAATTAACACGATTTTTTTGGAGTCGCCATATCACACATGAGGGTAACCCTGTTAGAGCAGTTTTGACAAGTCATCATACACGTTTTTCGGTGCCCCACAAACAATACTATTACTTGGTTTTGGTCTTTGTTTATTTCGTAGATGGCATGGTAATTGCCCGCTCTTATACTCCAAAAATCTGAGGGGTGTAAGGGTTTTCCCACCTTCCAGGGGTCACCTGCAAGTTGCTCAAGTGCCTTCTTTATTCTTGTCCTGTCCGCTTCATCGAGTTTTCTGAGAGCTTTCGCCGCATTGGGATGCAACAAAATCCTAAAAACCAAGTAGCTTAAGCTTCCTCTAACGGAACAAGCTTTTCAGGACGCTTCTTGGCTTCTTCACTGCGTTTAAGCAGGAGCGTGTAGAATTCGCGGGTTTTCTCGCGTTCCTCATAGAGAGTTAGGATGCTTTTTATAGCGTCGCTACGGCTTTTGAATCGGCCTTTGGCTACCCAGCAGTCGATTTCCGCAATCATTTTTTCGGGCAATCTAAGTTGAACTTGGGTCACTAAATTCACCGTAAACATTGCTGTTTACAAGGCACTTAAACATTTCTCAACATTAGTATTTTATTGTGTGTGTACCAGCCTGAATTAAAGCGGGCAATGCCAATTTGCTTAAAAGTCTTTAACTTTATTGTTTTTTCACTTGTTTTAGGATTGTTTTTCGGCTTTCTTGGTCTATGGCGCCTATTTCGTATAATGTGTTAGCTATTTCGCTTATTTTCAGTAACGCGTGAAGTCTTATTTCGCTTTTTTTCAGCAGTTGTTTTCCGCCTTCTTCTCTGTCCAGGAAAGCGACGGCATCTGTTACAACACCGCCTTCGGCTCTTACGGCTTCAGCGGCTTTTTTGAGGGTTAATCCAGTGGTGGCTAAATCGTCGATTAGTAGAACTTTGTCTCCTGATACAAGGATTCCTTCAACTCTTCTTTCTCTTCCGTGCAGTTTGATGCCTTTGCGCACGTAAAGGAAGGGTTTTTTGAGGTTGTATGCGATTTGGGATGCAAAGGGGATTCCGGCAATTGGTACTCCCGCTATTCTGTCGAAGTTTTTTAGTCCAATTTGGTTGGTTATGTATTCAGCGTAGAAGTCGCAGATTTCTCTGAAGGCATCTGGGAAGCTTGGGATTACTCTTAGGTCTATGTAGTAGGGGCTTGCTTTTCCGCTTGTTAGCTTGAATACTCCGAATTTTATTGCGTCAATTTTGAAGAGTATGTTTGCCATTTTGTCTTTCTTTTCTTGGATGGATTTGTCTGTTTTCAAGTTTTTTCACTTCCTTTTTGATACTTGGTAGATTTTGTTTTGTTCTGGAATCAAGCATGCAGTTCTTGGCAATTCCTTCTTTAATATTTCGGCGAACTGCGTTTGGCTTGCTGTTGATGCTGTGTGGTATGGTACTGCGACTTGTGGCTTAGTTAATCGTGCTATTTCGAAGCCTGTTTGCGGTGTGGAGCCTGGAGCTATGCCAACTGTGCAGAAGACTACGTCGAATTTTTCTCTTTGTCCTATGGCTGCTAGTTCTGGGAAGGGTAAGCTGTCTGCTGTATGGTAGACTTTGACTTCGTCTTCGCTGGTTATTATGTAAGTGACTGGTGCTTGTGCGTTATGGTTGCATTTTTCTGCTTTAACGGAGACTTCGCCGATTTTTATTTCTGCGCCTGGTTTGATTTCTTGGAGTTTTTCGGTGGGTATGGCGTGTTGGAGTTTTTTGGTTGAGGCTGAATCAGCGATTATTGTACAGTTTGTTGCCTTCTGGATTTCAGTTATTAATCGTGGGTCTAGGTGGTCGTAATGTTCATGCGTTATTAGGATTGCATCTACGTTTTGGAGGCTTTTGGGTTTGATTTCAACTGGGTCTATGGCAAGCGTTTTAGTGGGGGTTTTTAGGATAATTCCAGCATACTGGTTGAACCATACGAAGAGTATGGCGTTTTTTTCCGGAGTTTTCTGGATGTACATTTGACTTGATTCCTCACAGGTTATTATATGATTGGCGTTTTAAAGAAGTTGCGTTACTCCATTGATGCGTCTATAGTGTGCGGAAAAAATACTCACTCTAAATTTGCTTGCTATAAAAGATAAAATATTTTTTGGGACAAAAATTTTGGATTGGGTGTAAAATGTATGAAAAATAAGCAAAGTCTTTATTGACTGCTTAACCGTCGCCTATAACTATCGTAATCTGGCAAGATACGCTGATAATCTTGACACATTAGCGGCGAAGAAATTATGAAGTCAGCTGAAGCCCTGTTGCATGCTATGGGAATATTCCACAGTGCAGCCACCCGCAGGAGCGCTTTAACGTCAGGGTCATGAGGCAAAGGTGCAAGCGGATCCCAGAAGAAAATTAGAAAGTCTATTTATCCTTCTGCTATCCGTGCTCCGATTTGTTGGTCGCCACCTAAAGATCCGCTTTCCAAAACGGTGATTTTTAAGCCTAATTCTTTTTCTATGAGTCTGCCAGTGGTTCCTGTAGCGTAAAGCTCATGTTGCTTTGCCGAGGTTATATTTTGCCCATTCCAGCATGTCTTCTTTTTTGTTATCATGGGCGATGAGTGCGATTCTTTTTTTTGTGCCTTATCATAGCTATTTTTGCCATACCTTTTGTTCCCCTGCTTAGCAGCATCATGGGGGTTGGCTTATAATTGTTCCGCTGTACAACATAACGGTTGAAGTTTGGTTTTGGGAATAAAGGTTATGTAGGTAATCATACGACAGGGCATAATGGGGGAGAAGACCTGTTATGCGGTCACTAAAAAGTTTAGCTCAAGGCTTTCTAGTCGCAACAGGGCTAATCTGGATATTCAACATAGCAGTGCTCATCAAAGGTGGCGATGCTTGGCTAGGCTTACTGTACTTCCTAATCTTAGTGATTCCAGTGTCAAGTTTAACGTATCTCAAGCTCAAAAAAACAAACCCACAAGCAGCACGTGATACTTCTGCGAAATGGCGATATTTGCTGTTTTCCTTTCAAGGCGTTGCGCTAGCATTCTGGATGTTCGATATTGCCACAACATTCTACGCCATAAACGTGACAGGTTTAGCCATAGAGTTGAATCCGCTCGGTTGGCCGGTGGGCATTTTAGGCGCATTCGCATTTTACGGTCCAACCTTAATTTGCTCGTATGTTTTGCTGTTTAAAATTAAAGAAAGCATCTCCTTTTTCTCTGCCATACCGTTGACGCTGGTAACGCTTGGCATGGGCACGATGAATTTGGTTGCGGGAGCACAAAACTTCCAAGTATTCGTTGACACAGCTGCCATAGCAACTGGAATACGCTACGGATTGCTAGCGTTGGTTGTTTCGGTTAACTTGGCGGTTCCGTTAGCCCTAAAGAGAATGGCAACTCAGCGCAAAATTTTTTAGGCTTGGTTTTAGTTTCTTTTGCTCTTGTTTCTTGTCTTCAAAAGCGCTTTAGATTGTTGTGTTCCGTTGGCTTGTTTGCTTTATCTTATTTCTTTTTTCTTCTTGCCGCCGTATCAATATGGATATCAGTATACCAAAGCCTACTCCACCAAATAATGCAACTGCATAAATATTTTCGCTAATCATGCTAGTTAATCTCAAATATATCACGACCGCAAAATAAACCAATCCAGCGATAAGTAGCGTTACTCTTGTTTTTGTAATGATGATCTGGAAGTTTTTTTCCTTATCCATGTTATGATTATAATAACAGTTTGCCTTATAAAATTAAGATTAGCACAAAAACGCATATTGCAAAAGAAGACGCTAAACTATAATCTCTTTGTCATGACGTATGCGCCTTCGCCGTCAGAGTAGTACCCGTTTAAGGTTCTGGTAACCTCAAAGCCTAGCTTCTTGTAGAGCAATATGCCTGCTTCGTTTGTCACCCTGACTTCTAGGAAGCATTGTTTAGCCTTGTAATATTGCATGCCTTCCAACGCCCTAGTAATTACTGCTTGAGCGATGCCCTTGCGCCTGTACTGTGGCAAAACCGCTATGGATACGACGTGCCCCTTTCTTATTAAGCCGCCGAAACCATAATTCGATAAGCCCACTTCAATGCGGCACATAATATAGCCCGCGATTTCTCCGTTTTCTTCTGCCACAACGAAGGTTTCTGGAAAACGCTGGTACAAGTCCATAAAGAAAAAGTCAGTGTAGTTTTCTGGTAGGCAGACGCGGTTGATTTGCATTACGCTCTGCAGGTCATCGGGGACGAATTTGTGTAGCTTGAAGGTTTGTTGCATTGTTTCGCCTTCTAAACAAAATTTCACCGTTTAAACTTAAAGGTTGCGCTTTATGCTTCAACCAGTTGCATTTGGCTTGAAGTAGGCAGATTGTTTAAGTATTTGTTTCTTCTGGCGCCTTAAAGATGGGCAAAGTGTAGCTGCCCTGAGGCATCGCCCAAACTCTTGAGGCTGAACCAACAATTTTCAACGCTTCAGCTAAAGCGTCGTTTACGGCTCGTGCAGTTTTCAGCTTGAATATGCTGGTTGCATAGTAATCAGGCAGAGAAGAAACCAGTATGATCTGGTGGTTTTGCAGGGCTTTTAAGAGGTAATAGGCTTTGTGACCGCCCATAACAAAGTTGCGTTTAACTTCGTGCTCAACATTTTTTAAATCGCCCAAACGTGTCATCCAATCGTAGAACACTTGGTTCCCATGCCCTTCAGGACACTCGGCAACGAGGATTATTACGCCTCCGCGTTTAACTGCGTCCAACGCGTTGTCCAGCGCTTTGTAGGCTTGGTACAGATTCATGTCCGCTGGATGCCCGCCTGCACTTACGACTAAGATGTCTGCTCGGCGGTCCACTGTTATGCGGTACATTTCGTCGACGAGTTTTACGGCTTCCATAAACGCCTGCTCCAAATCGCCAGCGAAGGCTTTTACGATTTCGCCCTTCTTGTTCTCAACAACGTTAATGATAAAGTCAACTTTGGCTAATCTTGCCGCTTCAGTCATGTCCCGATGCACTGGGTTATCCTCTAAAATTCCTGTTCGGGCGTTGGCGTGCAGTAGCATGGCGTGGTTGTGCTTGATGGTTTCTTCGCCGCTGACAGCGGGCAAAACGCTTTTTCTTCCACCGCCATAACCTGCATAATAGTGGAAGCCAACATCGCCCAAAAGCACTTTCACGTCTGCCTCAGCGAACACGCGGTTAACGTACACTTTGTTGCCATGTGTCTTAGTCGTACCAACATGAACTAAATCTGCCGCTCGGCAATCATGGCTAATTGCCTTCACTCGTTTAAGCGCTTCAGCACCAACCAGTGCCGTGGCTTCTTCAGGCTTAACTGCCCGATGCGTTCCGCAACCAAAAATAACCGTTACATTCTCGTCCTTTACGCCAGCAGCGTTCAATTCGGCTAGGACTGGCAAAAGCAGCACTTCACTAGGCACTTTGCGGGTAGCATCATCCACCACTATTGCCACTTTGCTCTCTGGCTTAGCAATTTCAGATAGGCGTTTGGAGCCGATGGGTTCTTTTAAGGCTCGCTCCACCTCAGCCTTAGCATCCACTGCGCCTTGGCGCTCTTTGGGCTCGATTGTGCCGAGGAGGTTTCGGGCTGGAACTCGAACGCACACGTCGGTTTTTCCGTAGGGAAGCCAAACATCAACCATGACAAGTCACATTATAATTAAAATCTACACGACACAAGAAACTATTAAGCCTTATCAAAACAAACCAAAAAACTAAGAAAGCAAGACTTGTTCTACCCCAAGTAGCTGAGACGGACCTAAAGGGGTATACTTTTAGCACTAGAGAAATCAATTCAAAAAGTATAGGGTTTATGCTGCTTTTGGCTTAGCTTTCTCCACCGCGCTGCTTAAGCTTGTCATTTCTGCATTTGCTTTTCTAATCAGGTCAGCAATCGTGTCTTTGGTCGGTATAGCAGCGCCAACAGCTAGTGCAACAGCTTTTTGGTGTGCACTCTGCAATAATAGCGTAATCGTTTCTTTGGTTGGGTAAGCAATGCCAAGTGCTAGGGCAAAGGCTTCTGAGTTGCTTTGCTCAAGGCTCTTCTTTGTTGCTTCGATGTCAACTTTAAGCTGGGCGCCAACGATCATTAAGCCATTATCCAAAACAGCCCGCATCGATAAGCCTAGTTCAACGGCTTTAATGCCCAGTTTTGAGAGGACACCGGCAAGGCGCTCGTTGATAACTTCACCCTTACGAACTACGAGTGTGTCTTTGCTAACCCAAACGCTGCCAGACTCAATCCTTGTGGGCAAGCCAACAGCGTTTAACTGGCTGATGATTGGACCTGGAGGTTGACCCGTGTTACCTGCTGGAACAACCACGTCGATAGCAGCAATGTCGCCTGACTTAGCGGTTGTTTTAACTTTGCCGCGTTCCAGCAACAGCGCCAGTTTAAACGGGTTTAAGTCTGTGAACAAGTAAACGTTTGATCCGTCCAAGTATTCCTCAAGCTTCTTTAAGTCTTCTTGATTCATCTCTTCAATGGCTAGCTTCATCAACGTGTTCTTTAAAACTCTAAAGTAAACTTTGCCAACCATACTTTTCTTTAGTTCTTGAAGTTGGGAAGCACGGACTTTCTGCAGGCTAGCGATGCCGATGGATTTGTATCCTTTTAGTATGTCTTTTATTGCTTCTACTTCGCTTGATTTTTCCTCTAATACTTGTTGGGATGGCATGATTTTTCTCTCTGTTAAGGTTTAATTTTTACTGGCTCACCCATAGATGTCTTAATGAAAGCGTACTTTACGTTTTTCAAGCCACGCTTTAATTTTCCATCTAAAACACGAAGAACAGTCATAATGTTCTCGACAAGTTCTTCATCCTTCATCTGTTGAGAGCCAACTGAAACTTGAATGATTGGTTGGTTGCGCATTCTCACAACCACAGTCTTGCGATGCTTGTTTATTATAGCTGCAATGTCAGCGTTAGGTGTAACTGGAATAGGCATTTTTCCCCTTGGACCCAAAACTGGACCGAGAATTCTACCTACAAGCGACATTAAGGGAGCTTCTGAAATGAAAACGTCATAATCGCCTGCGAGCTTGCGTAGTTCTTTCTTTTTGCCGCCTAACGCTTCTAGGTCAGCTCGTTCAATAACGTGATCAGCTTGCGCGTTTCGTGCTTTAAGTGCAAATTCTCCAGAAGCAATAACACAGATCTTGTTCGGTTTGCCAGTAGCGTGAGGTAGCTCAACAACCTCTTGGATTTTACCTTCTGGCGCCTTCATATCGATCTCTGTAATATCNNTGCCAATGAGGGATTGGAAACCCATTATAAAAATATTCGCTTATCATTATTCGCTACCAAATAGTTGTTCGTAGTTGCCAGCATCAATTTCCTTTTGCACTTCACGGGGGTCTTTACCTTCAACCGTAACTCCTAAACTCACGCAGGTTCCAAGCATCTCTTTCGTTGCCTTCTTCAGCGTTGGCGCTAAAAGTTCATGCCGCTTAATTTTCGCGATTCGCACCATCTGCTCCATGGATAAGTTGCCTACTTTAACAGTGTTAGGTGTTCCTGAACCCTTTTCAATTTTCAACTCTGCAACGATTAATGCGGAAGCGGTTGGAGTGCCAACGGACACATCGAAGGTTTTGTCCTCAGTATCAACGCTGATTTTCACTGGAACCTTCATTCCAGCATAGTCTTTTGTAAGCTCGTTAATCTTGTTGACGACAGCCATGGTGTTGATGCCTAATGGACCGAGAGCAGGACCTAATGGTGGACCTGCATTGGCTTGTCCTCCGTTTACGAGCAATTCTACAACTTTTTTATCGCCCATTTTTCTGTTTCACCAGTTTTATTTTTTTGCTTTTTCCACTAGTTTTACATAGTCTGAGTGTACTGTGATTGGCAAAGTGAATGTTGCCTCAAGCAATTCGAGGGTAACTTCGCCTTTTGACTTGTCAAGTCTTGTGATTTTGGCTCGCATGCCTTTGAACGGTCCACCAGTAATTTCGACAACGTCATCCTCATTTAGGTCTTCTATGACTGGTTTTCTGACAATGTACCGTTCTATTTCGATGAAGCTTACGAGTCCAGGGATTCTTGAGCGCACGTGTCTCAAGCCTGAGATGGCTTCTTCCACCAAGTGTGGTCCATCAGCTTCAACAAACACGTATCCTTTTAGTGTATCTGGTACAAGAAGAGCTTTGATGGGAATATGGTGCATTTCAACTTTTGAAGCTATCAATCGTGCTACGTTACGTTCTTGTCCTGTTGTGGTTTTGACAACGAAAATTTTTGCTTGCGTTTGCTCTTCTTTTTTNNGTTAAGAGTTTAATTACGAAACCGATTAAACCAATTGCTCCTATGCCTAGGAGGCTGATTTTTATTGATAGCCACAGCTCTTCTCTTCCCGGTTTTATAGCTAGCTTTAAGGTTCTTGATGCCTGCGTTAGCCAAGATTTTATTCCCATATTTATCGCACACTCAAGATTTCATTTATGAATAATAAACATTACTGTAACTTAGAGTTTAAAAACTACTTTATCAAGACTTTTAAAGTTATCTTAACGAGGCATAACGTATTTTTGGTTAAACTTTCTTGAAAGGCAACCCAACATCCTGCAGCGCCGATAACAGTTTTGGCTTGTCTTGGCTTCTGATTCCTTTCCAATCAAGAATCGCCAACGAAACTTTCTCCAAAGTTTTCTCGATGCATTGCGATAATATTTCAGAATCAATAATGGAAACAGCGTATTTGGGAATCATGTGGCCAAAAACGGCTTCGCCAGCCAAAGCCATACGCGTGAACTTTTGGTTGTAGTGCGTTCCACCTATTCCAAGAGCCGCTGAATTAGCGGATTTCGAGAAATTGACGATTGCAGACATTGCGGAGTTGGCAACGGCCATTGCAGCTTTGGAATCGCTCCATTGTGCTGGGGAGCTGCCTAACTCAACAAACATCGCTGGCACATTCAAGCTTGGACCATGATGAGTGCATTCGTATGACACTTCATAGTCGAGGCTTAATTCTTCTTTGTAGTGCAAGAGCGCTTTTAATGCGTCACGCATGGCTGTTGCAGGGGAAACTGAGATTTTTCTGGGCAATCCGCCTAGTTCTGCATTGCCAAGGTTTCCTGGCGTGTGGACGGATAGGGTGGGTTTGCCGCTTGCGCTGCTGTGTCTGGAGATAAAGACGATTAAGTCTGCGTTTGGAAAGTTGTCGGGTAGGTTTTGTGCTTTAACAGATTCTTCGCTTAAAGTCGCAAGCGTTATGTTTTTACCGTTTAAGTCAGAAGTGTAGATGGGTTTTTGTTGAAAAGTTTGTGCGGTTTTGTTGAAGGGGTAGTGGTTGAGGATTTGTTGTTTGATGTTTAGGCTTGCAGTGTCTTTGTTTGAGGCTACTATGAGAATCATGCTAAAGTTCTCTTCAAAGTTAAAGTATATTGTTTTGAGTGAAAAGGCTTTCCTAACTTTTCCTAAAAGAAATTAAACTTTACCCTCATGAAATTGTACCTTCTAGTATAATAACTGAATAGAATATTTTTTCCCAAAGGTTTTCCATAAAGCTTATAATTGCTGGCTTGGTCAGCGTTACTGGAAGGCAAAGTACACATGCATTTGATTAATTTCAAAGAGTTATCTGGTCAAGAGCTTAATGCGCTCGTTGATTTAGGCGTTGAAGTTAAGCATAATCCTAAAAAATATTCCAAAGCGTTTGAAGGCAAATCTGCCGCGTTGATTTTTCAGAAAACTTCCACTCGCACAAGAGTTGCTTTTGAAGTGGCGATGACACAGCTTGGCGGTCACGGCTTGTTTATTGATTGGAGAACCACGAATTTCACGTTAGCTGACATATCGGATGAGATTCGGTATTTGTCGCGTAATGTTGACTGCATCATGGCAAGGTTGCTATATAATGCGGATTTGATGAAGATGGCTGACGCGTCGCGTGTTCCAGTAATCAACGGCTGCGACGAGAAGTATCATCCGACCCAAGCTTTAGCAGATTTAATCACCATTAAAGAAAAGAAAGGCAAATTGAAAGGCGCTAAACTCGTTTACATTGGCGTCCACAATAACGTTTGCAACTCACTTATTGAAGGCTGCACTAAAACAGGAGTCAAACTAACAACGGTTACGCCGATTTTTAACGAGGCAGCACGCGATGAAGATTTGCTTGCTGAGGCAAAAAAGACAGGGCTTTGGCAGTCAACCTTAGATGCAAAAAAAGCGGTTAAAGAAGCGGATTTCGTTTACACGGACACGTGGATTGACATGGAATTCTTTACCGACCCAAAGTTTGCGGCGGAAAAGGAGAAGCGGATTAAGCTTATGATGCCATACCAAATCAACGCTGAACTGCTGAAAGGCAACGACGCGTACATTATGCATGACATGCCAATTCACCGAGGATACGAAATAAGCGCAGAAGCAATTGAGAATCCGAAAGCAGTGATTTATGAGCAGGCAGAAAACAGGCTATACTCAGCAAAGGCGATTTTGCTAAAGTTAATGGGTGCTTAGCGCTGAGTTCTTTATCTTGTGTAGCCGCATGAGTAGCATTTTCCGTCATGCACACAAACCACATCTCCACAGCTTGGGCAGCAGTGCTTCTCCGTTTGGTTTTTTAAGAATTCGTCCATGCCGTTAGCTTTCAACATTTTGAGGTTTTCAACCATGCTCATGCCATAGCGTTCTCGGTAGCGCCTGTCTAAGCGGTCTAAGTTCTTGCAGGGCATCGCTTCGCATTCATAGCAAAATTGGATTTCATGGTTTGTTAGTTTGCTACATTTTCTTTTGATGAAACAGTTTTTGCCTCTGGGAAGGCAGCCTGCGCAGTGAGTTACTTTGCCCCTTTTCCGTGGTATTCCCCGTGAGTAAGCTATGTATGCTCTGCATAGGGCGCAGTTCATTCCGCACGGCGCAATAAGTTCAGGAGTAAACAGCCTATCACTCATAAAGAACTATCAGCTAAATTTGGTAATTTAACAGTTTTGTTAGCTGACGATTTTAAGATGCAGCCAAGTCATATGCAGCATGCTTGAGGGATAATTCTTAATTACTGCGTCCTCTAAAGTTTCTGGCTTGAGGGTAAAATAAAATGGTAAAGATGGATTTTGGTGGCGTCATAGAAGATGTCATCACTCGTAAAGAGTTCACAGTGGCGCAAGCCCAAAAAATCCTAAAAGACGAAGTCGTCGTCTCACTTGGCTACGGCATTCAAGGCCGAGCTCAATCACTCAACATGCGAGACAACGGAATAAAAGTAATCATTGGACAAGAAAACACAGGCGTACACAAAGCATACTACGACTTGGCAGTCCAAGACGGATGGGTTCCAGGAAAAAACCTGTTCCCAATGGAAGAAGCAGCCAAAAAAGGAACAATCAAAATGTTCCTACTCACAGACGCAGGACAAAAAGACGTTTGGCCAACCGTTAAAAAAACACTCAAAGAAGGCGACGCACTGTACTTTAGCCATGGGTTCTCAATCGTTTATAAAGAGCAAACAGGCGTCATTCCACCAAAAAACGTCGACGTTATCCTAGTTGCACCAAAAGGTTCAGGCACATCCGTCCGCAGAAACTTCCTTGACGGAAGCGGCATAAACTGCAGCTTCGCAGTCCACCAAGACGCCACTGGCAAAGCACAAGACCGCGTGAAAGCCATCGGCATCGCCATCGGTTCAGGCTACCTGTTTCCAACAACCTTCGAAAAAGAAGTGTACAGCGATTTAACTGGCGAACGAGGCGTTCTAATGGGCGCGTTAGCAGGCATCATGGAAGCACAGTACAATACGCTGCGCGAACGTGGACATAGCCCAAGCGAAGCCTTCAACGAAACAGTCGAAGAACTAACACAGAGCCTCATACGCCTTGTTGACGAGAACGGCATGGACTGGATGTACTGCAACTGCAGCGAAACAGCACGCATCGGCGCATTACGCTGGAGACCCCGTTTCCGTGAAGCCACTCAACCAGTGTTTGATTCACTCTACGAGCTTGTCGCTGCAGGGGAAGAAACACGCATCGTACTGGAAAAGAGCAAAGCACCAGACTACCGCCAAAAACTCGCTGACGAACTAAAAGCAATGGGTAACAGTGAAATGTGGCGTGCAGGCGCAACCGTACGTTCGCTGCGTCCCAGCAAACAAAAGAAAGAGTAAACCACTCTTTTTTATTTTATTTTTGTTTAAATTTTTTATTCTTTAAGGTCAAACCTGAATATTCGAGTAAACTTTATACCTAAATTGAGCGTAGGGCTTAATTGGGTAAAGGAAATGCGAGTCTATGCCTTCTTAATAGCTCTTTTTCTCTTCATGCTGTTTTTGTCTTCTTGCTCTGCAGCGACGGTTCATGCTGCCTTATCGTGGAATGTTCAAACTGTAGATGAAAATGGCGCTTTAATCAGCAGCTACTGCCCCATTGTAGTGGACTCAAACAACACAGCCCACATAGCATACACTGTCTGGAGCGAAGGTACCGAGCGGGCGTGGCCAAATTATTTTGTGATGTATGCAAGCTGGAATGGCTCAGGCTGGAGCACCCAAAAAGTATCTAATGGCTCCGCATACAGCCTTGTATTAGATGCTAAAGGTAATCCACACATTTTATATTCCTATTACGCTCCTGTTTATCCCTCGCCAACAGGATTAATGTATGCAAGCTGGACAGGTTCAAGCTGGATTAGCCAAACAATAGACCCAAACGGTGCAGGCTACGGAGTTGTTGCTTTGGATTCATCCGATAACCCGCATGTAGCTTACACTGATGGAACATCAATCAAATATGCTGTATGGACAGGGTCAAGCTGGAATATTCAAACAGTAGCCACTTATAAGTCAGGAGATCTAGCTTTCAGGTTATCTTTTGCGTTAGACAAAAACAATACACCATACATCATCTACAGCTCTTTTTCATATGCCGATTATAGCCAAGCCGTTGGCATTCGAGCAATAAACGTCACGCTTGCCACATACCAAAATTCTAGCTGGAGTATTCAGCCGCTTTCCTTGCCGCCTCCAACAGGTGACTACGGAAACATAGTTGTAGATTCCAAAGGCTATCTACACTCCATTTTCACACAGCATCACTACGCCAGCTCAGAAAATAAGACTATTCTAAGCACAATACTGTACGGCAGCTGGAATGGAACAGCTTGGAATACACAGACGGTTGTTTCAAACATTAGTTTTAACTCGATGAGTCTGGCGTTGGATTCAAATGATTATCCACACATCTTTACTTCAAGTGGAACATACGCCAGTTGGACAGGCAAAACTTGGGAAACCCAAACCGCAAACTTAAACCGTACTGCCTATGGGCCATGCTACTTAGCAGTAAACTCCACCGGCAACCCACATATAAGCTACCTGCAACAGTCCCCCTCTCAAGTTATTGCCAACATTACATATGCCACAGCAACAGAGACAACGCAGACATCTTCTCCAACAGCGCCTACATCTCCAGCAATTTTTCCAGCTTTCACTACCTTGACAGTTGTAGCGGTAGCCATCATTGCCGTTGTTGTAGTTGTTACTTACGTTTGGAGAAAGAAAACGAGCCTTAAGAATAAAACGAGACAACAAAGTTCCAGTCAATAAGCAATCCTTTCTCACCCAAAACGTAATTTTTCAACTGATTTGCCTACTGTTTTTGTGTTTATCTTAGTCTTGAGTGCACCTTAAGTTCTTGTTTGTTTGGTAAGCTAATCTTTTATACCTGAAAGCAACGCTTTGCTAAAACAACGCGAGGCTTGGTCTTGGACTACATTGTAGTTGCTGCAGTAGCTGTCTTTGCAGTGACGCTTTTTTTGATGATTAAGCGTCCACGAGGTTTGCGGCTTGGTTATGCTGCTGGAATCGGCGCAGTGGCTTCGCTCTTGCTCGGGACGGTCACTTTGGGGCAGGCTGCACAGTCCTTCTTGGACATCTGGGATGCAGCTTTGGCGTTTCTTGGCATCATAGCGTTGTCCGTGACGTTGGATGCTATGGGCTTCTTTAAGTGGGCTGCGTTGCGGGTGGTGAAGTTGGCTGGCGGGAGTGGGTTGCGGCTTTTCTTCTACGTTTCTTTGCTAACGGCGGCTGTGAGTATTCTTTTTGCGAATGACAGCGCAGTTTTGATTTTGACTCCCATTGTGTTGGAGATTGTGACTTGCTTGGGCATAGACGCCAAGGGCAGGCTTGCATACCTTTTCAGTGCAGGATTAATCGCGGATACGGCTGCGATGCCGTTGATTACGAGTAACCCCATTAACATCCTGAGTGCCGACTTTTTCAAGTACAGCTTCATCGATCACTTGGTTTTTATGGGTCCCGTGGCAGTGGCAACTATCCTCAGCAGTTTACTGTTGATTTACCTGTTTTTCAGGAAGCAGATTCCGAAGACTTATGATGCGCAGGCTGCGGATGCTTTGACCAAAGGAAAACCTGCGATTTCGCCTCGTTTGTTGAGGATAAGCTTAGCTACGCTTGTGGCGATTGATGTGGGTTACGTGTTGACTTCTTTAAGCCGGATTCCGGTTTCGCTCGTGATTTGCAGTGGCACGGTGTTTCTCGTGGCAGTTTACTGGTTTACGTTGAAGCGGAATGGGTCGGTGAACGGCGAGAAGAAAGGGCTCGCTGGCTTGGCAAGGGATATCAATTGGGACATCGTGCTGTTCATGCTCAGCATTTTTCTTGTGGTTCAGGGTTTGGAAACTGCTGGTGTGACGAACCTGTTGGCTTCTGCGCTCGTGACCACAAGTAAGCTTCCTTCTGTGCTGGGGATTTTTGCGCCGAGTATGGTTGTGACGGTTGGAGCGAGTTTCATGAACAACTGGCCGATGACGATTCTGGGTTTGCTAAGCATCAAGCAAGCAGCCGTGAGCGGAACAGCCTTGACGGGCTTGATTTTCAGCAACATCATCGGGAACAACTTGGGTCCTCACTTTTTTCCGCTGGGGTCGCTGGCTATTTGATGTGGCTGGAAACGATGCGGCGGAAAGGCGTGAACATTAGCCTTAAAGAATACTTGAACGTTGGTGCTGTGTTGTCCATCGCGCAAGTTGCTATTGCATCAGCGGTGTTGTGGGCTGAATTGGGCATGGGCTTTAGGTTAATGCTATAGCGCTCTGAAAAGGCAATACAATCTCTATCTGGTACGTTCAATTTCCTTCCTTGACTGAAAACTACTAATTATTAGGATACGATAGCTAAAACTAACCTTTGATGACTGGTGAGCATCCATTTATCCTGCAAAATAGATGAGTTAAATTGCATGAGCCTCACCAGAGTAAACACTTGGACTATTCTATTAAACTTTTAATACTTAACAAATCCTTGAGGGTAAAATAGAAAAAGAAAAGAAGAACCTGAAGACTGGGCAATGAGTCTTATTTCAATTTCTTTCAGTTAAATACAAAGCTGACATCTATTTCTTTAGTTCTATCACTAACAGGTCTATAACGGAGTCGCCAACATTTGTCGCTTCATGATTTTGTGCAGTCATAAAAACTGCTTTGCCTTCAGTTAAGTCCATCGTGTCAGTTTTTCCTTCAGAAGTAATCTTTAATTTTCCACCCTTTAACACGTAGACTACATGTTCGGGGTGATGATGCATTTTTGCTGTGTCGCCTGGCTTAAAAACTACTTTGAGAACGCGTACCTTCTCATTTTCATTAATAAAATTGTAGACGTTTGAAGCAACAGAAACCGGGTCCAAATCCATTTGTGTCTTCATCAGCAATCACCTCCAAAATCGGTCTATGACAAACAGAGAATGTTACAAAAACATAAAATAAAACCTTGTGGCGAACACCATGCAACCACACAAAAAAGTTCAAAATGGTGGAGCTAAGTGCACTTGGATTCAAGCTTTTTTAAATACAAGCGAACAACAGATTAGAAGACGGTCAAAAACATTAACTTTGAAGAAGTGAACAAAAAACGATAATCAACAAAGCAAACTTGAATCCTGACTCCTTAAAAGGAGAAATTGCCCTTGTAACAGGGGCTGGACGAGGAATCGGCTATGAAGCAGCAAAAGCACTTGCGTGGCTTGGCGCAAAAGTAGTTATCGCAGAAATTAACGAACAAAACGGAAAAACCGCTGAAGAAAGTATCAACAAAGAGTTCGGAGCAGGAAAAGCGTTTTTTGTCAAGACAGATGTTGGCAATGAAAAAGACATTGGTAAACTGGCTGAAGTAGTGCTAAAAAAGTTTGGCAAAGTTGATATAGTTCTAAATAACGCCACGGTATTTCCAATCGGCGCCGTTAAGGATACACCGATTGAATCATGGGATTTTAGTTACCGTGTTAATTTAAGAGGCCCAGTTATTTTAGCAAGAAAGTTTCTCCCAGCCATGATAGAACACAAGCATGGCGTATTTGTCTGCGTTTCATCCTCAGGCGCTGCACCATTCATAGGAGCGTACGAAGTGTTCAAAACAGCCCAAGTTGAACTAGCAAACACTATCTCCGCTGAAGTTGAAGGCACAGGAGTTTACGCTTTCACCATTGGCCCAGGCATTTCTCGCACGCCTGGTTTTATTGAAGGCGGAGGAAAAGTTGCTTCGCTCATGGGAATGAGTTTGGATGATCTTTTTGAGATGAATAAGAATGCTCAGATTTCTCCTGAAGCTGCAGGGGCAGGCTTTGCCATAGCTATTGCCCTTGCCAAAAGGTATCATGATCAAGAGACAAGTTCAATCCAAGTGCTTAGGGAAGCTGGAATAGAGTTAACAGACGAGAAACAGAAAGCGCAAGAACAAGAAAAATTAGTCACTAAACCTATCGATAGCCAAAATACAATTGAACTTTACGAGTTAGTGCAAAAAACATACCTTGAACAATCGGAAGGATGGAAAAAACGCAACCTCTTCGAGAGGCAATGGATATCAAGAGACTTCAAGAAGAACACTGGAATGTCCATTGATGAGATGCAAACAACAGTAAAAGCCTTGGGAAACAGCTTAAAAACTCAGGCTTCAACAGCAGAGTTCGTTGAACCATTAAATCGGTTAGCAGCTTACTACGTACATCAGCAAGAACAGCTTAAAGGGTTTGAGAAGGATCCAAAGAAGCTAGAGGAAAACCTCAAGATTATAGACGGCTGGATCAGGGACGCTAAAGGCTTAGTGCAGGTGCTGACACGTTAAAAAATCAAAGCAATATTAACTTGCATTAATTTTCTTGAGAATTTCCCTGTAAACTTTCAAAGCGGTATTCTCGTCTGCTACATTTTTTATTAGCATGCGTCCACCATTAAATAAGCTAACTTCATATCTCTTGTAATTGAACATGAGAGCCAAACGCGACTTCAAACGCACATTAAACCGCTTATTTACGGCTGGGTAAACTTCATCAAGGTTCAGCTTTAACGGTTTTTCAGGGTTAATGTTAGCTGTATCTCGTCCACAAAGCCAAACAAGCCGCTCACCACCAGCAACCGAAGACAGCGCACCGTGGCACACAGGACAGCGGGTGCTTTTAGAAATTTCTATGCTGGTGAAATCCATATCACTGAAGTCGCAGACTAACAGTTTGCCCTTCAAAGTTGAGCCGATTCCAACTAGGAGTTTTATGGTTTCCATGGCTTGCAAAGCGCCGATTATTCCAGTCGTTGCACCTAACACGCCACGAGTGCTGCAAGTTAGCAAGTCTTGGTCGGAAAGGTTAGGCATCAAACATTCTAAGCATCCGGTTTCAGGCGGAGCAAACACCGATAGGTTGCCTTCAACGCCGATGGCTGCCCCAAAAACGTATGGAACCTTCAATTTTACGCAGGCACGATTAACAAGGTAACGAGTCACCATGTTATCCAATCCATCAACAACGCAGTCCATGCCTTCCAAAAGCCGCTCGACATTGCTGGCATTCACATTTTCTGGAACAGCCTCAGCCCTGACAAGTGGATTAAGCTCTTGCAAACGTTTTGCGGCGACTTCAGCTTTCGGATAATGCAAATCAGCCATTGTGTATAGGATTTGGCGGTGAAGATTCTGCGCCTCAACTGTGTCTTGGTCAATTAAACGAATGCAGCCCACGCCAGCCAAAGCAAGGTAGAGTGAGGAAACAGTGCCTAATCCTCCTGCACCGACAACTGCAACTTTAGATTTAGCTAGTTGCTGCTGGCCTTTTTTGCCTAGTTCTTTTAGGATAGTTTGTCGACTGTAGAATTCTTTAGCGAACGCTTCCTTTTCTGCCGCATTCACCTTAACCATTCTCCAGAGTGAGTGTTGTTATTCAGTCTTATATCTGCCTTTTATTCGGAACTGCCTTTCATATATTTCCCTAATTTTCTCGATGGTATCCGCGTCCTCTGGTCCTTTGTTGTCCCTGACGCGGATTATTCTGGTGAACCGCAAGGCTTTATTATGGATTTTTTAACTGCTTGTTTTTAAGAAAAGGGAATAAAAAAGAATACGTTAAGGAGAGGCGGGATTAGAAGGAAGCTTCGAGTTTTTCTTTGACTTCTTTGATTTTTTTGGTTAGCTCTTCGACTTCCTTTGTGTTGCCTAAGGCTTTTTGGCAGTCTCGTGCATAATCTAGGGCGCTGACGCCGTACCTGTCGAATCCCTTGTTAAACGAGATTTCTGCGGACTTCATGAAGAGCTCCAGGCTTTTCGTGTAGTCTTTGAGGGCAAAGGCGCATTCGCCAGCCTTATAGTACATTTCTGCTGAGCCGAAATAGTTCTGCCCTTTGTAGTAGAGTTCAGCTGTTTTGACAAAAATGTCTCTTGCTTCAGCGTACTTGGCGTTTTCCATCAACGCATTACCTTCTTTGTGTAGTTTTATTGGGTCTTCTTTTACGCTCATGAATTATCACTTACAATCGTCATTATTTTGCGGTGAACTCCCATTTAGATTTTCCTCTCCAAAAATGCTTTGTTTCGAAAGAAGCAGAACTAATCGGCAAATGGCATAACATAAAAGGCTCTTCCAACATGCAGTTAGTAGGGAATAAATCTTGATGCTTCGATGCATTCGCTGCGGCGCTGAGTTTTCGGTTTATCCGTTAAGGAGTAACTGTGAAAAATGCGGCGGTACACTGGAATTCGCAGCAGACTTGCCTGAGGCTGGAAAGTTGAAGTTTTCAGGACCGCAAAGATTCTGGAGATACAAACAGATGCTTCCGCCGGTTAAGCACATGGTCAGTTTGGGAGAGGGTGGAACACCTTTGCATAAGTCTGAAAGGCTTGCCAAAGCAGTCGGGTTGAAAGACCTCTATTTGAAGGATGAAACCCGCAACCCCACAAACTCCTACAGGGATCGTGCAGCAGCTTTCTTGACATCAAACGCGATTGATCAAGGTTTTGAAGCACTAGTTTGCGCCACTAACGGGAACATGGG
>PKYH01000057.1:0-18090 GCA_003133625.1 Candidatus Bathyarchaeota archaeon | reverse complement strand
GATTCCATCCGCAAAGCCGCTGCCTTAGCCAAGGAAACAGGCTGGTACCAAGCCACCGCCGAACTCAACCCGCTGGTGGTTGAAGCTCAAAAAACCATTTCGTACGAAATTAATGAGCAGTTTGCGGTTCCAGACTGGGTTATCGTTTCGATGGGAAGCGGCGGGACAATCTATTCTCTTTGGAAAGGCTTCAAAGAACTAAAACAGCTAGGGCTGACTGACTCGTTACCAAGAATGGTAGGAGTCCAGACTGAAGGCTGTGCTCCGATAGTCAGCGAACTGAAAGGACAATCATCTTCTAAATCCTGCAGCCCATCCACACGTGCTCTAGCCATTCTCGTAGGCGAACCATTACAAAGCGAATTAGCAATCAAAGCAATCCAAGAATCAAACGGCTTAGCCTTAACAGTTTCAGACACGGAGATTTTAGCTTCTGAGCTTCTAGTTGCTAAACTCGAAGGAGTTTTCGCTGAACCAGCAAGCTCAGCCGCCGTGGCAGCGCTACAGAAACTTAAAGTTGAACAAATCCCCAACGATGCCAGCGTTGTCTGTCTTATCACTGGGAGTGGGCTTAAAGCGACCGATGTTTTGCAGGCGTTGACGAAAAAACAGAAAGCAGCAGGCTTGGGACTTGCAGTAAGTACAAAGCAAAAAATCCTCAAAATCCTAAGTGAAAAGGACACGTATGGATATGATTTGTGGAAGCAACTGGGGCAGATAATGACTCGTGCCGCCGTGTATCAGCATCTTAATGAGTTGGCGGATAGGGGGGTGGTGGTTGGTTATGAGGAGAATGGCAAGAAGTTTTTCCGCATTACTGAGCGCGGTAAGAAGGTTTTGGCGGCTTTTGACGAGATCCAACTGCTTATGTGATTGATTGTTGTTGTTTTGGTAACATTTATTAGCTAGTATAGCTGCAACTATACTAAAGTTATAACTATACTAAGGCGAAAAATATGCAACCTGAACCCGACCAAAAAGGAACTACCCTCAAAATTGCACTGGCGGGAATTATGGCAGCCCTTGTTGCAGTAGCCACCCTCTTATTTGTGGTTCCTATCCCAGCCACCAGCGGATACTTCAACCTTGGCGAGACACTCATCTACATAGCAGCATTACTTTTGGGGCCACTAGTAGGTGCAACAGCAGGTGCAGGAGCAACAATAGCCGATATTCTTGTAGCCGCACAGTTTGCTCCAGGAACCTTTACAATTAAAGCAATCGAAGGTTTCCTTGTTGGCTTCTTAAACAAGAAACTAAACAAAAAGACCCGAAGCATCACTTTGAGCGCCACAGTAGCGATTGTTATTGGTGGCTTTGAGATGGTTTTAGGATACTTCCTCTACGAACAACTTGTTTTAGGCTATCCTTTCGCTTTGGCACTGGTTGAGGTTCCCTTTAACATTGTACAGATGCTAATCGGCTTATTAGTAGCCATCCCTGTCATGCACGCGGTTTTACGTGTTTTCCCACAGCTTAAAAGCATGGTTTGACAGAGGATTATCTATGAAACTGCCGCCTGGAAAAATCCCCATAGACATCCTAAAAGAAGTAGTATTCAAAAACCTTGGCGCCGAACGCAGCGAAGTCGTTTTAGGTCCAGCAGCTGGAATAGATGGCGCAGTATTAGATGTTGGAAATAAAAACGTCATTGTCTCCATGGACCCAATCACTGGTGCCGTTGAGCGCATCGGATGGGAAGCCATTAACGTTAACGCGAATGACGTTGCGACTTTCGGTGTTGAACCAGCCTTTTTCTTTTCATGCCTGCTTCTGCCAGAAAACGCTGACAGCAAAATCGTTGAAACCATAAGCACCCAAATGAACGCTGCTGCAAAGGAGCTGGGCATTGCGATTGTTGGAGGACACTGCGAATCAACGCCCGGTTTAGCTAATCCCATAGTGGTTGGCTGCATCATGGGCTTAACAGAAAAAGGCAAATACGTTACTGCGGCAGGCGCCAAACCAGGCGACAAACTGATTCTAACAAAGAGTGCTGGCATTGAAGGCACCGCAATTTTAGCTTCAGACCGAGAGGCACAACTATCAAAAGCCTTCAGCCCCGTAATGCTTGAGAGCGCCAAACGCTTCTACAACCAAATAAGCGTAGTAAAAGACGCTTTAACCGCTTATAAAACGGGCGGAGTACATGCCATGCATGACCCAACCGAAGGCGGAGTACTAAACGGCATTCATGAGATGGCAGATGCAGCAGGCTTAGGCGTCCGCGTTTTTGAGGAAAAAATCATGGTTGAACCTGAAACAGCCAAAATCTGCCGGTACTATGAAATTGACCCGTTGCAACTGATTAGTTCAGGCGCATTGCTTATTGCTGCAGAGCCAGAAGCAGCAGACAAAATAGTCGACAAATTAAGTCAAGAGCACATTTACGCTGATATCATAGGCGAATTCAACTCAAACATCAACAAACGCTTACTAATGCATAAGGACGATACGGCGGAGATGCTGCCAAGACCAGTCTCGGACCATTTGTGGCTGGCTTTATCGCGTTAAACTGTTTCTGAACCCATTTAGTGGCAGCTGCAGAACCCAGTAAAGCAGAAAGACAGGGTAAAAAACCATGTACTCATACAAGTGCGAATAAACCAAGCCGCATTTGAACTCGACAACTGCTTGTGCAAAGCCATTTTTTAGGTTCCAGTTAGTCGGCGGCTTATAATGCAAACAGTAAATGTCACTGCCAACTGACACTTTGTAACCGTGTTTTTCAATCCATTGTACAATGAATGCGTCTTCATAAGCGTGCAACTGTTCAGGAATCCTAATACCCTCAACGGCTTTACGCAAGATCAATGTGTCATGCATTCCGCCTCGCAGGTAAAAGCATTGCCTAGCAATCAGGCTTTGCAGTTTTAGGATGCGTTTATCTTTTACGTTGGGGATGACGTCAATGTTTAAGCCCCAAACCGCTCCGACACCGCTTGCCAAGTCTGCCTGAGCTTTTTTGTACCAGTCTTTGCAGAGCAACACGTCGCTGTCAACAAACATGAACCAGTCCGTGCTTACGCGGCGTATGCCTTCTGTGCGTGCTTTAGCCCTTGAACCCTTCATCTGAAACAGAGAAATATTGCCATATTTTTCGTTAAATTTGTCGAGGATTTGCAGGGTACGGTCTGTTGAGAAACCATCAATAACAATTAAGTTTTTCACAGGCACATTCTGGTAGATTGAAGATAGGCATTTGCTTAGCATGTGCTCGCTGTTTTTTGTCAGCAACACTACATCAACTTGCTGCATCCATGGTCCTCAACATTTAAAGTTCTTAATAAGCACTTAACGCGTCTACAGCTTAAAAATCTAAGTAACCTCAAAAACACTTTTTTCCGCTCAGGGTCTGCCTTGCCCAATCAGCTGATAAATTGAGTAGGCAGCATAGAAGCCGTATGCCACCAGCAACTTGCCAATCAACCGTGGATGCCCAAACCTGAACGCTTCAGCAACCAAGCCTAGACTGCCGCGAACGGTCCAAACGCTTTGTGGTCTGTAATGAACGCAAAATGGGTCATAACAAGCAACCACACGGTATCCTTTACTGGCTATCCAGTCTTTGATGTACGCGTCTTCGAAAACATGCAGGCTTTGCGGTATTTTTATGTCTTGAACTAAGTCAGTGCGGATAAGAGTGTCATGTGTTCCGCCCCGGACCTCAAAAATTTTCCGTGTGATAAGCAGGAATAGTTTAAGGGTTTTCTGTTTTTGGATTGTTGACCAAACCTCTATTCCCCAGACTGCGCCCACGTCTTCGCCGAGGTATTTTTGGGCTTTTTTGAACCAGTCGTTACAGAGTACAACGTCGCTGTCAACGAACATGAACCAGTCGGTGCTCACTTGGCTTATGCCTTTTTGTCGGGCGGTCGCGCGGGTGCCTTTATCAAAAATGATTTTCACGTTGTGGTATTTTTCGTTGAACTGGTTTAGTATAGCTATGGTTTTATCTTCTGAGTAGCCGTCTACCACTATCAGTTGCCCAACAGGAACGTTTCGGTAAACAGACTCCAAGCATTCTTGCAGAAGTCGCTCGCTGTTCTTAGTCAACATCACAACGTCAACAGAGCCCACCATTACAATCACGTTACTTCTTAACCACTATCCTAACTGTCAACCCATAGTTGGGAATGTTAAACGACTTAAAAAACAACTTGCCCCCGGACTTTACAGCCAAATCATAAAACGTTTCAACCTTCAGCATTGAATAGTCCAAATTACCACTGATGCATTTTTGCCATTCAGATGGAGATTTAACATTAATATGAGTTTCATCATAATCCCGCATGAGTTTTCGGACCGGCTTCTCAACTGTCTTATTCGGGGTGGTGCAGACAATCATGTCCCTGCAAGCATCAAACATGCTCTCAAGCGCTTTTTCTGGATAAGGTAGGTGTTCCAAGACATCGAAGCATGTTATTAAATCAAAAGTTGCGTTTTTGAAAGGCATATTTGATTGGGCATCGCACACTAGAAACTGTTCGCCGCTGAGGTTTTTTGCTTGGTTAATGCCCCACTTTGAGATGTCAACGCCGAAGGTTTCATAGCCTAATTCCGCTAACACCTTAGAGGTGTAGCCGTAAGCGCAGCCTACATCAAGAGCCCTTTTGCCCTGACCATCCAAAAGATTGCAGTCTGCGGTTTTCAAGGCCCACTGTAAAACTTCTAACACATGCCGTTTAACATGTTCCTCCTTAAGCGAATACTTCCTGTTGCTAAAGTAATCCTGCTCGAACGTCAAGGTCAGGTCACCTGTCTCCAAGGAATAGGCGAATCACTCTGCTCTATTGTACTCGACGGTAATATAACCTCTGCGAAAAGCGAAAGAACAAGCAGATCTTCATTAAACAAATGAGAAAATCACTGTTATGTACAACCCTCGCCAAAGAAACCTGCTATATGCGATGAAAAGCTGCGCAAGCAAGCCTGCTACGATGGGCACTGTAAAGTTATCTAAGTAGTATGTCATTGGTAACGATTCAAAGATGCCAGACACTAAGGCAATCGTAGCTGAGACAACTAAAATTTTGGTTAAACTCATTGGAACTAAACTTAACGTTAAAGCCGTCACAAAAAAAACCAACAAGCATGAAAGCTATGGTGCCCTCATAGTGTTTTCTTTTGTTGTAACTGATTGAATGGTTTGGGTAAGCTTTGCCTGCTATGGAGGCAGCTGGATCTGCATAAGAAATCACCATTATGCCGACTAAGGTTGCGCGTAAATCCAAAAATGCCATATTCAACATGCCTGATACTATTAGCAAAATGGCGCTATTCATGGTTCTGCTTTGAATTTCGTATTCATTTTTTATTATATCATAAGCTTTTGAGGCGAACGGAACATTCCAGTTCTTCCCTTTTCTCAGCGAGTACTCGAGTAAAAGGAAAAGGGTTAGAAATACAGTGTATATCGTTAGCCCGACTGCCCTAGCTAATTGTGGGTCTTTTATGCCGAGTATGACGAAGGGACCAATTGTTCCGTTTATGCCTGCGTGAAAAATTTTTCGTTTGAATTCACTCTTTAACTCGGCACTAACCATCAGTGTGGAACCTCTTTTATGCCGATTCTATGATGCACAATATTTGACATCAAGTGAAGTGGCGACATCAGAACGAGAAGTACAATTACGCCAAAAAGAGTAGGTGTTTAAGTGCGGATAATGGTTTTTATAGTTCCAATCTGATTAACTGTAATATCAATGAAGCGGCTAGTGACATTTATTTGACGACAGGCATAAAGAAAGCGGCATCCATAGCAGCACGTTCACTTGCTCCCGGCAAGCCTCACCATGCTCAATGGTTAGTCACAAGAAAATGTAACTACCGATGCAGAGGTTGCAATGTCTGGAAGGAACAAGACCAAAGAGAACTCGCAACAGATGACGTAAAAAAAGGATTAGATATTCTAAGAAAACTCGGCATAGTTGAACTTGTATTCTCAGGCGGAGACCCGCTGCTTAGAGATGACATTGGCGAGATAATTGATTATGCCTCAAAATTTTTCGTCACAACCGTTTATGATAACGGAAGCATGGCTGCGAAAAAAATCGATTCCCTGCGAAATGTAGATTTCGTGGCAATTTCAATAGACAGCTTGGACGAAGCAAAAAACGATTACATAAAGGCTGTTCCAGGTGCATGGAAAAAGGCAATGGAAGCCGTAGAAACGCTTCAAAATGAGGGAATAAACGTTAGTGTCACGCCGACAATTTCACAAAAGAACCTCTATGAAATAGTTGACATAACTAACTATTTCACTCAAAAAGGAATTCCCGTCTGGTACTGTCTTTACTCGTATGACGTTTCGGTGGACGAAAAACAACTCTTTAGGATTGGCAAAGCAAACGATGAGTTCGTGATAACGGATAAGCAAGCCATGGTTAAACTTTGCGATTCCCTAATTGAAATGAAAAAGAAAAATAAGAAAATCCTCATGACAACCAAACTTCTAAAGGCGTTGAGAAGCCTCTATAAGGAAGACAAGAGAACATGGAAATGCCAAGCACTAAGTAACTTCCTAGTCGTTGACCATTTAGGCAGAATCGCGGGGTGCCATAGCCACAATTTTGCAGGTTCAATTTTTGATTTGCCTAAGAAATGGAAAAGCAAAGAATTCAAGGAACTGCGCGAAGCTTACCATAAATGTACGCAATGCAACTACCTATGCTACGTTTTCTATTCGCTTCAGGGAAGCCCATGTGGCCATTTATCGTTGGCCATGGACCAGTGGAAAAACGCGCGATTACTGATTAAGAAAGAGAAAAACTAAACTTCCAAGTTTGGAATCAGGTAGATGAAGCTGGCAATATTTATTGTCGATTGACTGTCAAATTTCTGCTCTTCTTCAATGTTTGTTATGGGAATTTTTAGGGTACTGATTCTTATTTTTGCGATGTTATCGTTTATTAGTCGTGGTCCCGCATCTTTAGGTTTCTTTAATTCTATGATTGCTGGTAGGAACATAAGCAGGAAGGTTATGGTTGTTATGGCTATCAGTGTAGCAAGTGTATATGAACTCTGAATCATAAGCATCTAACGAACACTATTTCTTAATTCTAAATATAACGGTTTCCATTACCCGAGTGCTCAGTCTTCTCCCAATCACTCTTGGTACTACCAACCAATTTTCCAGCTAACACATCAAAAAAAGCCTTCGTACAGATGAGCATGTTATATAAGAATGCAAAAATTAACAAGGGCGTCAACCATTGAATACGCCTTCTGCCGTCTAAGTATGCACCAACTCCAACCTCAAAAAAAGGCGCATAATTTCCTACGAAACTGTAAAAAGAGACAGGTACAGTAAACCAAAGTGCGCCAGCAATTGATGAACCATTAAGAATAAGCAAACTGCCTGTAAAGAAAGAGAGCAGGGTTAAAATGGGCATAAAATATATATGTAAGAGAAGTAAACCATCAATTTTCTCTTTCAACTTCATTTTTTTGCTTCTTAAAACATTGAATGCATGCTTGAAACAAACTTGCATATGTCCTCTTGCCCATCTGTGCCTTTGCCGCCAGTATGCCTTCCATGTATCCACCGCTTCCTCGTAGCATTCAGCGTCTCCTACATAGCGAATTTTATAGCCTGCTAGATAAACTTGAAAAGTTAAATCAGTGTCCTCAGTCAGCATTGACTCGTCAAAGCCGCCTAAACTCTCCAAAATGCTCCGCCTGAAACCGCCCACTGTGCCGCCGAACTGTGGTATAAGACCTAAAATATCGCGCGCTTCTTGGTCAACTCTGTATCCGCCTATTCGCTCTAAGGCTATTAAACGGGTTACCATATTGTGTGGTTCATTCAGGACAACGGGTCTTCCCTGTACCGCTCCAACGTTTGGGTCAGCGAATTTTTCTACAAGCTTTTTCACTATGTCGCTATGAGGAAGGTAATCTGCATCGAAACAAAGCACGATTTCCCCTGTTGAGTGCTTAAAACCAGCATTTAATGCTGAGGCTTTTCCCTTGCCACCAATTCTGCTGCCTCTGTGCAACACTTTTATGAACTTGTATAATTTTGTATATTCTTCTGCAATCTTTCCTGTATTATCCGAGGAAGCATCATCTACCATTATAACTTCCAGTTTGTTTTTAGGATATGATAGCTGAGTCATTTTATCTAATAATTTGCCGATTACGTTTTCCTCATTGTGGGCAGGAATAAGGATAGAAACTGTTGGTTCATATCTTAAGCTTGGGTTGGTATTGGAAGCTTTATTGGTTTTTGATTGCTTTAGAACGGTTAAGGTAAAAACATAATGGCGAATTAAGTAAATTGTAATAACCGAAGTAAAGAAAATAAAAATTAAATTTAAGATTTCGATAATCAATCTTTAGCCTGCCTGATTGCTTCTTGTTCTTTTGGAAGAAAGCCTAAACTCAAGGACCAGAAAGGTACTATCCACATGAGGTTTAAAATAGGGTAAATTAAGGTGTAGAAAGCGTTGAATACTACTCCAAAATAGTCATAGCCAGCTAAAGAGAAGTAATAAAAAATTAGATTCAAGAACAAGCCAACTATGTTACCTGCTGTTAACATAAAGATTTTTTTTAATACGCTACCGTTTAGCTGAAAAATTAGCGAGACGAAAAGTATATTGAAGATTAGTAATGTGACGGTTGATTGGAGATTAATTAGGCGGAAAGAGGCTATGAGGCATAAGATGATTGCTTCTAAGAAGCTAAGCGAAACTATGCGGTTTAAGGTTTTCACTTGTTTCCTCCCCTTTCTCTTAAGTTTGGCGCTTTGAAAGAGGAGTCTAATTTGTTATTTGTTGTTTTAAGTCGTCTGTAACTTTGTTATAGAAGAAAGTTCTATTTAGACTTAGGAACGGAAAGAACCACGTTATTTATTACTCTGCAAAGAACTTCAAAAACCTCTTCTGCATTCAAATTATCGGCATCTAAAACCAAGTCAAACGGAGCAAAATCCTCGCCTAAAACGAAACCGTAAAGCTTCTTGTATATTGCCTTCGTGCGAGATTCTTTTTCTTCCAGCACTTTGAATGCTTCGTTAACGGTTATTTTGTCGCGTTCGGCAACTCTTGTTGCTCTCTTCTCAATTGAAGCCATCAACCAAATCTTAAAACCCTCTTTAAGCAGCCACGGCATCGTCCAACTATCCAAGAGGACATTGCCTTGCTGTGCGTATTCTAGGAGCTTAGCGTCTACTGCCTTGTCAAATTTAGGGTCAATTACTCTTTCTTTAAGAAAATTTAAGCCTTCAGGGCTCTCCCACCAGCCTTGACGCGAAACGTCATAGCCTTCTGCCTTTGCCAGTTCTTTAAGCGCGTCGCCGCCTGAATAACATTTTAGATTGTATTTTTCTGCAAGTTTTTTGGACAGAGTGCTTTTCCCTGTTCCAGCCATTCCTGAAATGCAGATTACGGTTTTTTTGTTGGCAAGGCATAATTTTGTGTTTTTAGCCATTTAGCGCCACCACGTTTTCTGCATCAAGTTTCGATGGGCATTATGCCTATTATGCGTGATGAAAGCAACCCGAAGAACAGCGAACAAATGGGATACCAGTAGAATACAGAAATAGCCCCAATGCCTGGCACGTAAGCCATAGTGGTGCTTCCAAACGTTGGCGTTAATACTAAAAACCAGACAATAAGGTAGACGAAAGAGATGCCAAACTGAACCAGCTGCGGCTTAGCCATTTTCGCCTGCATGCTATTTATTTGAGATTGCCTCTTTTTGAGTTTTTCCATTTGCTTTTTATCGTTAGCTCGCGTAGCTTTCATGGTTTCTGATCGGTATTCAGCCATTTCTTTCTGCATGACTCGGTATTGTTTCCAGCCTACAAAATAGTTGATTAAAACCCTGTTTATTCCAGAGTTTATGAACGCAATCACAGCTGAGATACCCATAATTAAAATTGTTGCCAAAGGCAACGAAGTTACTGCTACAGACATTGCACTTTCCTCTTGACTTTATGCTTATGCGTATCTTGTTTCCTCGTTAATAACCGTTTTTACTTCTTAGCGTTTTAACTGTTTTAGAAAAAACTTTTTCCTGTTGGCGCCTAGGTTCATTTAGAAACTCCCTTGCACATCAGATTGGTGGTTAACATGTTTTTGGGAGGTTTGCTGAGGCTCTGGCAGGAAGATTATAGGAGAAAAGAGAAAAATGCCATGACTAGGCTAAACACTTTTTATCCAGAGCCTTCTCAGCCAGTTGCTTCTTAAAATATTAATTATTTTATAACAAAAATAAAAAAGAGGAAAGAGATATTTGGGTTTTTTGGTACTATGGCTTTTTCCTAAGTATCAGTATGCCGATTATGGCGATTGCTATGATTATGGCGACTGTTGAAATGGTGAAGTACATTTCTGTCGGAGGCAAAGTAACTACTGGATATGGAGATGCTGTTGGTGCTGCAGCGCTGACTGCGAATGAGGACTCAGCATATGATGGATAGTATGATTGTGAACCTGCAAAGGTGGCGATGACAGTGTATGAGCCTGTAATGTCAGGTGTCCAAGTGAAAGTGAACATGCCGCTAGCGTCACTGGTGGTGGTGCCGATGTTTCGGTAGTTGCCGTTAGAGTCAAGAACGTCGATTGAAACTGGAACTCCAGTCACGTTGGTTGGCATTGGCTTCTGCATATAAACGTATTCCATCCATGAAGCCATGCTTGCGTCTGAAACAGCTGGAACACCGTATGGAAAGTTAGCTTTCTGTTCATTTTGTTGTGTGCCGGCAGCAACGTCTGTAACTGTTCCTCTTATCACTATGGGTGTACCTAACGGTGTACCAATGTTAGGAGCTGTAACTGTTAATGCGCTGGGTCCTTTGCCGTAACAGTAGATTTGGGCATCGTAGGAGTTGAGGGTTGTTAGGTAACCGCTTGCAACTGGGGATGGGCCTCCATACATTTGGAGACCATAATCCATTATGGCCCACATTTCTGTTCCGTCGGTGGCGTTAATACAGCGTAACTCTGCACCCTTGTAGAGTGGAGAGTTCGGCGAGTGCTCTGTAGTGTCTAAGTAGACTTTGCCGTCAGCAATAGTGCTAATGAAGGTGGGATAACGACCGTAGGGTGTACTGAATCCGCTGAGGGTGCTGTTGCCTGCTCCGCCGTTTCCGTATGTCCACAGTAGATTTCCAGTCTTATCGTCATAGCAGTAGAGTATTCCACTGTAGCCGGTGTAGTAAAGTTTGCCGTAAGCGATGTTTTCTAGGCCAGCGGCCATGTAGTTGTAGTCGGTGGTAAAGTCGTTTGTAAGTTTCGTTGGACCCCACAGTTGACTTCCGGAAGCTAGGCTATAGCCATAAAACACCATAGATTCTTTGTCTGTGAAGACAAAGACTCCGTTGTTCGGATCCCAGGCGACAATCAGTCGGGTCTGGTTGCCTGGCGCTTGCTGATAGGTTTGTGTCCATAGCACTTGTCCTATTTGTCCTGGCTTTAGGCTTATGGCTGTGACGTTCGCTGGATCAGTGGTTACAGTTGCACCGTAATCGCCGGGGTGTCCTCCGAAAGTTCCCTGAACCAAAAGCATCATGTTACCCAAGCTAATCATCGGGAGATTTCCCAAACCCGCCATCCCAACGCCCCAACCTGTTCCACTAAGCGTTGAGAGTGATATGTTCCAGTCGTAGGCTGCGGTTGTTACTGCTACAAAGGGTGCTGGTGCGCTATATGCTGCTCCGAACGGCCCCATAGTGAGCACCATTGGTGCCCATGCGGTACCATTCCAGTAACTGTTCGGCGGCGCTGATGGAGTTATTGGTGCGTTCGCGGGAACTTGTCCCGAAGTATACCAATTGGCTGGACTCAAGCCCGATCCTCCACCGAATACGTTAGATGCGTTCCACTGAGATAGGTACCAAGTGGTTCCAAGTCTGGTAAGAGCGTATGATAGGTACTCGCCTGATGGTCCCGCTACGCTTGCGCCTGAAGGAACGTTAGAAATGGTCATAGGTGTGAGAACTCCTGTCCTTGGGTCATAGGCTTTCCAAACTGTACCAAGTGTTCCGCCAGCAGAATAAGATGCGATCAGCAAGCCGTCAGGTAGGACTCCGTGTTGGTTGGGGTTCTCGAAAGAGTAAAGGTAGCCAAATGATGGTATAAGAGCAATGCCTGTTGCCGATGCATTGATGCGCCATAGCTCTTTGCCTGTTTGCAAGTCTACTGCAACGTAATCTCCGCCTGTGCCTCCAAATAGTCCGCCTGCGCCTGGTGCGTTACCAAGTGGTTCTTGGTAGAAGAGGGTTCCTTGCATGATTATTGGATTAGCGAACCTGACGTTGTATGAAAGTCCTCCGTAGAACATTTCGCCTGGAATTGCAGTGCTATTTCCTCCGACAACTCCACCGTACTGAATTGGCTTAGTCCACATTATGTGTGCGCTGTTTGGTGCTGAGCCGTACGGCTGGTAAGCGCCTGGAATGCCATAGGCTACCCCAGCTCCAAGAATGTATGGTGATCCGAGCCAGTTTGATGCAATCGTGTACCAATAGGTGTTTTGTCCTTCTATCGGGTATGTCCAGTAGTTAGTTGGAAGTGGATAGCTATCTATTGGTGTTGGAGTTGGCTCTTGTTGCACAGTTAAGGTTATTGTTTTGCTGGCGGCTAGGAAAATGTCACCTGTATAAATTGTGCTTGCTCCAGGAGTGGTTGAAGTCCAAGTGTAGGTTTGTCCAGGATAGTCAAACTTGAATGTGTAGTTGCCGACCTGGTCAGGAGTGTATTGATAGTACTGAAAGCCTGTTGAGTCACTTATGATGTCCCAAGTGTGTGCTTCAGTTGTTCCGTCAGGCTTAGTAATGGTTAACGTGTAACCATGGCGTCTAACGTCATTGGTCACAGTTGCTCCTGGCAGAGGATCATCGATCCAAAAGACGACCGCTACTGTTTGACCAACACCCACAGGGTTAGGAGCAGCAACGATATAGGGATAGGAAACAACAGTCCATCCTGGTGAATGCGCGCTAGTAGTTGGTACAAATGCAATTGAAGAAGTCATTATGATCATCAGAAAAACAACAATCGCGATAGCAAATGATTTATTTTTCAGCATTTTTCTTTTTCTCCTTAATTATATTGAACGAAAGCGAAAGATTGCTCTCGCTCAATAGCTCTCTCTTTCATTGAATTTTGTTTATAAAACTTGTGTAAAATGTAGTGACGACCAAAAAAAAGTTTACCATTGATGACGAAACTGTTGGCAAAACCAGAAAATGGGCATTTGAGAAGGTTTATTGAAACCTTAAAAAAGAGGGAAAGAGGTTGTTTTGTTGTTTTGATGCTTATGGTCGCTTCTTCAGCATCATTGCCAATATAGCGCCAACTATGGCTACTGCCATTATTATTGCGATTCCTGTGCCTATAATGTACATTTCAGTTGGAGGCAAAACGGTCACTGGATATGGAGACGGGGTTGGTGCTGCTGGGTCAACTGCGAAGCTTGTTTCTGAGGATGATGGATAGTATGAGTTAGACCCGGCGAACGTAGCGATAACTGTGTACTTGCCTGTGATGTCGGGTGTCCACTGGAAGCTAAACATGCCGCTCGAGTCACTTGTCGTGTCTCCGATGTGTCTGTAGTTGCCGTTAGAGTCTACAACGTTGATTGAAACTGGAACACCGGTTGCGTTTGTTGGCATTGGCTTCTGCATGTACACGTATTCCATCCACTGACCCATACTTGCGTCAGATACGCATGGAACACCATTTGGAAAGTCAGCTGCCTGCTCATTTTGCTTTGTGCCAGCAGAAACATCAGTAACTGTACCGCTAATGACCAGCGATCTGCCCAGATCTATGGATGCTTGAGGCGCGGTAACAGTTAATTGGCTGGGTCCTTGCCCGTAAGAGTAGATTTGCCCATCGTAGGGGTCGAAGACTGCTAGGTAACCACTGGCAATCGCGCCCTCAGCTCCACTCATTTGGTTGCCCCATCCAAATATATTCCATATTTGCGTTCCGTCGGTGGCGTTAATACAGCGTAACTCTGCACCCTTGTACATTGGAGAGTCGGGAGAGTGCTCATTACCGGCTATGTAGATCATTCCGTCAGCAACAGCCTCAACAAATTGGGGAAAAACACCGTAGGGTGTTGTGAATCCGGAAGAAGTGCTGTTGCCTTCTCCGCCGTTGCCATAGGTCCATTCTAGAGCCCCAGTCGTCTCGTTCCAGCAGTAGAGTAATCCGCTAAAGCCAGTCATGTAAAGGTTGCCGTAGTCGCAAAAAGGTGTGTACCAGATCATGTAGTTCCACGGGTCGGTGGGGGTGGTTGGAGGATACGATGGACCCCACAGATAAGTTCCAGTAGCTAGGCTGTAGCCCCAATTCGCAAAAGATTCTTTGTCCGTGAAGATAAAGATTCCGTTGGTCGGATCCCAAGCTGAAAGGTATCGGGTATTGTTGCCTGGCGCTTGCGGATAAGACTGTGTCCACAACACTTGTCCTAATGTCTGCTGCTTTAGGCTTATGGCTGTAATGTTCGCTGGATCGGTGGTAGTAGTTGCGCCCATATCGCCGACGTGTCCTCCGAAAGTTCCCTGAATCATAAGCGCCATGTTGCCCACGCTAACTAGAGGGATGAGCCCCCTGGCACATGTCCCAATGCTCCAACCTGTTGGTGAACCACCAAGGTTGACTGATACGGTCCAGTCGTAACACGATGGCAAGCTTGCATTTTCCGTTCCCGAATACCAACCGCTTGGAGCCGTAGCGACCAACCCAAAAATATTACCAAATACGTCAGATGAGTTCCACTGAGATAGGTACCATATCGGATTTGCCGTGGTTCCAAGGTTGGTAAGAGCGTATTTTAGATATTCGCCTGATGGTCCGGCTACGCTTGAGCCTGTTGGAACGTTGGTTACGTTCATGGTTGTGAGCACTCCTGTCCTTGGGTCATATCCTCGCCAAACTGTACCTTGACCTGAAACTGTAGTAGTTGCAATCAGCAAGCCGTTAGGTAATACTCCGTGTTGGTTGGGGTTGTCGAGAGAGTAAAGGTAGCCGAATGATGGTACAAGGGAGGTGCCTGTTGCTGTTACATTAATGCTCCATAGTGTTTGTCCAGTTTGCAAGTCTACTGCAACGTAAGGTCCGCCGGTGCCTGAGTTACCATATGGTTCTTGATAGTAGAGGACTCCTTGCATGATCAGTGGATTGTTGAACCTGGGATTGTATGATAAACCCTGATAGTACATTTCGCCTGGAACTGCAGTGTCATTTCCCCCGACAACTCCTCCGTAATTAATTGGTTTGGTCCACATTATGTGCGCGCTCGTTGGCGCTGAGCCATACGGCTGTTCACCGCCAATGTAGGCAGCGCCAGCTCCAAGGATGTAGGGTACTCCAAGCCAGTTTGATGCGATCGAGTACCAGTAGGTGTTTTGTCCTTCTATTGGGTATGTCCAGTACGCGGTTGGCATTGGATAGCTGTCTATTGGTGTTTGAATTTGCTCTTGCTGTACAGTTAAGGTTTGTGTTGCGCTGGAGGCTGTGAAAGTGTCGTTTTGGTATGTTCCACTCCAAGTGTAGGTTTGTGCAGGATAGTTAAACACGAACGTGTAGTTGCCGACTTGATCAGGAGTATACCGATAGAACTGTACGCCTGTTGGGTCAGTAATGTTTGCCCAAGTCTGTGTTGTGACTGTTCCGTCAGGCTTCGTAATTGTTAGCATATAGTTCGCGCGTCTAATGCCATTACCTAAAGCTGCTGATGGCAGAGCCGTATCAACCCACATGCAAACTGCCACTGTTTGACCGACACCCACTGGGGTAGGCGCAACGCTGAGATAGGCATAGGAAATAATAGTCCATGCTAGTGGATGCGCGTTAACGGTTGGCGGAAGTATAATCGAAGCACTCATAGAAATTGTTAGAAACAAAGCAATCATAATAGCCATAGTTTTAGTTTTTAGCATTTGCATTTTTCTTTTTTTCTCCTAAATTTTATTAAACGAAAGCGTAAAGATGCTCTCGTTCAATGGCTCTCTTTCATTGAATTTTGTTTATAAAACTTGTGTGAAATGTAGTGACGACCAAAAAAAGTTTGCTTTCAAGCAGATTTCGGGTTTTTGGGTTTCTCTTTAAACATCGTCTAATCGCCAAAAGGCCACCAGACACCCCCAAACGCACTCGATTTTGCAAAATCAACAATAACTAGAGAAAATGGAGTCTCCGAATCAGAAAAAGTTTTCCAGTTTTACGGCAAGGAGCCAAAGCCTCAGTTAATTGCGTAATCAGAGCTAAAATTTTTAACCATGCCATCAAGCGCGCGGCTATTTTTTGGCGTCTAGGTCATGTGGGCGGAGGCCGAAGCCGCAGAACGGGCAGAACATTATGTTAGCGTCTTAGTTGGCTCGGCCTATCACCTTGCCGATTGTTTCGCCTCATAGAATCAAACTTAAGGTTTTTTCCAAAACAAGTAAACCTTTGTTTGCAGTAGCATTCCAACGAGCTTAACCAGTTTTGCAATTTTCGATACATCTGCATTCTGAATGCATTTAACATAGACAGAGGTTTTCCCAAAGGGCTGATGACGACTGACTGCAAACTCTTTTTTGAAGCCTACCCACTTATCAATTTCTTCTTCCAGAGCCATTCGGTAGGAAGGAACAGTCTTACCCATCTCTGCTAAGCCTCCACAGAATTCCGAACCTGCGATGTGGGATAAGACGAAGTCTTGTTCCGCGTGGGTTTTTTTGAGTAATTCTTGGATGGCAGCAGTCAAGTTGCCATTGTAATAAGGTCTGACGGTTTTTTCCGCGAACTCGCTAATCAGCGAAGCTGGAACATTATGGAACGTCAAATCTACTAAGAGATCTTCCTCTGTGGCTAATAGTGCTGTTTTCTTTTTCATACGCGATCATCGAGGGCTCGTGCTTATGCTTCAGATCGCTTAAAAGATATGGGAACAAACAACATCGCTGAGCAGTGGAGAGGTAAGTGAAAGTGAAGGATAATATTGGACATGCCGAAACATTTTAACGCAGTCCAAATCCACTGTAGAACTGTGGAAAGCAGGACTATTGGCACTGTAATTCTGGCACTGTAATTCTTGGTTGCGGAACGGTTGAGTTTTGATGGTGGTGTGTGTGGGAGAAGGTTACCTATCTTTTCCTGAATCGATATTTTTTTAAGCTTGGCTCTTTATAATTTTGATTATGCCCTATAAGTTCACTTTCGACATTTCAAAGACTCCGCATCACTTTTTCACAGAACTCGCCATGGTCGTCTACAAAAGTGGCATGCACAAGGTTTTCTTAAAAACCGTACAGGACATAATCAGAAAATTCAGAATTCAGGAAACTACAGGACTTAACCTCCAAGACGCCGTTGTGCTAATTCAAGACCTCATCGACATGCAGGCTTTGAATCTGATGCAAAGACAGAAATTTCTGCAAACCAAAAAAAGGGCTCTGTTCCTTCCCCACTGCTCTAGGAAATACATGGACAGTCGATGCAAAGCCGTTTTTGAGACGAGCCTGCCCTCTTACGTTTGTGCTCATTGCTCACCCGACTGTGGTGTTAACAAGGCGGACCGCATTGCCAGAGAAAAAGGGTACGACGTTTACGTTTTGCCTGGGGGTTCTTGTTTGCCTAATATTTTGAAGGCGAAAAAGTACGAGGGTGTTGTGGGCGTTGCATGCGGTGAAGAAGTGAAGCTGTCTTGCGAATTGTTGAGCAGTATGAGCGTAGCTAGGCAATCTGTTCCGTTGCTGAAGAACGGCTGTGCCAATACAGTGTTCAACATGGAAACGTTGATAAAAACGCTGTAAAATAAGAGATTACTTTACTAGTTCTCTCTTCTTCCATCTGAGGTTTTTGCTGTGGCATTTTCTGCATTTCGTCGCTGTCGCTGCGTTTCTGGCGCCGCAGTCCCTGCAGATTTTCATGTGCAACCGTGCTTTCTGTGCGGTTCTGTTCATTCTTCGGGGCTTGACAGGGTTGTTTAGTCTTCGAGGCTTTGAGCGCGTTCACAAATGTTGCCTGCCCCAAAAAGCTAAAAGATGGAACTGTATGGGGTGGAGGAGCTTACATATGGACATATGGTTTATAGCGCGCTGGTTTGTCCTTAAATTGGTTTTAAATGGTTTTTATCCTTCTTTCG
>PKYH01000120.1 GCA_003133625.1 Candidatus Bathyarchaeota archaeon | reverse complement strand
ATTTCTAATTATACTTTTAGCAATGTTACGGCAAACCATGTGATCTCTGTATCTTCAGAGAGTCTTTCGTCAACAAATTCCTCCACTCCAACGCCAACTCCTACCGCAAGCACAACACCAACACCCGTGCCTTCACAATCGCCCGAACCAACAAATTCACCCTCTCCAACCCCAACATCACAGCAAGAAACTAACCAGTTTCCAACACAAACAGCAGTAATAGCAGTCATAGCCGTAGCAACATTAATCGCTGTATTCGCTTTGGCTTTCAAAAAAGGCTACATAACAATCGAAGTTGTCGAAGAAAACCCAGAAGGCTCTGAAGACAAATCGGAAGATTACACGATATAAATTTCCCCTATGGTACATCCTCGAAATTTACATTTGCCTACCATTCAACAAACATCCCAAGTTTTGCATGGGACAAGAACCCTCGACACAGCTGACAAAGACAACCTGCGGGAAATGCTCAGCGCACTCGGACCCTCCGCCGAATACTCGACAGCTTACTAAGCCTCATCGAAAAACTAATGGCCACCCTCAGACTATAGCCAGAAAAACAAGAAAATTACGTATTTCACAAGGGACAAAGGCTTCTTTTCCGACGCTTTCAGGATAAGATAGCGGTAGGCGACGGCGCTATAGGGTTACCCCGGCTGCTTCAAAAAAGCATTTTACACCTAAAACAACCTTGTCTTAAAACAGCAAAAAAAGACAACTACTACTTCTAATAATAACTTTCAACCCCGTGCTAATATTTAGCAAAGCTTTCTCCTTTATGATGTTTGTAGCTGTTGCTCTTTTTATAAGAAGAACTCGAACCGCTAAAAGGCAAAACAAGGATAACCACGGTCAGGTTACCGCTAGCAAATTTGTGATAACAATTAAATAAGACAGAAAACTAATAATCTTCGAGAAAGCATGACTATCGAAGTTGACTTAAAAGAGATAAAGAATTTGCTTTCAACATTAAATGAGAAAATTGATGTGTTGCTTGAAGATAGAGACGCCTCGTCACTTATGACTTTAGCAGAGAAATCCCTCAAAGATTTCCTCGAAAAAGAACCAGACCTATATTCTATCAAAGACATCAAAGCCAAGGTCAACTACAGTTGAAAGGCAAAATAGTTTTAATCCCCTTTCCATTCACAGACCTAACAGCAACAAAACTAAGACCAGCGTTAATTCTGTATGAGGGCGAAAAAGACGTTGTAGCAGCATTCATATCCTCCAGAATTCAAACAAACAGGACTCAAGCTTACATCTACAATAAAACTTGATAAAGTAGCAACCATATCAAAAGAGCTTATCATCGGAGAAATAGGTGAGATTGGCGCCGTACTCAAAAAAGAGATAAACCGAAAAATCACCGAAATCTACGGTTTTTAAAATTAGGCAAAATTTAGTTTTCTCCCCTTTAAAAAAGGCTTTTATTTGCAGGCTCTCATGAAACCATAGCATCCAAAAGCTTTCACCCCCTAAATAACTGGTTAACGCTGAGAGGTTCAAATGTTTAAAAAAGAATTCACAGTATGCGTCGACGGTCAAGGATGGAAAAATTTTGCTTATGAAACGTAACGTGGAGCCGTTTAAGGGTTTTTGGCACGTTGTCGGTGGGCAGGTAGAAGAAAACGAAACCCTAAAAGAAGCTTTAAAGAGGGAATTCAAGGAAGAAACGAACTTGGACGTGGAAGTTGGGAAAATAATTGGCGGACGCATCGAGGAAACCTTTGACAGAACCAAGATGATTGTCGCTTTCGAGGTGGCTTCTGCAGGTGGAGAAATCAAAGCTGAACTCAGGGAATTCGGAGTACGGCTGGTTTAGTCAGGTTCCGCTTAACTCAGTTTACGACTACACCAAATACCTGCGAAAAACCGTGTAAGCCATAATAGCAAAACGAAAAGAAGTAGTCGGCGCAAAGCTCATACGACTACTACTTCTATACCCGTGTTCCTCTTTTGTCTCTACGTCTGCAATGATTTTCAGAGTGATTTCTGTGTTGATTAGTTTGCCAAATGACGTTGTTCTCAGGATGCTAAACCGAATCGTTTGGTTGTTTTGGCGCCGTATTGGTGCGTCTCTTGTTTTTCACTTTAATATTGCACAACAATAATTTTATATACGTTCTTTACCATACAATATTTGTATGTCAGAAGTACTTACCGTAAGGGTTGACAAAGCTCTAAAAGGAAAGATAAGAAAATACAAGATAAGCGTTAGCAAAATCGCAAGACAAGCGCTAGAAGAAGAAATCAGAAAACGCGAAAGGCAAGAACTAACAGACGCGATTATCGAAATGAAGACTCTGCTAGAAAAGATTCCCGACGAAGAAATAATAAAAGCCGTACGGGAATCAAGAGACCAGCGATGAAACATCTTCTGGACGCAAGCTCGCTTATGCTTTTAATCAAAAAGGCAGACGTCAAATTAACAGTTGAGTGTTTGCAAGACTCTTTGATTCTTGATCTAACCTTTTACGAGGTAGGCAATGCAGTTTGGAAAGAAAGCGCCCTCTTGAAGTTTCTAACGCCTGAGGAAGCTAAGAGGCTAGGAACCATGGCGCAGACTGTTCTTGCCCAGATTGATCAGGTGACAAACGAAGGCGAAGATTTTCAGAAAATCCTAGAAATTGCACAAGATGAAAAACTCTCTTTTTACGATTCAAGCTACGTATTCTTCGCCAAACAGAGAGGGCTCCCCCTAGTTACAGAGGATAAGAAGCTTGAGATGAAGGCTAAAAAACACGTCGCCGTTCGAACGCTTGCAACACTGTTTTCTCAGTGAAGATAACGCTCTTCAGCAAGTCAGCTACCCCGTCCTGATTTATTTTGGGTAAGTCAACTCTTTAGTGTACTCCGAAAGCTATTTTTTCCCTAGGAGTGAATGCTTCAATTTCCATGACTATTCTCGCAAGTAACTTCGGATCAATTCTAAAACCCTTTTTTCACGAGGCTAAACACAATCTCTTTTGATTTAGTCTTGTCCAATAATTCTTCTCTGAGGGCTCTCATAAATACATAGAGTTCCCTTAACTTTCAGGCTCCATGCTTCAGCGAGTGATCTTCCGCTGGATTCATCCATCAACAGCAACAAACCTAGATTACGGGATAACACTATCGCTTGAGCCATCCCCAGATGAAATTCAAAAGCGTGTTCCACTATTTTCAAGCACAGCGCAGCCCCATTTTCATCTAACCTACAGAGCCTTATCCAATCCTGGTCAACACACTCTTTTATGATGAGGGCATCGCTGAAACCTTCTTGAAGACCTTTTTCGGCAGTTTCTCTGTACACCTCTTTTGGGATTATCACTTCGCCAAAAAGTTCTGGTCAGCTAATTCTTGCAACCGGAATTGCCTACAAAACCGTAGGGAGGTAGGGGCTCCGCAAAGCTAGGGAGGAACTATTTTTCTGGTGAAGCCCCGCAAGAAAACATCAGTGTATGATTCAACAAAATCTTATTTAGTAACTGCTTCTTTCTATAAGAAAAGGTGCCAACAAGTGACGGTAACAGTCAACAAAAATGAGTTAAAGATGGTGCTTGATAAATTGGACACCGGTCAAACTTGAACTCTTGAGGCTTAGAGCCGTGCTTTTGCCCGAAGAAGCAGCAAGCGAAGAAGAGAAAAAAGAGATTGAAAACGCTAGAAAAGAAATAGCGAAAGGTTCAAAAATAAGCCTTGAAGACCTCGTTAAAGAACTAAACTGCTAAGTTGGTTCTTACTTGTTTCAAGTCATAGCCTCTCAAAAAGCCAGAAAGGCTATAAAAAAACTTCCTGAACACTATAAGCGCAGAATTATTGAACTTCTCATGATTTTCCGTGAAAACCCTGTTCCAGCCGAATACTACGAATAAAGAAGCTGAAAGGGCATACAGACACTTATAGAGCGAGGATCGGCGATATGCGAGTAATCTACGAAATTCTATGGGACCTGAAAAGAGCCCATGTGCTGCTAATTGAACCAAGAGAAAGCGCCTACTCTCAAACATAAACTCTAAACCTTAACCCATAGGGATTCCCCAAAAACTAAAGTTCACCAACTATGTCTTGGACACTTAAAGGATTGAAAGATCATTTAGAGCAATCCCAAAACTTGCCATTCTGCATATGCTACCAGAAACGAATTTCGCAAAGTTTTCTCGCTTAAAGCTTCGATTTATGCGGGTTCAAGCGTTACTTCCATAACGTAGCCTACAAGGCTCTGTTCTCTGCCTTTTAGCAGTTCCCGTTGGAGCTTCGGAACTGTTATGCGTCCGTCTTTGCCCATTTTACCGTAAAAATGCTGCCAGCCAGTCCAAACGTTGTGTGCGAGGACTCCGACTTTTAGGACTTGGTCTGGCTCCATTTTGAACTGCCAACGGACCAGTTTGGGTACTTGCACTCTGTTACCTCTTTGAAGCATCGTTTTAAACGTGACCTTTTGAGTTAACGGCATCTAGAATCAACTCTCCTTTTGCAACCGTTCTTTGACGCCTATAGACGTTAAGTGACTCAACCCGCAAACGATTTAAGCTTTGCTTCAAAAAAGCAACCCAAAACAACCTTATCCAAAAACAGCAAAAAATGCAGACGACTACTTCTAATAACAACTATTCCTGTAGCCTTGGCAAGTTAGTAAACGTACCCTTCAAAGTTCACAAAAACGAAGGAAACAAGCAATTAAGCTTAAATTAAAGGCGCCAGAATGCGTAACTAAAAGGCACGGTTGGTAAATTGACTAACAAATTCTTCGTTTGTGTAGATGGCGTCTGCGTCAGGGATGGAAAGATTCTCCTTTTGAAGCGAAATGTTGAACCTTTTAAGGGTTGCTGGCATGTTGTCGGAGGGCACGTAGAAGAAAACGAAGCCCCAAAAGAAGCTTTAAGACGCGAATTTAAGGAAGAAACTAACTTGGACATTGAGGTTGGAGACATCATCGCTGGGCGGATTGAAGAGTCATTTGACAGGACAAAAATAATAATAGCTTTTAAGGTTACTCCTGTAAGTGGCGAGATTGAGCTTAATGGTGAGAATGAAGCGTACGGTTGGTTTACAGAGTTTCCTGCAAAACGTGTTTATGATTATTCCAAGTTCTTGAAAGAAAAAGACCCAACTTAAACATATTTGGCTTATTCATTTTAGCGTTGTTTTTATGTTGGTCATTTTTGCTATGGCGTTGCTTCTTGTTATGCCTAAGCCGAATCTTGTGGTTGCTTTTAAGCCGTATTTATCTTCCCTTGGGTCGCTCCAATCCTCCACCGTCACATCCTTGGAATCAGCATTATACCTCTTTTCGGTATGTTCTTCTCTAGCATAGGACCCGAATGTGTCGATAGTTTCGACTTTGCGCGGAGAATCCCTAAACTATGCCTTAAGTTGACAAAAATAGATATACTTATCTACTTGTATGCAAGAAACTATTTAGGGGATATTTATGAAGGAGACAACCACCATTCGGGTTTCAAAGAAAACTGCAGAAACGCTTGAAAACCTGCGCGAAAAACTAAATGCGCAAAATCTTGACGAAACAATACAATTGCTAGTTAAAAAACAGCGCAAAGCAGCCCTAGACAAAGGATTTGGCATTGCCAAAAACCGAATAAAACCATTTACCGAGGAAGATCGCGGTGAAGATCGTAATTGATACCTACGCATGGATTGAACTGTTAATAGGCAGCGAAAAAGGCAAAAAAGTAAAAGAACTAATTGAAAACGCTGAAGAAGTATATACTCCAGGTACAGTTTTAGCTGAAACTGCCCGAAAATTTCTCAGAGAGGGCACTGATGAAAAAACCATCACTATGTGGCTTGAAATAATTACAGCGGCCTCAGTAATAACCCAAATTGATTCAACAACAGCTTTAGAAGCAGCAAAGTGCCAACTCGAACTCGCCAAAAAAGCAAAAATGTCCAAACAAAACACTCCCAGCTTATTCGATGCTATCGTACACGCCACCGCTAGAATAAATCAGTGCAAAATTCTAACCGGAGACGAGCACTTTAAAAATCTACCCGAAACCATCTGGATAGACTGACGACACCTTCAGAAAAACCCGAGACAGCAATTTTGCCCTGAAAGCCATCTTGAAATACTTCTTAAGTCTTTATGTTTTGCAAAGAAAAAATATCTGCCTGCGCCAAATATAACAATAAGAATCCAGAGAAAAAGCATGCCTTTAATCAATCTAAAGCGGATGATGTTTCCAAAGAGCAAGATTGATTTTCAACATGCCTCAAATGGGCTTGTCCAGCAGGCTAGCGCAATATTCTATAGAAATTGACCAAAAAGGGTATACTATTTGCTTGGTCATTTAGGTAGCAAAAAGAGGGCACCCATCCAGATTATCATAATCATGGTTCTACAATTTATCGACAGAGAAAGTGAACTTGAAACCCTCACCAACCTCATTAACCATCACCAAAGCCTAAGAGTTTATCTTTCGCCAAAAGACATAGAACATATTATGCCCTAATCCCAGATTATCGCTGATTATTAATTTCGGTTAATGTTTGGATTTTGAAGATTGGGTTTATGGTTGCGGCTAATTCGAGATATTTCTTGTTTTTCTTTAGGTTTAAAATGTCCTGATCCTCTGTTATTAAGGCGTCACAATGGTTGAGTGCAGTTGAAAGGATAAGACAGTCTATAAAGTCAACCATTAAGCTCCGCAAAGTGAAGGCTGTTAAGATAACTTTGCTATCATCCGTTGACATTTTTTCAATTATATCATCATAGAGTATTGCCCGTATGCCGAGTGCTACTCGTTCAGGTGAAAGCTCGTTATTGACAACGTATTTAGCGCCTTTTGCCGAAAGCTCAAAAAGGCTTATTCGGCTAATCGCTATTTCATGCCCTTTCGTGTTTAGCTTGATCATGGCATCTTTAGAAAGTTCCTTAATAGAGATACCTACCGCTGGAAGAAAATATGTCGTATCCAGCAGAACTTTCAAGCCTGAGCCAGCCTAGACAGTTCTTTTCTTTGTTTATGAAATTCCTCCAATGTTATTTCCACAGGAGTGCCTGCTTCGATTACTTCTTTGACCGTTGGAACAGGCTCAACTATAAGTCTTCCTGACTCGATTTTGAATATTACCTTAGTACAAGCTTTAAGCCCTAGTTTTTCTCTTATTTCCTTTGGAGGAAACAGTTCCCCTTTTGAGCCCACTCGACTTTCCTGCATTTTTCTGACTTACCGAATAATAGTTAAGTTATCAGATAAAGTTAAAGTTTGCGATTCGGCAAGAGTCATTAACCCAACCGCAAACATAACTTCAACCGTCAGGCGCCCAAGCCAACTCGTTACCCGCAGAAACAACACTAATCGCCTCAGCCAATGCTGTGTTGGTTGTCTTGTTGGCTTTAGCTTTCAAGAAAGGCTACATAACCATCGAACCCGTTGAATAAGAAAACCCACAAGAAACCCAAGACGACTACACAATACAAATTCTCTCTTAGAGCAAAACCAGATAGGTCTTAAATTAATTGTGGCAGACAGCGGCAAAAGATAAGAGAGAGGGGCTCCTTTTAGGTTGGGACTTAATTTTATGGGAAATCTTTATTCGTGAGACAATTTAATTATGCCGAGGAGCAATTGATAGTGAAGATTTCCATTATTCTGGGAACTAGGCATGAGTTTAAAGTTAACTTTACTGTTACACTTTTTATAATTGGCTAATAATACGATATGCGGGTCTGAAGTACAGAAGTTTGCGGGAAGCGACCCAAAGAGATAGACGAGAAATTCGAGAAATGAGGGTTATTTATGGGGCAGGAAACAGGAAAAAGAATTGGCGAGGTCAAAATTAAAACGTATATTGTGAAGAACGACAGCAGCTTGTTAAGATTGGAGGAGGCCACGGTTAGAGCTTGCACCGTGCCAGAGGATGAGGCCAAGAGTAGAATGTGTACAGAATTGGGCAAGGCCAAAGGCAGAGAATGCGAGGAATTGGTTTTGGTTTACAGGCCCAGTGGCTGCGTTAGGGAAAAGAACGAAGTTGATATGGATGAAGTGACAACGGTTAGAGCAGCAAGTGTCGAGGACTGAAGAACAAAAAGATTAGGGCCAATATTGAAATGTAGGCTACGTGCGCTATGCCTGCGCTTTTAGTTCTTCTGGATTTAGGATCTTTTTGAAGTGCACAGTTTAAGGGCATTTATTTGATTTGTTTTTTCGGTTTTTTCAAGTATGTGTAGGTAACGGTTACTTTGCTTTCTTCGTCTCTCATATCAGCGTTGAATTCTTCTTTGAAGCAGGGTTCGAGTCTGCTGCCCATCTTCTTTTGGAAGGGAAAGAAAAGGAGTTTTGAGATTCCAAGTCAAACTAGAGTTTCATTTTTCCTAGTTCTTTGGTAATTTGTTGACACGTTTCGTACACGTCCTCAATTTGAATCGGCAGTCCTTTAACCTTGGACTGAAACACTCCAGCGGACATCAATATGATTCCAAGACTCTCGCTAATGACTGGCACTGGAACCAAAAAAACGGTTACTCCCAATTTGATCAGTGCTGAAACGGGTCCTTTGTTTTCTCCTCTCAACAGCTTCTTCGCTCTATTTGCTTCATTCAGGGACTTGCTCAACAAGCTTACGGTTTCCTGATAGCTCATCCCCATTTCGCGCAGCACTTTAATCAGAGTGGCAATATCCTCAATCTTGGCTCGATTCATCAAGTATTCTCCGCGGAGTTCAACCATATGTTAGTGTTAGTAGAGATACAAAAGCCTTCATTTGGAAAAGTGTTATATATATGTTTTTCAGGGGAAAGACTGGAAACGAAATTACAAATTATACAAGGAAAGATGGGACGCTCCGGCAAGAAGAGCATTCGGAAAGATAATACACCAAGTTTTCAAAGAGCCATTATTTGTAGTCATAAAATCCCTATTTCGTCAGAATAATCCAGAATCGTTTTGAGCGCGCTTGACCAATTTACCCATGTGAACTGTTGCTACTTTCTTTATAAGCTTAACCCATCACCTTTCATACACTCGTTTCTTCATCTGCAAGAAGGCATACCACTTACGTTGGTTGAGCCTTTGGATTATTTGGCGTTTCTGAAGCTTGAAAGCAAAGCAAAACTCGTCTTAACTGACTCAGGTGGGGTGCAAGAAGAAACTTGCATCCTCGGCGTGCCTTGTATTACCTTAAGAGATAATACGGAGAGGCCTGAAACCTTGGAAGTTGGCTCAAACATCCTAGCTGGCACTGACCCTGATAAAATTCTTGAAGCAGCAAAAGTTAGCTATACCCAAACGAAAGCGTGGGCCAATCCGTTCGGTGACGGCAAAACTGGCCCAAAAATAATTAACATTCTAAGGGACGAACTCAAATAGCTTCAAAGCTGTAGCTACAGATTTCAAAAATAAAAGCATACATTGTCTTGGAGAGAAATGATTCGATTATCACTCTTTTTAGCTCTCCCCGTATGCAGACCAAAATAAGTAAACCTTTACCTGAAGTAACACACCAACTATCTTAACCAGCTTACCGATTTTGCATGCGTCGGCATTTTGAATGGACGCAGTGTAATCGGGTGTTTTTTCCAAAAGGCTGATGGCGGGTTGCGGCAAGCTCTTTTTTAAACCGCAAATGCTTTATGACCTTTAAGCAGGAGCCCTTGACCTACTCCATTTCCTTTATTGAAATTGCGACCTTACACTTCTTTAACAAGTCAGCGTCCTGCGTGACTAATCTCATGTTCTCCTTTTCAGCCATGTACGCATATGAGGCATCGTAGAAAGTAAGATGCCTTTCTATGGCAACTGCCAAAACGTTGGCTAACGAATCAATCTCCATCTTTCTTAGAGGGCGTATTGCTTCAGAAAAAATCGTTGCTATTCTTGTTGGGTCCTTGAGCTTTTTCTGCTGGTTCTCTCTCCAAAGGGCGTTCCCAATCTCATATTCCGTCAAGGAGCTCACTGCGCATTCCTCAGCGTTGAACGGAACGCCGGAAACCAGTATCGGATAAAGCGCCGAAGTATCTATGAGATACTTACATCTCGTGCCTTGTCGCTCTGACGTCATTTACCCACTCCTCAGGTTTAACGTCCATCAGACTGCTAAGTTCTTTCGCGACTTTCTGCGCTTTTGCCTTCTTCTCAGCCACTAGCTCCTCAAGAAGCTGCTCCACAGCCATTTTTAAGTTAACTCCTAGCTTCTCAGCCTCGTCTTTCAAGCTTTTCTTGACCCTTACAGATAAGACCTCAGTCACCGTATACACCAAAGTTATAATGTATACAAGTTACATATAAGACTATTGCGACTACTCCTAGCCCTGAAGAGTATGAGCTTATATTCTCCTACAGGTGGGGCTAAGTTAGAATCTTAATTTGTTTTGAGTGTTGGTGAATGTTGTTTCGGCACCGTTATTGACTATTAAGTGAATGTTGATTCGGTGCCGTTCAAGCATTCTGAATAGTCATGACTATGGTGCAGGGGAAAGTTATGACTTGAAAACCTAGAAAAAAGTCTATTTCAGCTGGGAGCCAACACATAGCTAGAGTTTTCAAAAAACCCTGAAATGCTTTCTACTGATTGCTGTTGCACTATTTTTTTCATCCCACTATCCAGATTTTGGGTATGGCTAAAGAAAAAAAATCTGCCGACTGCTTAATTCCTGTTATTCATCTGTTTTTCCGTTATTTTCCATATTTTAAATGTTAACAAGCATAGACTGCCACCAAGAAAGACAATTGCTAAAGGAAACTCAATGCTGATAATCCAGCGTACAGACTCAAACAAAGTAATTTTATTATAAAAGAAAATGTAGCCTAAACAGTACGTCAAGAAAACGCTGTTAGCGAAGAGAGAGGCGATTATGATTATTTCTAGTAATTGGCGTCGCTGCAAATACGAATAGTCTCCTTACTGGTTGGTTCTCTTGAAAACCGTTTCAGATGCATTCTTTGGAAAAAATTTATGTGAAGCACTTCTTCCATTCTCACTCAAAAAATTAACGTTTACGTTTTTAAAGCAAGTTTCCAAATTGGAATATTTCGGATAAAGAAATACCGCGCCTGGCTCTCACGATGCGAGCAAGACTGTTTTCAAATACCCTTAGCGCACATGGTTGTTCCGAAATTGGTCAAAAATGGTATTTATTCTTATTTTGCTCTTCCAGACAGTTCTTGGTTTCTATTCGGATCCCGTGCCTCGAAAAGCGACGAATTTTCCGTGGACAAAAGTGTAGGGGATGGGAATTGAACCCCTGCCAAGTGGAGATATCACCCGAAGACTTTACTATTAATATGATTTTTGAATAATTTGATATACCAACTTTAAAATGAGCTCTTTATCAATAAATATGTTGCTGTCGCCATATTTATGGAAAAGCAGTTCTAAACGTTTATCTATTGAGGAATTATGGATGTTGACCTTCTAAACGTTTCGCAATAGGGCTAAGAGAATGTGTGACTGCGACTCTTAATTTTTTTTTCAATCGATACGCTTGGTGAATTTTTTGTTTTGTAATTAATTATTTAAGTAAGCTATGTTGATTGTTTTTTTAGAGGGTAAATTTATGTCGAAAATAGCAATAGCAAAAAGCACGTTGATTGTTCTATTTTTGGTGGTCGATTATTTTGTTAATTACAGAACTGTTAACTTATGAATAGTGCGTGTTTTTGTGTTTTTGAGATGAATCACTGCACAATAATATTTATTAAGACTTACTACACAAGGTATTGGTGTGTGGGGGAAGTAATCATGGCAAAACGAAAACTCTCAATAACAACCGCAGTAGTGGCATTAAAACGAAAACTCCCAATAACAACCGCAGTAGTAGCATTAGTCATAATTGGAATAGCTTTAGCACTTACCACGTTTGCAGCCATCACCACATCACCACCTGTGTCTTCCAATGGTACAGTGCCCACATCACCACCTGTGTCTTCCAATGGTACAGTGTCCACATCGGCAAACTGCGGCTTGTATTCTGACAGCGCATGCACCACTCCCCTAAGTTCCATAACTTGGGGAACCTTAACCATAGGGGGAACCACCACTCAAACAATCTACGTCAAAAACACCGGCAGCGGCCTTTCACTAACTCTAAACATGACGACAAGTAGCTGGAGTCCAGCAAGCGCGAAAGGGCCAATAACCATAACGTGGAACCAAGAAGGCACAAAACTCTCGCCCGGACAATCAACAACCGCAACCCTAACCCTAACTGTATCCTCAAGCATAGCTGACATCACAAACTTTAACGTCCAAATATCCATCACCGGCACAAATTAGGTTAAAACAAACTCTCTCCATACATTTTTTTCCCAAAACTTGACTATTAGCTTGAACTGATGCTTATTTGGGATAACCCTTAAGCCGGTTAGGTGGTCGTTTAAAGTTGAATTTGAAGCTTAACAATATTTAAAAATTTCGAGTAAAACAACCTTGATAGCAAAACGGTTATGTTGCGTGAAGCCAACCGCGCCCGCCTTTCTTAGGCTGCTGAACTCCCCGCTTCTTAGGAACATACGACAAAGCACGCTTGTTTCTCTGAGGCCCGCGACCGGTAATTTTGGTTTTTATGAACTTATTCCAGCCTCCCACATGAACATCTGGTTGAACGACACGATCAAGATCTTCAACCAGATGCAGCTCAAGAATCTCCCTAAAACTCAACGCCTTAAAATCTCTAGTCGCGTGAATGATGGTGCCCCGTTCCACACGCAAACTAACATAATCACTCACCGAAACCCCCTCAGCCCTCACCTTATCGTCAAAGCGCTCACTCCATAAAAGCTTCCACTGAACCTTAAGCTCCTCAACCAATTTCTTCTGCTCTTCAACTCTGCCCTCACGAGAACCATCAGCAAAAGCCTGAGCTGAATAGCGTAACCTGTCCAATTTGCTCCCTCCTTCTCCACTCACACTATCTCCGAGACCTATTTAACAATTATTCTAGAACAAAACATAACTTTTCCATAATTACACAAAGCTTACACCTTCAGGGAGCAGGACTAGCCGTGTGTGTCTGTGTTTCTACTGGTATCTGCGAATTTTTCGCAAAATTAATTTGCCTGCAAAGAAAAGGAGCAAACAGCAGCCTATGCCAAACGAGAAAGGATCATTGCAGGGTAGAAAGAATATTGATCGTACAGGAGTGCGAACGCGCATGCAAGTGGACCGGGCGGGATTTGAAC
>PKYH01000126.1 GCA_003133625.1 Candidatus Bathyarchaeota archaeon | reverse complement strand
CAACAGCTTCTTCGCTCTATTTGATTCATTCAGGGACTTGCTCAACAAGCTTACGGTTTCCTGATAGCTCGTCCCCATTTCGCGCAGCACTTTAATCAGAGTGGCAGTATCCTCAATCTTGGCTCGATTCATCAAGTTCTCTCCGCGGAGTTCAACCATATGTTAATGTTAGTAGAGATACAAAAGCCTTCATTTGGAAAAGTGATATATATGTTTTTCAGGGTGAAGCTTAAAGACTTCAGTTTGTTTGCTTTTCTGTCTCATATTTGGGTTAGCCATCTCTTTCAAGCACAAAATCGTACACCCCAACCTCAAGCTTAGCGCGCTGGCTTGTCCCGAAATTGGTGTAAAGTGGTGATAAGTCTTATTTTCGGATTTGGGGGCAAATTTGAGGCGCAAAGTCCCTTTTTGTTTCTTTGCAGTGGCCGCCCTTCTCAAACCTGCAAACGTGCCTTAAGCGATTAAACGGCAGGGTCACTAGTTCAACGTGTGGATCTTGGAGGGCGAGAGAGACCTGTTTCGTGGTCCTGGATGGCACATGATACGCGAATTTGGGTCTTCCGAAACTGTTTGCGGTTGCTTTCTCCCTAACAATGAGACCTTGAGCCAATAGACGCTTGAGATGCTCTTCACATCCATCATCTTGATGGCGACCATACAAACAACAAAGCGGAGAACTTAACGCCTTTGTGTGGCTCATGTCATATTATTATTCACAAAGCTAAATCTGACGAAGATGCTCTGCGTGATTTCGAAGAAAGGCACAAGCGAATTTCACACGCCTAATCCCTGAACATTATTATTGAATTAAATAGTTTTCAACTGTTATTTTAGATTGAGAATGTTCTTTTAATTTCTTTTCCATTCTCCAGATGATACGAAAACTTCACACTTTTAAAGGTGAAAACAGAGAAAGTATTACTGAAATAGAAACTATAGTTGCCATGTCCAAAGTAAATAATATTTTTTACATGCTTTTTGTTTTGACAGAGTTTACTATTGACTCTACTGTTTTAGCCTGAAGTGAGATTAAACCTGCTTCCCAAGAAGCACCTGCAGATGAGTCAGGGTAAAAATTCATCGATGAAACTATTGCGATTGCATTATCAACAACTACAAGTTTTGCATGAACCTTATTGTTATACTGCAAATCGACACCTTCGTTAACAAGTTGAGAAAGGTACTCCTGTTTTTTCTTTAGTTTATCGGGATAATAGTCCTGAGGTTGACGAGTTATTATTTGAACACTAATCCGCTTTTTCTTGGCATCACTTAATGTGTTGCTTAGGTCACAATATTCGATGAAAGGATTTACTACAAGCACATTTGATTTTGCGTGAGATATTAATTCCTTTGTGAAGTCATCTAAATGTCGTCCTTCAAGAAAGAAGTGGTCGTAATCAAGTGTTAAATCAAGTTTTCTAAGCTCTTTCCATTTATTAATCCAATCCTCAAGTTCCTTCTTATTTTCAGTAGAGTGCAAGTGATTTTTGTAAATGTGCCAAAGGGGTGGACTTACTCTATAAGTTACTTCTTCATCAATAACTTTCTTGAATACCGCATCATCATTATACAATTTTGATAAGGCTTCATCAAGTGACTTTTTATCAGAATTAGTTTTCTCTTGGATTTCATTCCATGTTAATTCGACTCTTGCGGAAACAATTGCTTTGATAATCTCTCCCTCAAGCGTTCCCCAATATCGAGGAGAAGTGTCTGAGGCACGCTCTTTGTTCTCACCTGACGTATTACCATCTTCTTAGTTCTGATTTCTTTTGCAGAATCCTATATCTTTTAAACCATATAAGCGCTATGAAGTCGTAATCAAGGACTTTTTGAGAAAATTAAAATTTAATTGGTGCGTTTGCGTCACTGTCTGGTCTTTTGTCTTCTTTATTGGTACTATGAGACACTTTACTATTAATGAGATAAACAATGTGAACAAAACAATTAAGGCGGTAACTGGTAGCGGTGATAGCATATTCCAATGATTGCTATTGTATGTAGCTGTTACATCTGTGATTGATGAATTTTCAAATGCTAACGCAAGAATGGGTACTGTCCATCCTTTTTCTTTTTCAAAAAACAGCGGGTAACCTATTGCTCTTGAACTTGTACTGTTTAATGACGCATCAACACGAGTCCAAGTGCCATTTAGGTAAACTTCATTCCAAGCATGAGAAAAGTCTTGAACAATTCTGCAATTATATCCCTGAGAAATACATAGTTCAGCGTAGAGAATCGCAAATTCTCTACACATGCCTTTACCGTATTCACATATTTTTATTGGGTCACTGTTTCTCTGAATGTCTCCATTGGTAAATTTAAGGTGTTGATTTTCCAAAACAATTAGTTCTGTATAGTTGTAGCTTCTGCCTAACACAGCGCGCTTGCCTTATTGCCCTGTTTTCAGTCGCAGGAAAAGGCTTAGTTAATTAGTTAATACTCTATAATAATTATCATTATCACTTTTGTTCCCTGTATTCAACCCTGTTTTCCTACAACCAGCCAAACCGTCTTCAACTCTGAAAATGATTACCCTACATCCTGAATAATCACAGAATCAAACTGTATCCGCTGAATCCTCTATACAATCCTACCAACCAACGTTTTTTCTCAAATCATCCACGTCGTCGTCAGTCAGTGGTGGTGGTGGATTAAAATTTAATCCAACCAACCAACCATATAAAAAATAAGAAAAAATTAGACCTTTTTTGAAAAAGGTTGATGGTGTAATATTAGGTTTAAAAATTCTAAAAAATGGCAAAAAGTGTTCACTCGATTCGGCATACACATATCACATAAGGTTAAGGTATACTATAGAGAGTATCGGAATCGAGTATACTCTCTCTATTTGTTTGAGAAACGAAAAGAAAGACTGGATTCCCAGAATCGGAATTAAACATCAAACATGGTCGCGTACCCTTAGTTTGCCTGTTTTTCTTTAACGGTGGAGTCCCACAGGGCAAGAAAGCTGTCCTTATTTTGTTCAATTCGCTTTGCTTCCTTCAAATTGGCTTTTTTCAGCAGGTCCAAGAGTTTGTCAAACGGCAAAACAGAGAAGTGCGCTGGCACTTCTTGGGTTCTTGAAACGATTTTTTGATTCTGCAGTTTTTTTAGGGCTCGGTAGACTTCTTGCTTGCATACCTGTTGGCTTTTGCCAGGTCTGATGCTTTGTGGGTGCCGTTAAGTGCCAAGAACACGTAAACCTCAGCGTCACGCTGCCTAAATCCAAGGTTTATGAGGGTTTTGAGTATCCATTCTTGAGTCAATCCGTGACACCTTTCAATTATCTTTTTTGATTCTAAAGGAAAAAAGGGTTAGAGTGGTTTTTTCAACTCTTAGGCTGTTTTGCTTGGCTACTTTGCTCGCTTTCTTAGAGCTCCCTTAGTCATTCACTATCGCTACGCCTGAATAGCTTATGCCTTGGGTCACAATACTTGTTCCCGGAATCGTGAATGGGTAATATGTTCCTTCACATTTTGTCGTGACGCCTTTCATTATCCCTGTGCCATGACCACCAACTTGCATTCCTGTCCCTGTAAATATTCCGGGCTCCATCCGGTCAGTAAACTTAGCTACTGTTGTTCCTTCAAGAGTTCCTATAACTGGATTATCAACTGTCACGCTCAATCTTTTTGCATAGAAGTCCATTTGAAACTTAAACAGTGCGTTTCCTTGCATAGTTTTATAGTTGAACTCTATATTTCCACCAATATAGGCTTTCACATAATATACTTCTGTTCCTAAAGTGTATGTTAAACTCATTATCCCGTCTTCATAAGTCCTAGAAATAGTTATTGTATCATCTCCAACAATCCTCAGGTCAGCTTTCGGTGCCTTTATAGAGAAACCCGAAATAGTAAACGGCACCTTATTATCAGGTTTCGCATATGCTGGAATTGCAATCATAGAGATAAGGAACAAGCCGACCAAGATTCCCGCCAAAATCATCTTTCTGTTCATTCTTTTTCACCTCCACCCTAAGTTAAATGATTTGTAATCGAAAAACTGTTAAGCACTAATTGCATATTAGGTGTGGTGAGTGACAAAAGTCTATCACTACTTTGTCTGGATGGGTGTGTTTGGGCGAGGAAACCTTAAATAGGGTTCTAAAGGGTTTTGGCTTGACCGACTCTGAGGTAGAAGTCTACCTGTTTGTCTCTAAACACAGTGCTATTAGCGGAACTGATGTTGCCCGCTTAATTGATAAGGATAAAGCACAGGTTTTTCGTACCCTAAAAAGTCTTCAATCCAAAGGGTTAGTGGAGGCTACACTTGAAGTCCCCATGCGTTTTGCACCAGTCGAGTTTGAGAAAATCCTTGAATATACAATTAAAGCAAAGAAGGATGAGGCAGCGCTCATAGAGAGCACAAAAGAACAATTGCTTGATTACTGGAAAGGGATTAACAAAAAAAGTCTTGACATCTCACTGGAGAAATTCGTGGTTATTGAGGGACGCCACAAAATTTATTCAAAGATTTCCCAGATGGTCGCCGAAGCGAAAAACCAGTTATCAGCGGTTTCCACAGTTGCGGGTTTGCTTAGAGCTGAGCAATTCGGAGTCTTTGATACCCCAAATAACGAATCAAGAGGTGCGGTTCAGTTTCGTCTTCTAACCGAACTATCAAGCCAAAATGCAGGAGCCGTTAAGACTCTTCTTAAGAGCGCAGCTAAGAAACGATTCAATCTCAAAGTAAAAAACCCCGATCTAGGTATTAGTGTGTTTCCTAGAATGGTAATACGGGACAGTGAAGAAGCGGTTTTCTTTATAAGCCCGCGAACTCCCAACTCCGTTGACGAAGACAGTTTGTGTTTATGGACCAATTGCCGAAATCTCGTAGAAGCCTTCAATTGCGTCTTTGAGGACTTATGGCGCAACTCCTCAAATGTTCAAGACAAAATTCCTGAACTTGAAGCTGGAAAACCAACTCCAAAAACATTTGTTATAAATGATGATGAAACCGCTTACAAAAAATATTGCGAGACCCTGGGTTCAGCAGAAGCGGAAATCTTTATGATGACCTCCCCTGAAGGCCTCATTGAATTTTCTGAAAACATATCTCTGCTAAAGAAATGCGCAGACAGCCGAATTTCAATAAGAATCATGGCGCCAATAATCAGCGAAAACCTAAAAGTAGTACAACAACTTCCAAAATGCTGTGAGGTCAAACACGTTGCGACCAGCCATCTAAGAACTACTGTTGTGGATGGTAAACACCTTTTCCAGTTCAAGAACCCAGTATTAAACAAAGAAAAGCCGAACTCCGCATCGAGTTTTGAAAATACATTTTACACAAACGATTCTGATTATGTAGAAAGAACGGAAAACATGTTGAATGCCCTTTGGGAAAACGCCAGTGTTCCATCGGCTATACCGTTAGAATCTTTTCTTAATTCTTCTCAATCACCGAGTTCCAATTCTGAAAAAACTGTAATAAGCTCACATGAAGCTCTGAAGAAAATAAGTGCGTTTGAAATTGTGGACGAAAAACCAATAAGCGAAAAAGATATTTTAGACAAAATTATCCACGGCAAGAAATATAGAATTAGGGACCCAAAAAAAGACATAATGCGAGGTTATGGATACAGTGGGCAGGCAGTAATTCATCCGCCAAAGTTCCTAAACTTACCTGACATAATGATTCATGCCTTTCACAATGACAAGCAATCTTCATATGGAAACGAGGACTTCCTTCTAATTTACTTATGGCTCCCGACGCCAAAAGGGAAAACATACGTTCCAGTTGCAGTCGTTGGAGATGTGCAGAAAGGTCAGGCAGGCTTTAAAGCTGTTTGGGCAGGAACCCCTGCTGGACAGAATGTTAAAATTGTTAGAAAAGACGAACTTAAAGTGCAAATCCACGGTAATTCTCTCTTTGCTGGTTGGACCGTTCCAATACCTCTTTGGCCCTCTGAGAGTGTTCTTCCGCCTTCTGCTATTCTGCTTGAAGGGTATGGCGCCCTTAGAACCAAAGTTTTTTCAGTGACTTTGCCTTCGGGCTTTAAAGCAGTATTGGAAAGAAACGGTTTTGAAGCGTTCGTGACATTTTTCCACTCGTCATCAAAATACTCTGGACCTGGAACAGACGGACTCTTAATCAGAGACCTTGTATTTACGAATACTCCACCGTAAACGAATATGCCACAGAAAGCAAGCGTTTTCTTCAGGTCTTAAATTTCATTGAACCTGTGCTTTTTTTTATGCGCACTTATAGTTTTTGTGTGTGTGTATTAAAATTTAATCCAACCAACCAACCATATAAAAAATAAGAAAAAATTAGACCTTTTTGAAAAAGGTTGCTGGTGTAATATTAGGTTTATAATTTCTAAAAATGGCAAAAAGTGTTCACTCGGTTCGGCATACACATAACGTGAAAGATTTGATGCTACTTATCTTCAGAAACTTATCGGTAATTCATAAAAACTAATAGTTTGGCAAATACCAAATAAACGATAAGTGAAATAATGAAAAAACAGTGTATTCTATTGTCGCTTTTTCTTTTCTTACTTGTTATAAATATTCCATTCGTAATTGCCACCTCTGAGACTATTTCATTGACTCCCGACTTGTGGCAATCAATTACAAGGAATGTGGAGTTGCAGATGAATGACCGTCTTGTCGGTTCTTTCACAGTAAGTAATCTTCAAATTTGGCAAAATGGTTTAGGGCAAAACCAAACCTTATCGGTTTCAGTTAAAGTTCTTGACCCAAACGGTCAAATTGTTTTAAGCTATTCCAATACTAAAGGTGATTCCTTTGATTACACTGCGTTCTATTCAGGTGTTTACACAATAGAAATTGGATGTGGCTATGAATATTTCCCGCCTTCAGGAATACCTAATCCGCAAATAACACTTAATTATAGTGTGGTGTCAAGTACGGCAAGTTTAAAACCGATTGGAGCAATCTCTGAGACTTTTTCGTTATCTCCGATGACTACTATTGTGCGTAATGTGGAACTGCAAAGTAATGACCGTCTTGTCGGTTCTTTCACAGTAAGTAATCTTCAAATTTGGCAGAATGGTTTTGGAGATAATCAAACACATTCGGTTTCTGTTACAGTTCTTGACCCTAAAGGTCAAGTGGTTTTGAGCTATGCGAGTACTGCAGGCGATTCGTTTGATTATACGGCTTTTTACTCAGGCGTTTATACAATCCAATTTACGTGTGGTTTTGAATATTCTCCGCCGTCAGGGATAGAGAATCCAGAGATAACGCTTAACTATAACGTGGTCTCAGCGGTACAACAAACGCCCACAGCACAAATACAAACACCAACTCCATATCAACCTGAGTCGCCAAATCAATTCCAAACACAAACACAGCAACCAAACTTATTATCATCTGGCACTTCGATGAATCCGAGAATTCTTGTGGTTATTGTAGCCGCGGTCATTATTTGTATTGGTGTTGCAGTAATCGCAATTTTAACTAAAACAGGAAGACTGAACTCAAGGGGAAAGCAAGTTGAAGTATTACAAAGATGACGGAAAGGAACGATTTCGTGATAGAGAAGTTACGTTAGAGAATGCTTTACTGGAATTAGACAACCTACCAAGCATTGAAGAATATGATAGAAATTTTATAGGCTTTACAAAATCAAGAGAAGAAACTGTACAATTCATAAGAAATGAAAAGGAAAATTGGTTGATAGACCGCCCAGTTTTTGAAAATGGCAAATTTACTCATTCCTTTCATGATGACAAGTTAGCGACAGGAAAGGTTAAAGAAATTGTTAAGAGATTCTTCTCAGGTCAGGATTGGCAATCATTGGTTAACTTAAGACGTTATTAATTTATAGAACCCTCACGAGTCCCAAAAATTTTGAAACTCAGCGCGCATAAGTGGTCATTAATTCTTTTTTAGCT
>PKYH01000112.1 GCA_003133625.1 Candidatus Bathyarchaeota archaeon | reverse complement strand
GACTCAACTGAAGGTTTTTTTCGGCCCCTTCTCTCATAGTTGCGCGTAAGCGTGGTCTGTTATTGTAAACTGCCCCTTGTCAACGTAATTCAGCTGTCCGGCGTATGTACCGTTCCTCGCAACTATGAGAGAAGGGGCCGAAAAAACCTTCAGTTGAGTCCCGTCTGGTTTAGCATTTTTGGAGACGAATCCCATCATTTTCGATTCGACGGTCGCGCTTGACAGAATTGGAATCAGTTCATTTTTCTTGCTCGGCTGTATAGTAGACAAATTCTTCTGACAGACCCGTATTTCCTCCAAAGAAATCGAAAACTTCCCCCCGCCTAGACGATTCACCGTTATTTAACTCTAGCTTGTTATTGACGATCAAATTCCTAAAAGTGAGCATGCAGTTGTCGATACGACCGCCAAGAATGAATAAATCTTTTTTCTTACCTTTTTGTCGAACTTGTGTTGTATAGGTATATACCTACTAGAAGGTAAATTATGGGTAGAATTACTAGACTTACCCCTGCAACATCTAAGAAAGAATCCCTTAGAACAACTGTGCCGAGAAGCATCGTACAGCAGTTTGACCTGACGAGCGGAGATTCGTTAGAGTGGAAGCTTGAAGTCAGAGACGGAGAGCTGATAATCGTCGTCAGTCCGGTGAAAAGCTGAGTATCACTCGACCACGACGAATCCGAATACTTGATGTACAAAAAGTGAAGAACTAACTAGAGAACCGAATGGCAAAAAAGTTTCAGCAGCCAACACAAAAGACAATTAACGGGCAGACGGCTTTGAATAAAGGTCAAGCCAAGAGAGCATCAAAGAAACTAGACTCAGAATATCAATCGTACACTTACATCAAGAATGAACTCAAGGATCTGGGATGGAATGTCGGTAACCCTAACAGGGATGTAAATGGGCAGTTGTATACTCAACGTGAATACACCGGCAATCCTGAGCTTGCATCTGCATTAGGTGGCAAGATTCCCGAATATATAGTAAAACTGAAAGAAGATGCTTTTTGGGTTATAGAAGCGAAGCCAACTCACGATGACATAGATATCGCGTTCGAAGAAGCAAAAGAGTATGGTTGGCGTACAAATCAGCATAAATTTCTTAGAGCTATATTAGTTTCAGGCATAGCCGGAACGATGTTGATAGGTACCTCGTAAAAACGGCTTTCTGGGAAGATGACAAGAAAGAATTTACCCCCGTCACATATAACGAAAAAGAGATTACAAATCTTCTCTCTCCTGAGCTTGCTGGAAAATTGTTACAACAAAAATCCCCGCATCTGAAAGACCTAGAGATCAATGAAGAAGAGTATATAAAAATTGCCGAAAGGATAAATGAAGTATTTCAGGAGGCTTCAATTAAAAAGGATATAAGGGCGGGAATTATCGCATCTATTCTACTATCATTACTTAGCGAAACAGAACCGAATTACAATGCCCCACCTATCACGCTTATCAAAGACATTAACTCACGAGCGCAAGAAGTTTTAGACCAAAACCAAAAAGGGCAGTTTTTTGAGCACATAAAAATTCGTTTACCCGAAAAAGAAAATGCTCAAAAACAATTTAAGGAAGCATTGGTCACTGCTTTCTTTTTGCTGAAAACTAAGGCAAATATAAAATCAGCAATGAAAGCTGGTTCCGATATTCTTGGTACTTTTTATGAAAACTTCTTGAGGTATGGAAACGGCGCGAAAGACCTTGGGATTCTTCTTACGCCAAGGCATATAACTCAATTTGTTTCTGAAGTCCTAAATGTTACACATAAAGATATTGTATATGACCCAACGTGCGGCACTGGAGGCTTCCTCGTATCTGCCTTCAATCAAGTAAGCAAGAATTCGACTTCTGAGCAGTTAAATGGATTTAAGCAACACGGGATTTTTGGCATCGACAAACAAGCACCTGTGACTGCATTAGCAATTGTTAATATGATTTTTAGGGGTGATGGTAAAAACCATATCATAAATGATGATTCTCTCTCAACAGCCCTCGTAACAGAGATGGATGGTCGCCCATCCGCAAGATTTGTGACCAAAAAAGAAGGTCTCGAACATACGGAAAGACCAGTAACAAAAGTTTTGATGAACCCTCCGTTTGGGCAGCCAAGTGACCGTGAGAAGGAATATAAATTTATTGACCACGCCCTAGACCAAATGGAAGAGGGTGGCATACTGTTCTCAGTTTTACCTGTTTCAGTTATGTTTAAAGTGGGAAAAGAGAAAAACTGGCGAGAGAGGCTGCTAAGTAAAAATACACTAATATCTGTAATTACGTTCCCACCTGACTTATTCTATCAATCTGACAGTAGTGTGCAAATTATAGGCATTTTCTTGAAAAAGGGGATTCCACATGCAGGTCAAAAAGTCTTGTGGATTAGAGCAATTAACGACGGATTAGTAAAAAGGAAAGGGAAGAGGGTCTCTAACCCCCGCGTTCCTAACGACTTAAATAGAATCAAGAATAGCCTCCAATCTTACATTCAAAACCAGCAGATACCCATCGAAAATATTCGAGAATTTCAAAAAGCAACATCTATTGATTTGTCAGACCCTGAATCCCATCTAGAACTCGTACCTGAAGCATATTTGGACGAAAAATCTCCAAGTATATCTGAAATAGAAGAAGGGCTGCTGAAGATAGTTAGAGAAGGTGTGGCGTATCTGATTAAGTCAGGAACCGTTAGCCTAAGCGAACCGTTTCCAGAGCACAATACGATTCCGTTTGCATCGCATAATACTAACTATGGATTTTTTAATGTAGAAGAAGATTTATTTGCGTTAGACCGAGGCGATTTTCACGCCCTTGATAGATTAGATGAAGGAATCATTCCTACTGTTTCAAGAATATCTGACAATAATGGGGTTGTAGGATATTTTGAACCGCCGGAAGGCGCACAATTGCGTCAAAAAGGGCTTCTCACGGTTTCAACGGTTACTGGCGATGCTTTTGTTCAGTTAACAGATTTTATGGCGACCGATAATGTATTGATATGCTATCCCAAAAAGCCGTTAAGATTGACTACAATTTTCTTTATCCAACTAATGATTAATCTGCAAAGATGGCGATTTTCTTATGGAAGACAGCCATATAGAAGAATTTTTTCGAGTATTAACATACCGCTGCCTATTAAAGACGGAGAAATTGATGAAGACTATATTGAAACCGTTGTTAAAAATTCTTATGGCTGGAATATTGTTGAAAGGCAATTATTAGCCGGATAATGCTTGTTTAGATGACTTTTTTAACAGACTGTTTACTTTTTTAACAGACGGCACTTCTTTTACAAAGCCGATGCTTTGCTTCGTTGAGCGCGATGATATCTCCTTCAAAGTTGCTGCTTTCCTGCCTGCTTAGAGATATCCAAACGTCGCCCCTCTTTCTGCCGCTCTTTTCAGTTGTCACGTCGACTTTGCAGTATTCATGCGAAATGCCTAGTTCCTGCAACGCTGGAAGTAGATACTGCACAATGTCATTGGTCTCTTCTTTCTTCATTACAAACGCTTCAAATTGCAACCCTACGTACTAAAAAAGTTCCTATTTGAATCGCTCAGACTGTTGAGCGCACCCCCAAAACTCAAGAAGGTGTGGCGCAAGCACACGATTGCCTTGCCCTTACCATTATGCACGCTTTTTAGCAAATAGGTTACAATCAGAAGCTTTTTCAATTAGAGTGCTCCGTAACTAACTGTTTTAGCATGGCTCTCAACAACGATCAACGCCGGGCAGTTGAGG
>PKYH01000163.1 GCA_003133625.1 Candidatus Bathyarchaeota archaeon | reverse complement strand
GTCGCGGCGATCATCGGCTTGGCCGTAACAATTTATGGTTTAGCCGCTAATCGAAAAAATTAAAAACCAAGTGAATTTAGAAACTCTTTTCTTATCGTAAATTAAGCACCGTATTTTGTTTGAGTAAAGCGGGCGAGTATACGGGTGGGCGTATGTACGCGGAGGTTTGGGTTTGGGGATTAAATTTAATCCAACCAACCACTAATTCATCACTGCATTAAATTTTAGTCCAACCAACCAACCAAATTAAAACTATGTTGGTTAAGGATTGGGTGGTTTATAATTTCTAAAAATGGCAAAAAGTGTTTACTCGGTTCAGCATACACATATCATATAGGTTAATGGAGTAAGAAGGAAGGTATACTATAGATAGTATCGAAATCGAGTAAACACATTAAACTACAAAAAACTAAGAAAGATAAAGTAAAAAAGATAGCGTGGTTTATTTCCACAGCTTTTTGCCAGTCAACAAAGTATTCATAGCAAACTTTCCAACTAAGTCTCAACTACTGGTCTTAGGTACATGTGAAGTTGATCTTTTGAAACTTTTAAGTGCAATCCATTGTCTGTCCAGCGTGCAGTCCCTTTCTCTAGGGCTGAAATGTTCAACATGTTTCGTACTCCGCCTTTCTTTGCGCCAAGCACTGATTCAGCTATATCCTTTTTCAATTCGATTTCAAGATGAGTTATTTTCCACTCTTCCGGATCTACTTCTATACTTTTGACTATGCCGATTTTCTCGTCTAACGCAAACACACTTCTATTTATAAACTCTCTAGTTCTCATACTTGTCTATCCCTCCTTTCTACGCTTAATATTTAGGCTACCCAATAAATGGTCATGACAGAGTTGCGTGGGCTTACTCTTTTTTAACAATCCACGTTTTTACTGCTTCTTCGACAGCTTTGGACAAGTCGCCTTTTTTCCCGCCGAACCTCTCAACTGTTTTCAATCTGAGCTGCTTTTCCAAAGCATCGGGGAGATCCACGCTGATGCGACCCATATTCAATCATCCGCTTGAATTTAGATTTTTTTGCACGGTTCCACGTGTCAGAAGTTCTGACAATAAGCGAAGTGCCAAACGCTGAATTTTATTCTTATTTTTGTTATCATTTTTCATTCACCTTATCGCTTATCAGCTTATCAACATATAGTTGCCATGTGCTTACGTGCTTATATGGCTATTGGCTTAAACAAACAGTGAAACAACCGGCAAGGCCTGTCGCGAACGGAGGGTGATAGGCTGGATTTACATAGAATATAAAGAGAAAAAAAAGGGTCGGTTACCTCTTCGGTTGATTGACTAATTTCTTTTAGCTGTTACCTTTCGGTTGTTGCTCGTTAAGTACACTCTGGTTTCTTAATTCTCGTTTTAGATAAGCAACTACTTCAAAACTTTGATTAATTTGAAGCGCAACAATAGAAACCAATTCCCACCCATCTAAACCATATTTATTCAACAAATCTTCTTGTGTTTTGACACCAGCATCTAGTATTCCTTTTACCAGAGCAATTGAAACATACTCCCATTTTGTCATGTTTTGTTACCTCTAACAACATTTATTTTCTGTAGAACTGAGATTAACCAAGTAGTATTTTTCTTTTGAGGTTCATTTGGTTTGAGTTACAGAGAAAAACGTCAAAAGAAGACTTCACAGAACCCTGAAAGGCATGGCTATCAACTGCTGGACTGCTAGAATTCACGATGGCGACCACGCGCATTTGTTTGTTTCCGCTCCGCCAAAGGTCTGTGTCCCGGAGATGGTGCGTGTTTTCAAATGTGTTAGCGCAAAGATGCTATTCGACGAGTTTCCTATATCAAAGAACATTTTGGACATTTTGTTTTTTGTATGTGGATGGAGATACGTGCATTAAAATTTAATCCAACCAACCAACCACGACGACTACGACGACGACCACGACTACCTTTAGCCATGTTACCTTTGTAAAAATAATGTTTGGTAGGTAACTGGAAGAATAAGAATAGTTAATCAACGGTATGAGGGGTAAAAAGTATAAGAAAAGTTACCCCTCGTTAATTAAAAAATAATGCTATTAGGGGTAAAAAAGACAAGAAAACTTACCCCTCGCACTGTGCGATTCAATATCGCCTTTGAGAACAGCTTCAATATCGCGAGACGCTTCTCGATTCTTGGGCTTACCTTCGTAATGGACTCGCTTGTTTCAGGCGACTTCAACTGATTAAACAGCAAAGTCCCATTCTCAAACTTACTAACCTCCCACAACTCAATGGGCAAATCCCTAAAATTGATAGCTTGTTTCTGATACTTGGTAAATTGAGGAGAAACAAAAATAACTTTTGACTGAGACCAATCAACATCGTCACGCTTGAGGCTTTGGCTTTTGCATTCATTATATTCAAGAATAAACTCTGCCTTGTTATTTAGCAATAAAGCAAGGTAGGCATAGCCCTGGTCAATCACGCTAAAGCTCTGGTCAATCTTGTATTCGATAATGATGAAAGATTTGTTCTCCTCATCAAATGCAAGCGTATCTATTCTCAGGGTGCCAAGCTCTAATTCTGACTTGACAAATTCAAAACCGAATACTTCTTTGAGGCTGGATTCAGTGACGTGCTGGATGTCTTTTCGCTCGCTTTTGAACGGAACTTCTTTTACTCTTTCAAGCCTATCGCCCTTTATTGAAAACAGCGGCATACTAGTAAATGAACTCTATTTCTTTAAAAAACTTGGCACTTGCCTATTTACCGTTAATTGCTGTTTCAAATATTTTTCAGAAGAAATTGGATGAGCAGTTAGAAGTGATTCATGATAAAATCCCTAACGGTTCTATGACTAGCCATGATTTCGACGATCTTTTTTGTAGCTTTGGTTATTTGCACATCAAACAGTCTTGTTATAACCAATGAAAACACAAATACAAATATGCCGAAGACAAACATCCCAACAGCGTCTATTGAGCCAACGTACCATATAAAAAGGAGTGTAACTACCCCAGCTATCTGACCCATGAGGAACGACCTTATGATGAAATAAAGTCTCTGCAACCACGTAGAAAACAATAGAACCTTGATCACTGCTCTTTTCTCTATCTCACTTTCAGCTCCACTGCTGTTGTGCTTTGTAACACTTCCTATCTGTTGCAGTACCCTTTTTGCATAATGAGCGTCTGATAAACGCAACATCATTTTTGCATAATGAGCGTCTGATAAATCCTTGGAACTTGCGCTTTCAAGCTCTAACAAAATCCTTTGTGATATTTCGTCTATTTCGGCATCTACTCTTTCTAGTCTAGCATCTTTAGTTACTTTAGTATCTTTAGTTACCATTCTCCCACCTGAATTACCCTTATCCCCACGTAACATTCCAAGTATCTTAGTTAACAAGCCGTTTAAAATGATTTTGGCCTGCTCTGCAGTTAAAACAACTCTTACGTCTATTCTATAATGAAACTTGCCAGTCCTTACGGTTCTTGTACGGTAATCATCAATTGACCCTTCGGTTTTCAATGCCCTCAATGCTCTCTCTAGAAAGTATGAGACAAAAACAGGAACGAACCGTTCAAAGATAGGGAACACTCTAATGAAAATCGGCAATAAACGTGTAAAAAAAGGAAGAAACCTCACAAGAATTGAGGTGAATCGTTCAAGGTTTGGTTTCATAACATCATCAGTTTGCGTGTTTCAAGATCTACTTCTTTTTGGTTATGAGCAGCTTTATTGCAACGTCAACTGTAATGCCTTCTTCATGACTTTCCACGTTAAAATGCCAATCTTTTGATTCGACATTCATGTCCTTTACTAGACCAACCACGTTTTCCCTGAAGTCGCTAGCTGCTTTTTTAATCTGGTCAATTTTGCTTGTAGCCTCATCAACTACTTCTTCTCCCACCATATCCTTTCACCCCCCCACTACCACAGCAACACAAGTTTAATAGTCATTTAACTCCCTATTAACTCAAGTGGAGTTTGGGATTTTGGGCGTCTTAGAAGATGTATTTGGGTTTATTACTTCTGGAAGCAATTGGCGGTTTGCCACCAATTGTAGTAATGATTATTCCATTCGTTATCGGACTGGTCGTGGGTTATTTAGTCCACAAGATGCTAAAGATTGCTATTATTGCTGGGATTATACTGGTGGTTGTTAGCTACTTCGGCTTTTTCGGTTTGAGTCTTGGCGCTTTGAAAGACTTATCAGACAAATATGGTCCCATAGCAGTTCAATACGGCACACTTCTCATGGGCATGCTGCCGCTAGGCATTGGTCTCGTTGTAGGCTTTATCATCGGCTTCATATTCTCGTAAGCACTTGCGCAGCGGTTACTGCTGTAGCCCCTCATACACACGTAGATATTCGTAAGTTAAACGCGCATGCGTGTTGAGAGTGTG
>PKYH01000033.1 GCA_003133625.1 Candidatus Bathyarchaeota archaeon | reverse complement strand
ACGCTAATTGAAACTAAGGTCTATTCTATTTATCGTCCAACGCAAGGCTCTATGATGGCTCTTTAGGGTTTATCCTCTGGTCTTTCGTCTTTTCAAGAAAATGCGGAAGCGAAGAAATCTGGTATGGTATGGTATGTGATTGTCCTATTGCGTTCCGGTTATAACAATTTGAACATTAAAATTTGAAATGTCTGCTATACTTGGTGAGATTGTTGCAGTAATTGCTACTGCAACTGATTGTCCAGGAAGCAACCTTGTGCCTTCCTGATTCCAACTAATGGCAATTGGACCATTAACGTTTGAAGGACTCCAATTGGAAGTTGACAAGCTTAAGGATAATGATGCGCCTGTGCCAGTGTTTTCAATGTACATCGTCTGCGTTACGGACGTTCCAGGTGTCACGTTGCCCCAGTTGATGCTTGTTAAAGGAATACTGCAAGCACTATCTGCGTAAATTCCGAGGCCTGGAGTAACTTTTACGTTTCCTCCTGAAGCCAGAGTTTTATTCAAACTCAACACTGAATAAGTCGTGAGGGTCAGTCCTAAGCCAATTACTATCAGAACAATTAGCGCAGAGATGACCTTTTTGTTTCCGTTCATGCTCGACAGAGTAAATCGCGACATAGTAAATCGTAATATATGCGAATCAACTACCATTTAAGAGTTACTACTTACAAATCCACCCGAATACCTGTAAAACACAACTACATGATACGCTTCAATATCTCTTAAACACCGGAAAAATAAAGAGGACTAAACTTTACAAGCTCAGTCACGACAAAGAAAGGGGGCCTAATTGCTCGTGAGACAAACACATTTAATCAAGTTCTCACACACAAGGCACTCTTCTGGGGGAGATTTTGGCCTTGGTTTCATCGTGTAATATTCCAAATTTTTCGGGCACCCGTTCGACATTGAAGACACTTTAAGTTCCTCAGCGCTTTGCGGTTTATTCTCTAGTAGCGGCACAGATGGTTGCGTTGCCATTTGCGTTTGAGCAGGTTGAGGCTTGGTTCCCTCTGTCAATAATGCTTTCATGGGCATCTGCCGTGTTTTTTCTTTTTCATTTTTTTGTTGATTGGATTTTTCAAATGCAGAAGGGCTCGAAGACTTGGCAGAACAGGCAGATGTTTTAGCGTCTGTAATGGTGTTTGTAGTTTGCATGACTGAATATTTTGGTGCAGAGGGGCTAACTGCAGGGGGGCTGACTTTTGAGACTACTTTCAAAAATCTACTGGGAGAAGGCACGAAGTATGAAGCCAGTATTAATGCAGCTGAGATTACGGCTCCACTAATGTTAATGGCGTTTTCTTGACCCTTCATGAGAATCCAATAAGAGAACCACGTGAGCACCCATAAGAATATCAATGAATAAGTTTGCCTGCGAAAAAAAGGACCTGTAAGCAAGTTCCTAAGGGCCATTTTGATTACACTCCGAGCCAGCCTCGAAATTTATCACCTTTGCTAGTTTTTCACATTTTGACTTCAGGTCAGAAACCTCAAAAGTCAATCTGTCTATTTTCCTTTTCTTTTTGTCTACCTGTTCCTTGGCTTTTGTCTCGAGCTGAAGAAGCAAGCCTTTAAGATGAAGTTTTTGCTCGTTCAGACTGGCTTCCTCTGATTTTAAACTAATTAAGGCATTTAAAAAGTTCTCGTCGCTTGAGTTGATCTGAACTCCGATGCAGCTTTCTTCATCTTCGACAGTTTTTCTTTCTTCTTTTTTAAGACTCATAGACATCATCAATATTTCAAGATTATGAGTGGATCCCTTAAAATAAGTTGTGAACTGTGAATACGAATCCAAAATTCATGATCACTATTCTTATCACCAAAGCTATCTAACGTTGAATTCAAGCTCAGTCAACAATGGCGCCTTTCAATATGTTCTATTCCGAAGCGCGCGCTTCAAACGCGCTTCAAAATTCAGGCTTTTTTTGGTAAGGGAAATTGCTTTCTGCCGGAGGCTTGATGAGTTGCCACAATTAAGGTTTCCATTCCTATAACCCCTAATATGAAAAGAGTATCCCCAAAACTTGATGTTTGAGTATCGGAATTCGGATGGGCAGTCGTGGGAGAAGGAGCCTTTTCGGCGTTTGTGTAAAGCGCGTACAGACTCATGACGGATTTGCCTTGATAGGACCAGGAAACGGGAAGCAAACTTGAATTAGCGTCTCTCGGTTGAGAAGTCACCGCAACAGAGTTGTTGCTATCGTCAAAGAAGTAACTGGTCGGCTGATCCGAATAATATCCTAACCAGTAAACAGTGTTCGGGGAAGTTGAGTAATTCATCGTAAAGTTATACCATTGACCTGTAACAGAGGTCACAGTCAATTTTTCCAGACTCTGAGCGATTGGCTCTCCGCCTTTAGGGAAATTAGTTTGTGGCTCGTTCGCAAAGATGAGTGCACTAACGGAAGAACCCTGCGGAACGCCTGTTAAATAAATGTTAATTTGGGTAATCACTACAGGGTTCGGAGGCGTAGTATAGTTGCAGAGAGTTATAGTTTCTGAGGCAGGAAGATGTGAGACTTGCCTCCCGATAGCTTCATATCCAAACCAAGGATTAGCTGAAGAAGGTTGAGTGGAAATCGGCGTTGAAGTAGGCGTCAATTTGCTACTAGGATTAGAAGTGGGCGTTGGAGTGGGTGTTGGAGTCGGAGTGGGTGCTGAGGAAGATGTCGGAGTAGGCGTGGAAGCAGGGTTTACCGTCGACGTATATGGTATATCTCCATAAGTACTTGGGACGTCGGGGTTAGACGGTGGCACGGCGGGCCACGATTGAAGCCCATAGCCAGCAGAGTTCGCGTCGTAGGTTTCGATAAGCATCCAAAATTCTGGACCAAGAATTTGTGTACTCCCCAGTACATTTGAGGTTTTTAACAGGCTCAATTCAAGTATCAAATGTGGTGTTTTGTATGTCGGTGATGAACCAAACGATTCGCCCCATTGGAAGACAGACGATGTTGGCGTGGCTATTTTAGTCCATCCTACACCATTTCCTTGATACCACGTGCAGACCGCATTACTTGTGAAATTTATTGCAAAATCAGTTGATGTGGGAGCGGAATCAGCGGTCATGCCGCCGTCCAAGCTTATTTGGATAAAATCCTTTGAGTCATTCGTGTTATCCATGGTCTCGATTATGAGGTAATAATAAACAGTACTGGGATTAATCGCGGCCAGGTACCATTCGTCAGTAAACACGGCGTTCGATCCAAAAGTGGTTTGCAAACCACTGCTCCACTGTCCATTAATCGTTGGGACAGTAGAAGCCGTGTAACACATATGTGAATAGCCAGCCTCCTGAGCATGTACAGGCTTCAAAACTGGAAAAATGAAGCATATTACAAGCACAGTAAGGATTAAGCTTACCTTTAGTCGACCTCTTTGCATTCTCAGGTCTCCGTCTCATCTATCATTGAGAAATCCGATTAGTATGTTTTATGAACTACTAATCTGAATTGCTAACCAAGCACGCGCTGGTTTGTTCCTTTATTGAAATGTTTATTTTGAGAAGTGGGGTTTCGTATTTTGTTTGTACGTTCAAGCATAGGAAGTGAGTTCTAGCGGGCAAGGCGAACACGAGACCCTCTACAGCCTACTGTGTTTGGTTCTAAACCGAGAGGCAGCGCGCATAAGTGGTCATTAATTGCTTTTAGGCTTATTTCTTAATAGAGCCTTTTACTAGGTTAGTTAAGTTTTTAGGGGTGAGGATGTAAAGGGATAGCTGAAACAAGCCTTAATGGAGGTGATAAACCGTTTTGG
>PKYH01000159.1:2728-3274 GCA_003133625.1 Candidatus Bathyarchaeota archaeon | reverse complement strand
GCTGCTTCCTTAGATTACAAAATACCTCTCCCAAAAATCAAAAATCTCAGCGCGGGTAGCGAAATACTTACTCTAACGTGCATTTGAGAAAAAAAGGGGATTCGCGGGTGACATCTCCACTGTTGTGAGGGTTCAACTCCCACCCCATGCACCACACCTTTTCTATTACCCAAGTTCTCAATATCGAGTTATAAGTCAAACTAGATTTTCACTTTCACTTANNGAACCATAAGCACGAGCTTGAGGCCTTTCAAAGATATATTTCAGGTTGTTCTTGGAGATTTTGAAGTTGGTAAAATTTCGAGTGCGCTGGATAAAGAAACGTTATAAGAAAAGGCGAGAATACCGTTACAAACACTACGACCTAGGCTTGCCTGCCAAACTTAATGATGAAATTGAGCCTCATGAGAAAAAAGACTTTGAGTTAGACTTCACAAGTAGAGAAACAGCTGAGAAAGAAATCATCAATATCACCATGCAAGAACTAAACCAAAAGCTGAGCATAATCAACCGCGTTGTCATTCACCCGAAATACCGAACAATCGG
>PKYH01000159.1:0-2612 GCA_003133625.1 Candidatus Bathyarchaeota archaeon | reverse complement strand
CGGTTCAAGAAGGAATTCGCAGTCAGTAGACATCAGCCATTTGGCAAAACTTCTGACTATGTGGCGTGCCTTGAAAATGCTGATCTTACAAAAATGGCAAAATTGATAAAGCTCGTTGGAATGCTGCTGCAGACAAAGGTTTACTTGTTTTGGAGAAAGCCTTGAGCTTGCTCCTGCAAGGCTTACTCTTCTTCAGCTATGTGTAAGCCCTTCTTTTCTCGCCATAGGTTCCTCAGAACGATTAGTTTTGCTTCATGAAAATATCCGCCTTCTCGCAGTTCACATTTCTCGGGTCTATTGTAGAAGTCCATAGTTCTGGCTTGTTCTGCCATAAAAAGTTCTTCGGCTTTCTCCCAGATCATTGCTCTTACTTGAGGCCAGAATTTTCCTTGCTGCTTGCCCATTTCAACCCAAACCTCGTTAAGTAATAAGCCATTCCTCTTAAAAAGAGTTAGAATCATGGCTAAATGAAAAAACAAGGCAGAAAAGGGCGTATTTCACACTTTAATGCAGCCCACAGGCTTCCACACGAGACTCCAAAGGCAATTTCGCTCTGGCGCAATTGTTTAATAGTTAGGTAAAAATAACTAGGAGAGGTGAAAACATGCCTCGCCTCTTGATTAAGTGCCCAGAGTGTAAAGCCATTGTCGAAACTGGTGTCTCTATGGATTTAGCCTCCTTCTGCTCCTCAAAGCTGGTAAACAACGCGGCTGTCTGCACAAATCACACTTGCAAGACAAAATTGGTTTGGAGCAAAGAAGACGTTTTGGCTATTTCATTCTGCCAGACACTATAAGCGCGCGGGCGAGTTAAATAATTGGTGTAAAATGGTTTTTATTCTTCTTTTGCCTTTTTGGGTCTGCATTAGGCTTATTGTCGCCGCGTTTCTGGCTGGGAACGGGTGTCTTCCCAACCGACTTTGAGGACTGCGCCTAGCCATCTCGAGGGGTCTAGGCTTCGTCCTGGCGGAAGAGGCTAAAGCAAGCGTTCTGGGGGACCTGATTCGTACTCCCAGCCGCTGAACAGCTCAAAAAAGACTCCATTTGCGAAATCAAGCTAAAAAAGAATTAATGACCACTTATGCGCGCTTTATGCTCCCGTGTAGGTATCGNNGGTTTTGGTGACGGCGTTGAGGCCATGGTGTAGCCGATCCAGGCGCCGATGGCGAGTATGGCGACGAAGCCTATGAAAACGGGTATGGCGATCAGCCAAAATTGAACGTTGCTTGCGGTGCCGATGTTGAGCCAGGGTTTAACGAGGGGTTCGTAGAGGAAAAGTCCGACGACGTAGCCGACAGCGACGACGAGGCAGACCACAAGGATTAGCGCGCCTATTGTTTGGTCTTTACTCATTCTGTTTCTCACCACCTTCAAGGTTAATTCTTCGAGTTTTAATATGTTTCGTCATTGTTTCTTTTCTTTGAGTCTTGGTCAAGCGTTTTGGTTAGGTTGGATTCTGTTTTGTTTGGGACTCACGGATTATTGCCGCTGTTGCGAAGACGACTGTTAGTGCGAGAAGGCTGAGAATTATGGGCGTTAATGTTATCCCTCACGGCGTATAGTTCAGTATTAAACCGACTATGGGCACAAGCGCCAGGCTTATTCCAAAGCCCCAGCGCCACGCGTTCTATCGTATCCATGTTCTCTGAGGAAGTTTTGATTGGCACTTTAGCAGGAAACAGAGCCTTTATGAACGTGAAGCCGGGCAAAAACAGCGGTTACGATCAAACAAGCAACCCAGTCGCCATCCTAGTCTACAGTGATGGCACTATCACGGCCAACTTTGGCCCCTCGTTTGTAGTGCCCGAATACCTCTACGGCGCCCTCCTCTCCATGGCCGCATGCTTCGCAGTCTTCATCATCATAAAAAGACCACGCATCAACCTGAGAATCAGTTAGCTCCAAAACTTCCCTTTCTTTTTCTTCTGTCTGGCACTCAAGCAGTTACGCGTTGAATCAGTGTAGCCTGAGAAAATCGGCATGCACTACTCGTATCTTGTCAAGTATAACGGCTTGTTCGCTTCTCTGCGCCTTTCCAAAAGGGGCATGTCTCTCAAAGACACCACTTCAACAGTTATGCAGTTGCCTATCCTTCGCGCCTTATCCGGCAGCGTAAAGCGGAATCCGCGATCTGTCAAAGACTTTCTTGGTTTCTTAACTTGAGAACCCATTAATAGTCAACTTTCGCTTGGGCGTTACAAACCTCGAGCCCACGCTACACAAGTATGACTCAGACTAAATATAAATCATATGAATCTGAAATTCAGTTTAACTCTTCATCTTACGCGCGCTCTGGCAGGACTTGGGTCTGTTGGATCAGGCTGATTAGTTGTTTTGCGGTTTCGGGTTTTTGTTTTTTCACGGTTTCAAGTATAATTTGTTTGGCTTGCTCTTTTGTCTGGTCGCTGTAGGTTTGTTTTTTGGGTTTTTGTTTTTGTTTTGTGTGGAAGTGGATGGTTGCTTAGGCACTACTTGTTTGGTTGTGTTGCGGGTTGTGTTTGGCTGTTGGCTTGCGTTTCTAGGCGTGTTTGGAAGTGGGTGGAGGCGTTTTGTTTCACTTGTGTTCATGGCGCTATGTTGTTTTGTTGCTGTTGTGGTAGTGAGTGCATGTTG
>PKYH01000122.1 GCA_003133625.1 Candidatus Bathyarchaeota archaeon | reverse complement strand
AAACACTACGATACCATGACGGAACATAGTGTGCGGGCTGGTAAACTTTCGCATAGCAGGAACAATGACTATCTAAAAAACTCCAAAAAAAACAATAAAACTACAACAAATAATAAAGACTAAGGTCTAATAAACATTTTTTTCGAGCCTAGATAAAAAACCAATAGTTTTCTTGGATGTAACCCGAGCTTCAAACTTGTCAACGCTGAAGGGGAAAGTTTAAGAAAACCATAGGTTGTCTATCTCTACGAGCCAAAGGTCGACGGTTCAAGTCCGCCACTTCCAAACGTTCACTACTCTACGGTTGGTTGGCACGCCATGAAAAAACAAGTGTTCATATCAGGCCCGATTCTGGGCATGGAAAACAATCAGGGGTATCGAGAAAAAATTGCTGACATCCTTGTCAGGATGGGATTTGACGTCATCAATCCGTGGCTTAGAGAAAAAGTCCTCTATAAGGGCGACGAGGGTTGCTGGTGGAATAAAGTTCCCACGTTTGACTTTATTCAAAGAGACTTAGACGATGCCGACAGATGCGGCATCATGATTGTTTATTTGCCCAAACTCTCGGCAGGAGCATGTATGGAGCTGTTTTACGCCAAACGTAAAGGCAAGAAAGTCATAGTGGTTTCGGAAATGGAGTGCTTGAGCCCCTGGATTATAGCACACTCCGACATGATTGTAAAAAACTTTGACCAGCTTGAAGAGGCACTGAAAAGATTTCAATAGCTTATATTAGCTTATCTTAGAGCATTGGGAAAATTTTCTTAATAATCAATGTAAGAAACAGCAAAAGTTAATTTTAATGCTTCATGAGTCTATAAATGCTATTGGCGTGTAGGTGCAGTCACATAATCTTAATAATTATCCTATGGTGGGTGTTTTAAAGATCAATTTTAGGTTGGAGGTGATTGTTTTGAATGAATCAGAAAAGCGTTCTAGAAGAGAATCGAACATAACCGTACCAGAACCTGAAATGACCGAAGATAACAAGTTTAGGTGCCCTCTGGACCAAGAGGTATACGATAACAGAGAGGATTATAGGCGGCATTGTAAAGAAGAGCACGATGTACTTTAAGACTGTAAATTTGCAAGCTAGAATTTTGTCTCTAATCTGGCTAAGTAAAATAGAAGTAAGCAGATTGATTTAGTGCTTAAGGTTATCTTATGGCTTCGTCTATCTTTGAGTCACGTTTAGTTCTAGTGACTTCTTTGAATAGCTCTAAACATTCTTCCTTGGTTGGCGCTTCAACACCTATGCTGCCATAAGCGCCTATATCAATTCTATATTTTCTTCTCTCTTTATCTTCACCTTGGCTCATGAACTTCTCCCCCTCTTCTATTAGTCTTATTTGGATAATAGATTGTTTAACTAAAAATGTACACTGTTATAAGTTTAATGCTTGTTCACCCAGAAAACCAATGATTTTCTTAGGGTTAAAAACAATAAAAGCCGCATTCCTCATGTACCTGCCGATTTTCGGAATCAATCCAGTTGCATCTGTCCCAAGTTTACAGGTTAAAGCGTGCTCAAACATACCTAACGCCTCGGTGCCAATAACGTCCCTGTTTAGCCTAGTCCGTTCAAGCACTGTTTCTATTTCGCCAAGTGACGAACCTAAAATGATTAACCTGTCCAAAAGAGATTGCTGCCACAAACGGATTTTTTCGATTTGCTCCATTGATAATTCCGCTTGCAACACCTCGTCTTCCTCACCGTTTATGCGAATCACTTTGATACTTAATGGTAAATTCTCATTGAAACCATAGATTTCTGAGATTTTTTTCAAAGCAACCTTTCTGCCATCCGCAAGTTGAGCTTGTAAATATGCCAAAGGTATGGTTGCTTGGGTTATCTTGGGTTCAAAAACGCCGACATCTACCTTCAATTCTTGTTTGGCAGTGTCAACTTTGGAAATGTATCCCTTTAAAACCGAAAACTTATTCACGTTTTTTATGCTTATGGGGCAGGTGCCCAGTTTCTTGTTGATATAGCTTGTAGCTATGACTTCGTCTTCTCCTGAAAGGGAAACTTGAACCCACTTGTTAACAGGATTTCCTAAAACCTTTACCTCTAAGTCTAAATTTTCAAACTCAGATTTCAGCAGGTCACCTATTTGTTTTAGTTGACCAGAATTGGAAGCCTTAACCAGCAACGTTAAAATCGTCATGTCTCATTGCCTAATAAACTGGTTATTTCTTCATTAAGCTTTCTAACTCTTTCTGCAGCCTCATCTTTATACTCCATTCGAAGCTGCTCAATCTCTAACTCAATCGGAACTCTCTTTGACTGTTCAATTACCTTGTCGGCGTATGAAACAATTTTCTCCTCCAAAGTGAGGGGCACATAAACATCCTTTGGCCATCCAAACTTCTCTGCTTCTTCAGCTGTGATTCCGCCGCCCACATGCCTCTTAATTATCCTAACCACGGGTTCTGGCAAACCTGCTGATTCAGCTATCTTAGCACCGATAACCGCGTGATCCACAGTGTGAGTTTTTGAACGACCAAGGTCATGTAAAAGAGCGCCTACTTCAACGAGTTTAAGGTCTATTTTTTGGCCTTTCTTTTCAAGTTTATTTGCGGTTTCTAAAGCAACTTCTGCGACCGCTTCACAATGACTAATGACTATAGGTGGACAATTGTTTTTACGGAGAAGTTCGATTGCTTGCTCCCTTGAAGGAAGCCTGTTACTCACCGAGTTCCTTCCTTAGCAAATCAACTTTCTCGGATAGTTTACTTATCATTTTTTCGTTTGCAAAATGCACAAGGGGTTTGCTACAGGTGGAACAATGGAAAACTAGTTCAACGGCCTCTTCAAAAGGAACCCGTTTGCATTCTGGACTACCGCAGTAATAGAAGTCATGGTTCTTTTCATATTCCAACCTAACATTCAGTTTCTCCAGAACCCTGCGTTTTTGGCTTAAAATAAACCCTTCCAACTGGTCTGGTTGAAGTCTCCAGTGAAAAATAAACCAGCCTGTTTTTGGATCACGTGTCCTTCTAAGGCTTACAAGTGAATGATCGTAAAATTTGTAGAGGATTTTGCGGACTGAATTGAGGCGGATGCCTGTTTTGTTCGCGATTTCATCGTCCGTTATTTCTTCTACGCCTTTGAGGTGTTCAATAAGTTTAACCGCGTCTTCTTCACCTAACGCCAAAGCCACTTTCATTAAGGTTGCATCATCAATAGTCGATAACATAGTCTAATGTTCCTTTAATACATAATATTGAAACTAGCTGTAATAAAACTCTTCTTACAAGTTTAAGGAAATTCAACATCACTTTTGATTTCTTTTCCCCTTTCTCTGGGAACAATCTCTATTTTCGCCTTTTCGAATCCTTTAGCTAACTCTTTGCCTTCAAAAAACCGATCTAAAAATATTGCAAGCGCAGCACATTCTGAATGGGGTTGATTCCCAATAGACACGTTAAAATCCGATACATCGCTTGAATAAAATTCGCCTGGAACCTTCTGGCTTCCAACAATAACTAAAACGTCTTTATTCAGCTTTTTAATTCTGCTTAGAACGTCGCTTGTTTGAATGTTCTCTCCATAAGCCGTTAAATGGGTGACAATGCCGTCTTTAGCCTTCCAGTCACGAACAGCCTTTTTCCATGAGGTTCCCATTTCAAAAGAGAATGTTCCACCCCAATTCTTGGTGACTTTCATTATGGTTTCTTCTATTTTGGGGTCCTCTACGTCTGAAAGTATGAAGCCTGAAGCGCATAGCGCCCTTGCAGTTAAAGCGACATGGGTAGTTAATCGCACGTCCCGCTGTGGTCTATGCCCCCATCTTAAGACAACAATTTGAGGCATGTCATTTTGTTTTTGAGTTGGTTTCAAATTTGCCATTTAATTCTTCCACTTTTCTTCTCACTTGCTCAGCTAATTCTGGGGTAGCTTCAAAGACTACTTGAACCGAATCGTTGGTGAAATTTTCTTTTCTGATGTCTGTTTTTTCGTGAACCCACGAGATAAATGGCATTGCCTTATTAGTTAACGGAACAGAGAACTGGGCTTGCACGTAATTTTCAAGAATTTTGAGTATTTCCTGTCTTAGTAAGTCGAGGTTTGTTTGGCACTTTGCTGATAGGAGAATTGGATTTTGCGTTTTCTCTTCTAGAGCTTTCAGTTTCTGCTTAGTTTCAGCTTCGCTGATTAAGTCAATTTTGTTTAGTGCGGTTATGGTTGGTATGCCTGATGCTCCAAGGCGGTCAATTGTCTCCAGGCAGATGTTGTTTTTCTTCTCGATTGTTTCTATGGGCTCGCTTAAATCTAAAACAAGTATTATCAGGTCTGAATAAATGGTTTCTTCCAAGGTTGAATGAAATGCTTCAATCAACGATAAAGGCAATCGGTCAATGAAGCCGACGGTGTCTGTTAAAAGAAACTTGCGGTTTGAAAACTCCACCATCCGCGTGGTCGTTGAAAGAGTAGTAAATAATGACTTATCCACTCGCACGGTTTCTTCGGTTAAAGCGTTAAACAGGGAGCTTTTTCCAGCATTCGTGTATCCAGCAAGTGAAATAGCAAGGAAACCCAGCTCCGTTCTTCTTTCTCGGTGCAGGATTCTTTTTTCGCGGATTTTTTTCAGTTTTTTAAGGATTGTTTGAACTTGTAGTTTTATGGCTTCCTTGTAAACGTCTGCTTCGTAAGATCCAAGTCCCATAAAGCCAGGCTGCTCTCTCATTTTAGCTAATCTTACTTTTTCTTTCGCATGCTTAAGCTCATTTTGCAGTGTGGCCAGTTGGATTTGCATTTGGGCTTCGGTTGTTGTGGCTCTTTTGGTGAAAATTTCAAGAATAAGCTGAAACCTGTCGATGACTTCGACTCGTGTTGCTTTTGCCAGATTGTAGGTTTGGCGTGTTTTTAGTTGGTTGTCAAAAATTACTTTTTCTGCGCCGGTTTCCTTGACTAGTTCGGCGAGTTCTTCTACTTTTCCAGCGCCTATTTGGTAGCGAGCATCAGGCGGTCTAGTTTGCTCTAATGTGGCGACAACTGTGTATCCGGCGGATTCTGCTAAACTTTTAAGTTCCTCTAAACTTGAGTTTTCACGGTTCAGCCTGCGTTGCGCTATGATGGCTTTCGTTCTGTAGGCTCCTCCCCGCCTTTCTTGTTCAATTCCATGAGGTCGCCCAACGTCAATTCTCGGTTGGCGGATTTAGGAATTTGAGTGATTTTTTCTTCAGAGATTGGAACAAGCAACTTGATTTTTAACATGTGCTCAAGCTTTGAGGCTAGCTGGTTGTTTGGCGCCATTTTCCCACCTTCAAGGTTTCTTAAAACCGAGGCTTTCTCATTTATTTTTTTGCCGAGTTCCTCATGTGTAAGCGCTAGTTTTTCCCGTGCCAGCTTTATCTTATTTGCATAATCTTCTGTGATCTCTTGAGTAATTTCTACTTTAGCCACTATTGGTTTTTTCTGAACCAGTGTAATTGGCGCCTGCGGTTTTTTGAGGGCTTGTTGGGGAAGGGCTGCTTCTTCATGAATTATTTTGCCATGTTTTGAGCATTCAACGCAGACGGTTAGTTTGGCTCCTTCAATTACTGCCGTTATTGGTTCAGTGTGAATTTTATGTCCGCAGACTTCGCATCTCAATGTGAGCTTTCACCTTTCACTGTCTTTATTATCTTGTTATGTTTATACTTGTCGAAACAACAAAAAGCTAATTGATGGCGAAAATGTGGAGAACGCACTTGGCAAAGTGAGAAGCATTGCTGATTACCAGTTTGGAAAAGGCGTAGGCGCAAAACTATTTCCAGAAAACATAGAAATTCAATATTCTCCAAGAACAGGCAGAATACGCTTCATCAACTTGAACGGCGAAAGATTAGCTACTCTGCGTCCAACTGACGGCTTGCTTTCTTTAAGCATTAAAGCAGCAAAGTTTATGGCTGAAAATTTGCCTTTTGCCCGATGCTTTGTTACAGTGCGTAATGATGTGTCTAGGTTTATTGCTGATGGCGGGGACGTTTTTGCCGTTCACGTGGTCAAGGTTGATGCTGAAGTTGGAGCTAAAGATGAAGTAATCGTTTTAGATGAGGATAAGCATGTTTTAGCGGTTGGGCGTGCCTTGCTTTCAAGCGTGGAGATGACTGCTTTTAAAACAGGCGTAGCAGTTAAGGTACGGCATGGCTGCAAGGAAAGTTAAGTATATGAAGTTCTACTGCAGAATACTTGGTGGAAGTGAAGTCTATGCATAAACGCATGAATCCTCGAGAGCAAAAACGTTTGATGCAACGTATGGGTATGAACATGGATTCTGTACCAGACGTTCAACAAGTCATAATTAAAACAAGCGGCAAAGACATAGTTATCGATGAACCCGAAGTGGCAATTTTAGAAGTGCAAGGGCAAAAAATGTATCAGGTTATTGGCGGTCAAGTTTCAGAGCAAGCCCCATCTCAACGGCAAACCGCCAAGTCTGTTCAGCCAGCGTTTTCTGAAGAAGACGTGAGGCTGGTGGCGGATCAAACTGGCAAAAGCTTAGAGAAAGCAAAAGAAGCCCTTGAGGAATGCCAAGGGGATTTGGCAAAAGCTATACTGCTGCTTCAGTCCTAATTCCTTAATGGTTATTAATATCTTGGATGACCATATTAATCATGAAGGGGCTTGGGCAGTGATTCAAAACGTAGATGTAGCAGTAATTGGTCACTTCTCAATCGACACAATTCTACTGCCCAGCAGAACTGCCCCATTTGTTGTTTTAGGCGGCGCTGTAACCTACACTTCATTTGCCGCTAAACGTTTGGAAGCAACGGCTTCTGTAATCTCCAAAGTCGGAGGGAATTTTCCAGAAGCTTACCTGTGGTGGCTAAGGCAAGAAGGCATCGACCTTTCAGGCGTAATTAAACTTGCAGATGAGCAGACCACATGTTTTGAGCTTGGTTACAATGCAGATTTGTCTGATAGAACCCTGAAATTGAAAAGTAAGGCATCTCCAATAAACTTAGCCGATGTGCCAGCTGATTTGCGGGCTAAGGCTATTCATATTGCGCCTATTGCCAACGAAGTCTCATACGAAGTAGTCGAGCATTTGAAGCATTGCGCTGATATACTGTCGCTTGACCCTCAGGGTTTACTTCGAAGCTTCGACGAAACAGGAAACGTAACAGAAAACGCTTCGGTTGATAAACGAATATTTAATTTAATTAACATTTACAAGTCCTCATTAAACGAAATTTACGCGTTAACTGGCCAGACTGAGCTTAAACCAGCCATAAAAGCCATTCACGATTTTGGAGTTGAAACCGTCATCGTTACCATGGGCGCTAAAGGCTCAGTACTCTCAATCGAGGGAGCACAATACAACATTGCAGCGTGTCCTTCACAGGTCCTAGTTGACCCAACAGGTGCAGGAGACGTTTTCATAGGCGGCTTCTTAACCGAGTACCTACGCCAAAAAGAATCAATATGGTGTGCTTGCGTCGGTTCAGCTGCGGCTTCGCTGGTTGTCGAAGGAATTGGTCCCACTTATTTTGGAAAAAAAGAAGAAATTTATCGGAGAGCCAATTCTTTGTATGAAAAGGAACTTAAGCAATAGCGTATATGTACGTAGTAAACTAATGTGCGTGGGGCGTAGATTGTGGGACGCATAGACAAAGGAGTAAAATGCAGCGTGTCAGGCTGCGGAAGGGAAGCTGCCCGTTCAATATCAGCTGAAAAAGCCAGGGCTGCTGGCTTAAATGTTGGCAGCGGCGAAAAACGCGCTTACATTTGCAAAGAGCATTATAAAGAATTTAAAAAGAAGACGAAAAAAGATAAAACACTTGATAAGTGGCGTTACGGTCACTAAGAAGAGTGAAAAGCCATGCGAATACTACAGTTACACTCTAACTTTATAGTATTCAAACCCGTCCAAAAAGAAATCGCCATTGCTGAAGAAGCAGAGCAAAAAGAAAATCGTGTAGAAGAAGTTGTAGTGTTATTCACCGCCATAGAAGAAGGCGACAACGCCGCAATGGCGCAGAAAGCAATCGATGACGTTAGAGCTTTTCTTGGAAAACTCAAGGTTAACCGCATATTAATTTATCCGTTCGCTCACTTGAGCAGCAACCTCTCTAAACCTTCAGAAGCCTTGAAAGTCATTAAAGACATGGAAGCCTACGCAAAAGAAAAAGGAATCGAAACCTACCGCGCTCCATTCGGCTGGAACAAACAATTCACCATCTCCATTAAAGGACATCCGCTGGCCGAGCAGGCACGCTCTTACGCGCCTACACCAGAAGCGAAGGCTGAGGGCGAAACCAAAAAAGAAGAAGAGCCTGTTTCTGCAGCGTTAAAAGCTGAAGACAAGCTACAATCGTTCTGGCACATTATCTTAACCGATGGCTCGTTAGTGCCAGTTGAAGAATTCAAATTTAAAGGACATGTTAACCTGCAAAAGTTTTCTCAATATGAGATTAAGAAAGCTAGGGCAGTTACCCAGATGCCACCCCATGTCACATTGATGAAGAGGCTGGAAATCGCAGATTATGAAGCAGGCAGCGATCCAGGTAACATCCGCTGGTATCCGAAAGGTCGCATGATAAAATCGTTGCTTGAACAGTACGTTACAAGTCGGATGAATGCGTACGGCGCCATGGAAGTTGAAACGCCCATCATGTATGACTTTAATCATCCAAGCTTGAAAAGTTACTTAAACCGATTTCCAGCCCGTCAATACGTCTTGAAATCCGAAGACAAGGAGCTTTTCCTGCGGTTCGCAGCCTGCTTCGGGCAGTTCCTTATGGCTCATGACGCCCAGTTCAGCTACAAGCAAATGCCCATCAAACTATACGAGTTAACACGATACAGCTTCCGACGAGAGAAAAGCGGCGAAGTCGTCGGCTTAAAACGCCTACGCGCCTTCACCATGCCTGACTGCCACGCTTTCTGCACAGACTTAGAGCAGGCGAAAAAAGAGTTCTTAACACGCTTTAACATCTGCGTGGAAGTCTTAAGCAACATAGGCTTCACAAAAGACGATTATGAAATTGCCATGCGCTTCACGAAGGGCTTTTATGATGAACATAAAGATTTCATTGCTGAATTGGCGAAAACTTTCGGCCAGCCTATGCTGGCTGAAGTGTGGAACGAGCGGTTCTTCTATTTCATCCTCAAATGGGATATCAACTTCGTTGACAACCAAGACAAAGCCGCAGCCCTCAGCACAGACCAGATTGATGTAGAAAACGCTAAACGCTATGAAATAACCTACGTTGACGAAAAAGGCGAGAAACAGTACCCGCTAATTCTGCACTGTTCCCCAAGCGGCGCCATTGAGCGAGACATCTACGCGCTATTAGAGAAGGCTTACCGTGATCAGATGGCTGGTAAAGCGCCGATGCTTCCGCTTTGGCTTTCGCCAACTCAAGTGCGGCTTATTCCAATATCTGATAAGTTTATGGATAAGGCGGAAGAGCTTGCTAAGCAAATCGCTTCGCATCGCATCCGCGTAGACATTGACGATAATGCATCAACTCTGCAGAAGAAAATCCGTGAAGCCGAGCAGGAATGGGTACCCTACATCATCGTTATCGGCGAAAAGGAAATTGAATCAGGAACCCTGTCTGTCCGAGACCGAGAGCTTAAAAGTCAACAGCAAAACATGACAGCTGACCAATTAATAGCCAAAGTTACTGAGAAAATCGCTGGCAAACCCTTCAAGCCCTTGCCATTGCCGCTCTACATTTCCAAGAGGCCTCAGTTCCACGGTTGATAAACGAATCATACGTATCATTGACATAAACTATATCAAATAATCGAATAATATGAAACATCAATAAAGAAGTGAAAACCGCATGAACAATGAACTGGTAGTTTACATTGACGGCGCATATTATCCTAAATCGCAGGCTAAAATATCCGTCTTCGACCATGGGCTCCTGTACGGTGACGGCGTTTTCGAGGGAATACGCGAGTACAACGGCATTGTCTTCAAACTCAAAGAGCACATTGACCGCCTGTACCGTTCAGCACACGTAATAACGCTGAAAATTCCCTTAACCAAAGAGGAAATGACTCAAGCCGTCGTTGAAACCCTGCGGAAAAACAAGTTGAATGACTCATACATTCGCTTGGTAGTTACCAGAGGCATAGGCGACCTTGGATTAGACCCGCGGAAATGCCCAAAGCCCTCAGTCATAATCATAACTGACACAATTTCACTGCATGCGAGCGGAGCGAAAGAAAACGGAATCACCACAATGCTCTCGTGGGTGAGACGAAACCCAGTGGACGCAACATCGCATGAAATAAAATCACTCAACTACCTGAACAGTGTCCTTGCAAAAATCGAAGCAAACGCCAGCGGTGTTGACGAAGCCATATGCCTAGAAAGTAACGGTTACGTAGCTGAGGGCGTCGGCGAAAACGTTTTCATAGTTAAAAATGGCGAATTATTGACTCCGCCTACTTCTACAGGTGCACTTGCTGGTATCACCGCTGAAGTCGTAGAGAAACTTGCCGTTAAACTTGGTCTAAAACTAACAGTTACCAATCTTACGCCGTTTATGTTGTTCACCGCTGAAGAGGCTTTCTTTACTGGAACGGCTATGGAAATGGTGCCGATACGTGAGGTCAACAAACGCCAAATCGGCACAGGCAAACTTGGACCGGTAACAAAGAAGTTAATGGCTGAATTCCAAAAGGTAATCGAAGACCCAACGCAGGGCGTAAAAATTTAATTTTTTTTTAATATGCCTTAGCCAGTATACAAACTTAACATAGCATCAGAGAGCAGCTTAAACTAGATTTTTTAGTCGCAAGTCGCCGTGCAGCAATAGTCGCAACTATCGAACTTGCTTGGTTTTTTTGTTTAAATAATTCTTCACGGTTTATTTTTTTCTAACGATAACTAATGGGTTATGCCTGATTTTAGCCAGCATATCCCAGCTTACACCGTTAACTTCCACTTGAAACCTCGCCGCCATATCCCAAACTGTAGCGCCTGAACCTGTGCCTCTGGCTTTGTCAGCTATGTTGGTGATTTTTAATGCTTCGCTGGCTTGAAGATTGCAGCCTGCAACCGCTAAAGGGGTTGAACTTTTTTTGAGTTTAAGTGCTCTGCCTATGATGTACGTGGTAAATCCGCCGAACGAATGTATGCCTTTGAGGGGTTTAGGTCTTGGAGTAAAAAAGAAATTCCTAAACTTGTAAGTTTTATCAGTGTCAGCAATTATTACGCAAACATCTTTCCGCAATTTCAGCCGAATTTGATTTTGAATTTCCCGCGCTATTTCAGCCGCATTGCCCAATGGCAGGCTTACATAAGAATAGGGTAGGTTGGAGCCGTCAATTCCTCCTTCAGAACCAAACATGAGCGCTTGCATGAGCCCTGCATGTTGTAGGGCTACTTGTTTGTGGCGGCTTCCAGATTCAAGCGGGTACTCCCTTAACCTACGCAGCAGTCGTTGCCCAAATCGGCATAATATTCCAAGAGGGTATCCCCAGGCAATTCGCATCCAGAAACGCGCTATAACTTTTGCGTTTAAGCTTGTTTTTATGGTGCTTTCGTCTATTATGTTGCCTGTTGCTGTTGAAATTGCCTTTTCTGATATGACAATGAAATCTCCGTTTTCAATTTTGTCTTCTAAAGCGTCAATTATTTTGTCGGTGTAGTTGTCGCTGGGTTTCCAGTAACCAGTTGCAACTGCCAACGCGTAGTACTTCGTCATTTAGGCTCTTTCACAATGCACAGTTTCGCTTTATCTTAATAAGAGTTAATTTTCTTCTTTTTATCGTGTCTTGGTAGCACATTTGAGGCTTTCATAGGTAGGTTTAACTTTTGATTTACAAACTTGTAAATGATGGCTTTAAGTTAGGTTACTAGGTTCTTTAATCCTGCTTGCTCAGCCAACTGCAAAGCCTTCTCCATCTCCGCTCTATTGAGTCTTCGGTGCAACTCTGGGACCTCATAAGCTCGCCATTCAGGCCTGTACTGGAACATGACATTAACTCTGGTTTCAACGCCTAAATTCTCAGCTATCCATTGCAGTATCGGTTTAGTGCAGCAGTCCAAATGGCTTGGCAAAACTAGCACTCGCACTATTAGCTCACCGTATTTCTTTGCTTCAAGATGGTTACGCGTGCAGACCTTCCAATAATCAGGGGCATCTGAAATCCTCTCCGCACAATCGCCAGGGCCATACTTGAAATCCAGCAGGTAAACGTCGGCAAAACCCGCTAGCAACTGTGCTGTTTCTGGGCTATAATAAGAATTAGAGTTCCAAACAACAGGCACGTTTACGCCTACGTGCTTGAAGGTTTCCAGCCAATGCTTAAGCCATGGGGTAGGTTCTCCACCGACCAGATTCACGTTTCTGCAGCCTTCTAAACGTAAATTTTCCACTTCCCTTGCCAACTCTTCAGGCGTGTACTCCATCGGGGCTTCTTTCCATTGCGATATAGTCCAGTTTTGGCAGTGGCGACACCGCATGGTACAGCCCATAGTAAATACGGTTCCCGAAGGCACAAGTTCCGGTTCCTCACCCATATGCGCAAAAATGCTTGAAACATTCATGATTTTGCCGCAACCGCAAAAGCCTAACCTATCGGCTAATCTGTTTACGCTGCATCTGCGACTGCAGAAATTGCAGCACTCAAATATCTTGTTTGCAATTTTAATCTTCAAATCTAAATACGATTTCTCAGGCAAAGGAACAGCATTAAAGTCTATGCCCATATCAATTTCGCGTTCGAGGCTTAGGAACTCTTCCGTATAGTGCGTGTGCTGTTTCCAAAGCGTTTCTGAAGAATCGTTGCTGTCAAATTCAGCCGTGACTTTTTTAGCTATGAGGAATTTCGCCATTTTCTTGTTATGAACGATGGCAAAGTACCTAGCTAAACTCTTCTTTGCTAATTCATCATAAGGGAACTGCATTCCCTGTAATTCTCCGCATGATTATTCGCTTATTTCGCTATGTTGCCTAAAATAATGCGTACGGAAAACGCAAGCTAGACTGGTGCAATTTGCCTTTTATCGGAATTTGCTGTCCACACACAGGACACCGCATATCACTCGTTAAGTTCCATTCGGTTATGTCGAAGCTGTACCTTTTGATTACTGCTTCGTTACAGTTTGGGCAATAAGTGTTTTCTGCTGGGTGACCTGGCACGTTTCCAAGGTAAACGTAGTTTAATCCCTCGTTTTTAGCTGTCATGTACGCTCTCTCCATATCTTCAACTTTTGTGGCTGGGAGCGTTGTCATTTTGTAGTCAGGATGAAAACGTAGCAGGTGAAAAGGCGTATCTTTCCCCAAATAATCTCTAATCCAGTCAGCAATTTGCTTTATTTTCTCCATTGAATCGCCCATTTTTGGAACAACCAGGTTGGTAATCTCTATGTGAACACCGTTTAGTTTGAGTTCTTTTAGCGCTTCATAAATTGGTTCAACGTTCGGCACCGCTGAAACCGATTTGTAGAAGTCTGGGTCGCCGCCACCCTTGAAGTCTACCGTTGCTGCATCAAGATAAGGAGCTATGGTTTTTACGGCTTCAGGAGTCATGTACCCGTTCGTGACAAACGTGTTAAACAATCCTGCCTTGCGGGCAAGTTTAGCCGTGTCGTAAGCGTACTCCATGAAAATTGTCGGTTCAGTATAAGTGTAACTTATTCCTTGGCAATTGCTGTCCTGAGCCGATTTAACTACTTCTTCTGGAGGAAAAGGTCTGCCCGCAACTTCTCTATCTTGGCTTATCATCCAGTTATCGCAGAATTGGCAGCGGAAGTTGCAGCCAGCCGCCGCAATCGACATTACCAATGAGCCTGGGTTGAAATGTGAAAGTGGCTTTTTGCTTATGGGGTCAACGCCAGCCGACACGGCTTTCCCATAATTAAGCGTGTACAGTATACCGCCTTGATTTTTTCTCACCAAACAGAAGCCTGTTGAGTCTTCGCTTATGAGGCAACGCCTGGCGCATAAGCAACATTTTACTTTGTTCTCGTTCTGCTTTTCATAAAGCATAGCTTCATGAAGTGACATTATCTCTCACTAATCCCCAAAGAATAGAAAGGGGGCTTTTCTTAAAAGCATTAACTACAAGGGCTTGTTATGAAGCACTTACCAGAAAAAAATTAACCGTACATTATCTTTTCATAAATAACAAGCATCTCTCTCTTCACGTCTTCTGCTATGTAAGGGTTTAAGCTACTGAAAACTCCAAGATCCACCTTTCTTTTGAACAATTTACTCAATTCATCTTCCAAGCGAACTAAATCCAAGAGAGTTTTCCCTTTGCTCTGGTCAAACTCGATTGCAATATCAATATCGCTTTTTCTATTTTGTTCTCCTCTAACAAAAGATCCAAACACTGCCAAAAAGACAATATCGTTTTTCCTGCAAATCTCACCTAACTTTTCTTCTAAACCTCTTTTCCTCAGCACTTTGGGCAGCTTTTCAACTTGAATCTCCATGATTCTGTATTAAAGAACTGCGCAGACTTAAGCCTTTTCAAGCAAAAGCAATTAAAAAAATTAAATTGGGTAATCTCAACGTCTCTTGTTGCTTAGCAGCAAATGACTACCCTTTACAATAACTTGTTGTGGAAGCACGTAGCCGCTCCAGTGTGGCATACGTTTCCTTTCTGTTCTACCACGTACAATAAAGCATCATAATCACAGTCAGCTGACACAGAGCAGATTTTCTGCGTGTGCCCTGAAGTTTCACCTTTCACCCACAATTTGCCTCTGGAACGGCTCCAGTAAGTGGCAAATCCAGTGCTAAGCGTCTTCTCAACCGCTTCCCTGTTAGCATAAGCAAGCATCAGCGTCTCTCTGGTTTGTGCGTCCTGAACAACCACTGGGATAAGCCCGTTGCCTTTTTTGAAATCTAATTTTTCAAGCAACTCTGCTTTTGTCATTGTCTAATTATCACCCCCGCTTTACGCAAGAAATCCTTCACAACTGGAACAGGATACTTGTTATAGTGGAACACTGAAGCCGCCAACGCTGCATCAGCCTTTCCATCGGTGAAAACTTCAAGAAAATGCTCGGGAACTCCAGCGCCGCCGCTAGCGATAATTGGAACATGAACCCTCTCTGAAATTGTACGCGTCAATTCAATGTCGTAGCCGTCTTCTGTGCCATCCTTATCCATCGAAGTAACCAGAAATTCGCCTGCTCCAAGTTTTTCTGCTTGTAATGCCCACTGTATAGCGTCGATTCCTGTGGGTTTTCTTCCCCCGTAAGTGTAAACTTCAAACCACACTGAGCCTTCACCAGTTTCAACCATAATCTTGTCTGCGCTTGGCGTAGGGTTTCTTTTAGCGTCTATGGCGATGACCACGCATTGCTGACCAAAAACATCAGCTAACTCCGTAATCACCTTGGGTTTTTCAACTGCTGCCGTGTTGACTGAAACCTTGTCGGCGCCACTGCACAACACCAGCCTTGCGTCCGAAACGTTGCGTATTCCGCCGCCAACTGTGAACGGGATGCTGATTGCTTTGGCTACGCCTTCCACAACCCCACGCAAAATATCCCGCTTCTCCGAAGACGCGGTAATGTCTAGGAAAACTAGTTCGTCCGCGCCTTCATCTGAATAGCGTTTCGCCATTTCAACTGGGTCACCCGCCCGCTTTAGATTAAGGAAGTTTATGCCTTTGACTACTTTCCCGTGATCAACATCGAGGCATGGAACGATACGTTTTGCTAACGGCATACTTTAGACTCCTACATTGTTTATTGCTTCTTTTAGAGTGAATCTGCCTTCATAAAGGGCTTTTCCAATCACTGCCCCTTCTACTCCAATGCGCTTTAGAGCAATTAAATCGTTTATGCTGCCTATTCCACCCGCGGCAATAACCTTAGCGTTACGGGACTGGCATGCTTGCTTGAGTGTTTCAAGGTCTGGACCAGAAAGCATTCCATCTTTAGCAATTGAGGTTATAAGGAACGTTTTAACGCCAAGCATGGTGAATTTTTCCAGCGCCTCGTTTATGCTTAATGCTGTGGCGGTTTTCCAGCCCTCAACCATAATTTTTCCATCCTTATTATCTAAAGCAACAATAACTGACTCAGCGCCAAACCGTTTCTGAATCCTACCTATAGCTGACTGGTCGCTGAATGCTAAAGCACCAAGAATAACTTGACTTATCCCCGTCTTGAACAGTTTCGCCGCTGTCTCAAAACTGCGGATTCCTCCGCCGACTTGGATTGGCAACGCTATGTTCGCTGCAATTTCCGAGATTACAGCATGATTGTTTCCCGTACCGAAAGCCGCATCCAAATCAATAATATGCAACTTGCCAGCGCCTTCATCACGCCACCGCTTCGCCGTTTCCACGGGACCTCCAAACTGGTCATAAACCTTAGTAGTCTTCGGGTCGCCGCGGGATAACCGGACGATTTTGCCACTCATAAGGTCGATGGCTGGAATTAACTGCACCCTAAGTCACCTTACCACTGTTTTAGTGAAGTTTTTTAGGATTTTTAATCCGAGGTCGCCTGATTTTTCTGGGTGAAACTGCGTGCCATAAACGTTTTTGGTGGCTACTGCTGAAGTGAAGGTTGTTCCGTATTCGGTTTGTGTGCAAACTATCGTTTTATCAGCGGGAACTGGATAGAGCGAGTGCACGAAATAAACGTAAGAGCCCTCTGCTATGCCGTCGAAAAGCTCGTTTTGTTTCACCATGTTTAGCGTGTTCCAACCCATGTGCGGTACCTTTACAGTGCTGGGTAGGCGGACTGTTTTTCCCTTGAAAAGCGATAATCCGTTTCCTGGTCCTTCTTCGCTTTCCTCAAAGAAAAGCTGTAAGCCCAAGCATATACCGAGCAGCGGGGTGCCATCTTCAACCTTGTTTATGAGCGTCTCCTTTACTGCGTCCAGTTTTGTGGCGGCAGCGCTAAAGTTCCCAACACCCGGCAAAGCGATGGCGTCTGCATTGGCTAATTCTTGTGCAGAAGTGCCGATTGATGTGTCTAAGCCTGCTTTTTCTAGGGCGCATTTTAGGCTTAGCAGGTTTCCGACGCCATAGTCGAATATTACTGCTTTTGGCATTAGATGACTCCTTTTGAGCTTGACACGCCTTTCCGTCTTGGGTCTAAGGCTACCGCTTGCCTAAACGACAAGGCGAGGGCTTTAACTGCCGCTTCTGCCTTGTGGTGGTCATTACTGCCGTACTCAACGAACACGTGGACGTTTGCCTGAAGCGAGGTAGCTAAGGATTCAAAGAAGTGGTTGATGTCTTCAGTTGGCATGTTCTCTACTTTTTTGCCCCTAAGCTTAAGGTCAACTTTAAAGTAGGGACGCTTCACCAAGTCCACGGCTGCAAACGCCAAGGAACAATCCATCGGTGCAGCTGCATTGCCGAAGCGTGCGATGCCTTCTCGCGTGCCTAAGGCTTTGTTTAATGCTTCACCTAAGCCTAATGCTAAGTCTTCAACTGAGTGGTGCACCAAATCGCCTTTCACAGACGCGGTTATGTCGATTAAGCTGTGTGTCGCAAGTGAAGTTATCATGTGGTCAAGGAAGGGCACACCTGAATTCACGCTGGCTTTTCCTTCCCCGTCAAGGTTAACTTTCACTTGAACTTCGGTTTCTTTGGTTTTACGGTAAACTTCTTCTATCCTCATTTTATTCACCTTGAATTTGCTTTAATGCTTCAATTAGTTTAGCGTTCATTTCTGGCAAGCCAACTGTTACTCGGAAGCAGTTTTCGTATTGGAGGATTTTGCCCCATTTCTTGAGCATTATACCCCGTTTTAGTAGCTTCTCGTTAACTTCGTCGCAGGGTTTTTGCGTGTTGACTAGCAGGAAGTTTGCTTGTGAATCGAATGCTTGCACGCCATCTATTTCGTTTAGTGCCTTTATCAGTTTTCCCCGTTCGCGTTTCAGTTCCCTCACGGATTCCTTCATCAAGTCAACATTATCCAGCATCTTGCAACCCATCCTCAAAGTGAAACCACTCACAGGATAGGGCAACGGAGTTTTTTCCGTCAAAATCTTCGCTAACTGCGGATTTGCCACGGCGTAACCAAGCCTCAGCGCAGCTAAACCGAAGGCTTTGGAGAACGTTCTGAGAATAATCATATTCTCAAACTCACCTATTCGTGGCACCAGTGAGTAGTCAGAGAATTCACCGTACGCCTCGTCCAAGATGACAACCCCCGGGAACGCTTTGGCTAAGGTTTCAACATCTTCCATTTTAAACTGAGTTGAAGTCGGATTATTGGGCGAACAAAGGTACAGTAGCCTGGTTTTATCCGAAAACTTGGACAGCATCCCTTTAACATCAAGCTGCAAGTTGCTTAGAAGCGGCACCGCAATGTATTCGCCTTCTTGCCGTTTAACGCAAAGTCTTGGAATAGTGAACGTTGGCGCAAACGAAACCGCATTTTCACCTTTCTCAACAAAGAGCCTAACGATTCGGTCGATTAATTCATCGCTTGCGTTGCCAACCACGAGGCGGTCTTTTGGAGCCCCAATGTACGTAGTAAGCTTTTCCCGCAACTTGGCCTCTTCATCCTCAGGATACATTCGCAAATCAATCTCATCAGCCAACTCTTTAACAAGTTTAGCTTGTTTCGTTCTTGGAATGAACAGGTTCTCGTTGAAATTTAGCTTGATTATTTGTTTTGCAGGGATGCCTATTTGCTTCGCTATGGTTTCGGGTGAAGCTCCAGCAGAGTAGCAGTCTATTGCTTGAAGTTTCAAGAGTTTTTCTTTTAGCCATTTCCTGTAGGATGCGCTCATTTTTCAAACCTTGCCTGTATCGCTTTGTAGTGATTTGGAAGGTTTTCCGCTTCCGCCATAACCTTGATGTTGTCTTTCACAGCCGCTAAGCCCGCTTTTGAGCTTTCAACTGTGCTTACTCGCCTTGTAAAGTCCAACGCTGATAAGCCTGAGAAAGCCTGTGCAAAACCGCCAGTAGGCAGTACATGGTTGGTTCCACTGCCATAATCACTTAAGGCAACAGGACTGTAAGCGCCTATTAGGATTAATCCGGCTGTAAGTTTCTCCGCAATCTCCTTGGGCTTAGCAGTCATGACTTCCAAGTGCTCTGGAGCAAACCTGTTCACTAAACCCGCCGCCTCTTCCATGCTTTCGCAGACTATTATGAATCCAAATTTCCCTAATGCCTCTGAGATTTTTTCGCCTCTTTCTGCCAAAGCGGCCAGCCGTGAGAGGTTATCCTGAACTTGCATAGCGATTTTGTTGGATGTGGTTATGAGTCCTGCAACGCTGTCTCCTCCATGCTCCGCTTGAGAAATCATGTCATAAGCAATAAGCCGCGCATCAGCAGTTTCATCTGCCAACACGAGGACTTCGCTTGGGCCAGCTGGCATGTCGATTGCCACATCCTTCGAAACGAGAACTTTCGCCGCAGTCACGTATTTGCTTCCTGGACCCACAATTTTTCGCACGGGCTTTATGGTTTCGGTTCCGTAAGCTAACGCGGCAATGGCTTGGGCTCCTCCAACCTTGTAAACCTCGTCTACCCCGCAGATGTCAGCGGCAACAAGAACCAGCGGGTTAACTTTGCCCTCAGCGTCTGGCGGCGAACACACAACAATTCTTGAGACGCCAGCAACTTTGGCGGGCACTGCCGTCATTATTAGAGTGCTTGGGTAAGCAGCCTGTCCCCCTGGAACATAACAACCGACACTTTCGATTGGGCGCAGAACCGTTTGAACAGTTATGCCATCGTTAGTAGTTTTAGTTTCAGTTTGATTGAGCTGTTGCTTCTGGAAGGCGCTTACTTTTTCTTGCATGAATTTTAGAGCGGCAACTTGTTTTTGGCTCGTTTTCTTATATGCTTCTTGGATTTCTTCTGCTTTGACTTTGAGGGTTTTTGTGGTTAACTTTGCTTTGTCAAATTTTTCGGCAAATTCTATTAGTGCTTTGTCGCCGTTTTCTTTTACTTGGCTTATTATGGCTTTAACGTCGCTTTCGAGCTTCTGAGTGGCTTTCTTGTCTGCTTTTTGCCGTTTAAACCAATCAGGCGGTAGCGCTTCTGCCTTCCAGATTTTCACTTGGGCTTGCTTTTGCACGGTTTCTCCTCTCTATTACTAATCTCATCTAAAGCCAGCACCTGCCGTGGCTCATACACCACTAGGCCTTGAGCAAGTTTACGGATTTTTGGCAAGAGCTCGATTAAGCAGTCTTTTTCGATGACGGTGTTGACTGAGCACCATTCTTCATCAGCCAGTGGCGATATTGTCGGGTTCTTTAACGCAGGCAGGCTTGTGAGCAACTCCTGTAAGTTAGCTTTCCGCACATTGACAAAAATGTGGATTCTCTTGGAACCATCAACCACACCTTTAAGCAAACTGAGTATGTCGTAGATTTTTTCTTTCTTTTCTGTGTCTTCTAATGCTTTCTTGTTTGCGATTAGCACTGCTGATGATTGCATCACGGTTTCAAGTATTTTCAGGTTATTTGCTTCAAGAGTTGAGCCTGTTTCTGTCACGTCAATTATGCAGTCAGAATTTTCTGGCGGTTTAGCCTCGGTTGCTCCAAACGAAAGGAAGATTTTTGCTCTCGGGTTGTCGCCTTTTTTCCACCAAGGCGTCACGATCATAGGGTCTGAATCTCCGAAACGTTTCTTATATGATGGATTGCTCTTTATGTACTCAGAAGCAATGTTAAGGTACTCGGTTGATACACGGAAGTTTTTGCCTCTGCTCCAAACGTCCTCCATTATGTCAGACATAGCGCCGATTTCACTCATGCTTTTCGGTACAGCCACGACTAAGCGGATTTTTCCGTATTCAAGGTTCTGCAGTACTTCTACGTCAGCGTGGGTTTCGCGAATCCAATCTTGCCCGGTAATGCCCAAGTCTTGCAAGCCTTCGCTGACAAAGAACGGGATTTCTTGGGGTCTGAGGATTTTTAATTCAATTTTAGGGTCGTTTATGGTTGGTCGGTAGGTGCGTTCTTGACCTGAGACTTTGTAGCCTGAACGCTGGAATATTTCAAAGGTTGCTTTTGATAGGGAGCCTGCTGGTATTGCAAATTTTACTTTGTCCATAATTTTTCACCTAAATTTTTAGAGATACATCTAAGGGTTTTTTGTTTTGATAAAACGATTTTTTGAAGGAGTGCGCCTAATATCAAGTAGGTTTTGGTTTTTAGACTTGAGCGTTTTGGATTGCTTTTACTTGTAATGAACGCAATCGCCTTGTATGAACGCAATCCCTCATCATTTACCACTGGAAGACACCTGATTGCCTGTCTTCCTAATAAACATGTTTCCTAATATTTAACTGTCGAATTCTGAAAAAGGCACTAAACTGAAGGTGGCTTCCGCTTTTTAATTTCAAACACCAGCGGCGGCACCGAATTTATGGTTTCTAACTCTACACTTAACAATCCTTCCATCATGCCCTTCCAAATTTCGCAATCATTAATAAACGGAGTTTTTAAAAGCAAAAACTTGTCTTTCAAATAGAAATCTCCGAATCCTTGCACTTTCAACCGTTTGAATACCTTTTCCCAATTTTCCTGTTCACTTGCTTCGATTCCTATCGTTGATTGAATAGAAACTTTTAGGGCATCACCCATTTTTTCACCAATCTCATGCCATCTTTCCTTAGGAATCTGTTGAGTTAGTATGTTAAATAATTCAACGTTAACAAGAGCTATGCGACTTATTCCACAGTAGTATTCGCCGGGGAAACGCCAGTCATAAATCATCATGCTTCTGTAAATGTCAAGCATTTTGGAGATTAGCGGTTTGATTCCAGGCTCTTTCCCTTCTTTGATTAATGATTCAATGAATTCTCGTTCGCTTTTTTCAAGAATAATTGTTGTTCTTTTTGCTTCTTCATTTTTTTCTTTTGGCACGTCAGGGCTTCTTCGGTTGGCATCCTGCATAGAAGCTATTGCTACGTTAATATTTAATATGCCTTGTGTATTCAGGAAGTATATTTACAGTCAGGTTTCTTTTCGAAAGTTCAAAGAATAGTTAATAAAACAGGTTACATCTCTAGAAGTCGCCGATGAAGAATCCAAAATGCTGATTGATGATGCACCCTGGGGTATCTGAGGCAAACTTACGTTGTTATTATCTTCTTTCTGACAAGGAATAACATGAATAGTATGCCTATTATAAATAGGATGAAACCAGCGCCTATTGAGGCAAAGAAATTTATTTTAAGCTCCGTCATTACGTATGGAACATAAGATGGACCTGCAAAGATTAAAAGTACTGATATAACTACCAGTGAAATTCTCCCGAATTTCGAATATATACCGCCAACATTTACGGTTTCTTCATTTTCAGTCATTGCGACCACACCTAACTACTCTTCTGGTGCATTGTTTTCTCCTAAACCTTCTTTTATCTCTTTTCCTAAAGTCTTCATTAAAAACTTAAAAACAAGAAATCCAGCTTCGCGGTCTGCTCTGAACCCCGTGGTGGTTCCCAGCAAACTAACCCCTTCCATTTTTCTTTCCTTCGCCAACGCCAGGGTAAGCCCTGTTCCACCGACGATTCTACCTTTGCTGTAAATAACTGCGCCTTTTTCCATAAACTCAGTCGCCAACTCCGGCGATGTAGCGGCAATGTAAACCTGAGCTTTGTCCTCAGTTATTGGTACGCCGCCCATGGTTATAATGAAATGGCAACCTAACGTTTCAACAAAATCAATCACTTCTTCACAAACCTGATAATGAGCAACTACATCCTCAAATGAAGGCTGAATTTCACCCGTCATTATGACAAGGTTGTTTTTCTCCATGGAAGCATAATAAAACTCGTATCTGGGCAAGTGACATATACCCTTAGCATTTATGGAAACGTAATCCGGAAAAGAAGGAGAATACAACTCTGCAAAAGGCTTAGCATCACAGAACTTTATGAGAAGATGAGCCGCAATCCTGCCAACATTCCCAAAGCCAGGAAGACCTTGAACAAAAACCGGATTTTCAAGAGTCGGAGTTGAAAGCTTACGCAAATACGGCTTATCCATCAGCAAACTATCCTTGCCATAGAAATATTAGTCGCCTCTAAAATGCTTTTGCCGACATTGAAAAAGAAACTATTAATATTTGACAAATAAAGTAATAGCTTACATCAAAGAACAATTATAGGAAAAATTCAGCGGGGTGGGGTAGCCAGGATTAACCCGCTGGGCTCATAACCCAGAGATCACTAGTTCAAATCTAGTCCCCGCTACCAAAATCGCTCGATCTTATTATCGGCTAATCAAGCCCAAAGTATCTAAAGGGAACTGAGCCAGTTTGGGCTATTTGGCGCTGCAGTGACCTATAACTATGAACATGCGTGACTAGTAACCATGTACTTGCGTGACGGATAAGAAGAGCTCAAACTAATCCCTGTTTATGAAAAGCAACCCAAACTAGACGCTGATAGCTCCAAAAAATTTGTTTAGCAAGCCGTGCGTACGCCTATGACTCGGCTATGGATTTATTGGTCTGATGCTTAAATCGAAAGCTCCGCCGAGGATGCCAAGTATTGCTCCAATGAAGTAACCGCCCATGCCTACAAAGCTAACGGCTGAAAACACAATGATGAGGGTAGCCCAAATCATGTGCTCTCAGCATAACAGCGCCAACAATCACGATTATGCCGCAAATCAGGCTTAATATTGAAATTCCCGCAAAGAAACCATATGAGCTGCCATAGCTGCCCATGAAATTGTGGTAACCATCCATCATTCCACGCATGAAACCGCCAAATCCACCAAAGTTTGAGGCGCCTGAACCGAACCAGACCAAATTCACTATGCTAGCTATTAGTATAATTAAGCCTCCAACCAGCGACAGAACATACGACAATATCGGTCCTTGATTTGTAGCCATAAAATTTCACCTAAACTAGAAATCTTCTTGGGTCAGTATCGATATCAACAATCGTTGGCTTAGTAGTTGAAAGCGCTTTATCAATGGCTGCTTCAAGCTCGCTTGGCTCAGTAACCTTAATGCCTAAGCCGCCAGAATGCTCGGCAAAATCAGCAAAACTAAAATCGTACAAATCAGTTTGCCAACCCTCATAACCCTCAACCTTTTGCTCCTGCATAATCATTCCCAACCGCTTATTGTTCATGACAAAAACTTTAACCGGCAACTTATACTTCAACGCGGTTAAAAAGTCGCCTAAAACCATCGTTAAGCCCCCATCACCAGTCAAACAAACAATCTGCCTATTCGGATAAGCCAACGCTGCAGCCATGGCGCCTGGCAAACCAAACCCCATTGTAGCCAAAGTACCGCTCATCACCATCTTCTGCGACTTGCGCATCATAAAGTTCCTGCCGAACCACCAGCAGTTTTCACCCACATCCAAAGAAATCACCGCGTCATCAGCGATTTTATCGTTCAAAACTTTGATTATGTATTGAGGTCTAATCGGCTTCATATTTGCGTCAGCTTCTTTTTCCAGTTGGTTCAGCCATTCCTGCTTCAACCTTACAATCTCAGCCAAATAATCCGCGTTCTGTTTCTCCTGAACTTTCTCTGTCAACTTTGGAATTAGCACTGCACTGTTGCCAACCAATCCTACCTCAACAGGGTATCTTCGTGCAATCATAAGCGGATTAATATCAATTTGTACAGTCTTTTTCTGTGGAATCTGCGATAGATCAGAAAACGAAGAACCAATAGCTATAAGCAAATCGCATTTGTTAACAAGCTCTGCCGCAGCAGTTGAACCAATGCCACCATGACAACCAACATACAACGATTCATGCTCATCAACAACGCCCTTAGCCCTGAAAGTTGCAATAATCGGCGCACTAATTTTAGACGCCAGCTTTAACAGCTTATTGCCTTGCCCTCTCGCTCCGAAACCAGCAAGAATCACAGGTCTAACCGCTTGGTCAACAACCTTCGCTGCCTTCTCAACCACCCATTCTTCCTGTCCATACGCAAGATTAGGCATTCTGCCCTCAAACGGCAAAATCTCCGCTTCATAAGGCAACTTCTGCACGTCATTAGGAATCCCAATATGCGAAACACCCTGATCCAAAAGTGCATGCTTAATTGCCAACGTAGCCAGCATAGTAGTCTGGTCCTCAGACATCAAAATCTTGTTAAAAACGCAAATTGGCTCAAAAAAAGAGTACTGATCAATCTCCTGAGTTGAACCTGGACCAATCAGTTGCCTAGCTACCAAACCAGTCAACGCTAAAACTGGCGAATGATCTAACTTCGCATCATACAAGCCAGTGGCCAAGTTCGTTGCTCCTGGACCAGAAACACCTAAACAAGCAGCAACGTGTCCAGTCAATTTCCCATAAGCTGAAGCCATAAACGCAGCAGTCTGCTCATGCCGAACCTGAAGGTACTTGACTTTGCCATTGGTTTTTCGTATGGCATCCACAACGCCTAAGGTTGAGGTTCCGGGAATACCGAAAACGTATTGGACACCCCACTCAGCGATTTGGTTTATTAGAACTTCCGAAACTGTGTGTTCAACCTTTTTCTCTTCTGCTTGCTCAGTTAACAACACAAAAGCTGTTTTAGGTGCTCCGCAAACTGGACAAACCCATTCTTTAGGCAAATCACTAAACTTCTTTCCTTCTTTTGCTTCATCATAAACGTAATTGCAAACTACGCACCTGTACCTTGCCAAAATCTGCACCTTCAAAAACTGCTAATATTAACTAAAACGCCTTCAGCCTTATCTGTTTATTGGATAATAAAAACGAGCAAAGGCTAAGACAAATAATCTTAAATTCAACAAAAGAACCAAAGCTCAATAAATAGGGAGTCAGAAAAATGAGAAAAATCTTTAAAATCGCAGGAGCAATAATCGCCATACTGATAATTGCACTCGTGATAGTTTTTGCTTTAGCAGCCTTGGATGTGGGAAGCTACTCTTCCGACGCCAACAGTTCTCAAACATTGCCAGCTAAAGGTGCAATGGTTGGAAACGCACTCGTCGTTTTTGACCCAGGCATGAGCGGTAATGCAAAAAACGTTGCAACCGCTGTTGCTAGTAGCTTACAGGATAATGGGTACCAAGTTACCTTAGCAGGCATAAAGAGCCAAGCAGCCACCAACTATTCCACATCAGGCTACGATTTAATTGTTGTCGGAGGCCCATGCTACATGGGAAAAGCTGCCAGTTCAGTGCAGAACTACCTTAAAGCTTTCAATCCTCCACAAAACACGACGGTTGGTGCATTCGGCATCGGAAGTATTCAACCTGACGGTAACACAACCCAAGTAATTGCAAAAGAGGTGGCACCACTCCCAAACGGCAGCGCTGTAATGATAAAAGCGGCAATGAAAATTGTCTCGGGCGAAGATATTAACGAAAAGAGCACAAACTTCGTCAAGGAACTACTGAATGTCTACAGTTTCCCTGTGCCTTAATACCTTTAAAAGAATATGTGTCAGGTTCTTTTTCAAGAAAATCCAGATTTCTCCGCCAGAGCATAAGTGCACAGGTGTCTTTTTCTTCCAGTAATGAATCGAGTTTCTTATTAAGTTCTGAGAGTAAGACTTTTATTTCTTTCAAATGAGTTTCCGTAGTAATTTTTTCCATTGATATTATTTGACTTAAAATAATGATAGTTCCAAAATCAAATTCACTTGTGAATCTACTGGTCAAACAAAAGGATAGCTAAAAAAATCGAACAATTCATAAACTGCCCTAATCCACTATTCACTTAAAAGAGATGCACATTATGGAGAACTGGGATGTCATAATAATCGGTGCGGGTTCCGCTGGTTTGGCAGCTGGAATTTACGCTGTTCGAAGCGGACTAAAAACTTTAATTTTAGATGAGAAGTTTGCTGGAGGAACAATCTCTGATGCTCCAACAGTGGTGAATTATCCAGGCTTTGCAGAGATTAGTGGTGGAGAACTTGCGGAAAAAATGACTTCGCACTGCAGAAAACTTGGTGCAATCATTCACGATTTGGAACCTGTAACTGAATTAGAGCTTATGGGTGAAAAGAAAATTGTTAAAACTTCAAGAGCAACCTATGAAGCTAAATCAGTAATATTTTCCACTGGCTCACATTACAAGGAAATCGGCGTCAAAGGTGAAAGAGAATTCCGCGGCAAAGGTGTAAGTTACTGTGGCGTTTGCGATGGACCATTTTTCAAAGGCAAACGAGTGCTTGTTATTGGCGGTGGGAATACGGCGGCTACCACCATAATTTATCTTTCAGGCATTGCCTCTGAAGTTGTTGTGGTTCATAGAAAAAGCGGTTTCCGCGCTGAAGAATCTTTAGTGGCAGATATTTCCTCAAGACAGAATGTTAGGGTCTTGTGGAATACGGAAGTTCAAGAAATCAAAGGCAACAAACAAGTAACCCAAGTCACTTTGATCGACAACACAACAGGAAAAACCAGCGAACTAGCAGTTGACGCAGTTTTCGTTCAAATCGGCGAAGCACCTAACAGCCAATTAGCCAAAGCTTGTGGTGTCGAAACAGATGAGCATGGATACATCAAAATTGACATACGCCAACGGACCAATCTTCCAGGAGTTTTCGCAGCAGGCGATGTTACCACTCATCCAGTCAAGCAGGTTGGGACAGCAGTGGGTCAAGGCATCACTGCAGCCCTTGAATCTTACAGTTACATTCGACGACCATATTACAGAAAATAGAGAGAAAGGATTATATCATTCTAAAACCCTTTTCAAGCTTTCAAAAGCTTTAAAATAGCATGTTAACATGCTTAAGGTTTAAAGTAGCAGCGGTGTATGAAAAGAGGTTTCAGAATGAGCGAAAAATGTCTCGCTGTAGTGGAAATCAATCAAGATTTATGTAGCCGGTGTTATGTTTGCCAATCAATTTGCCCTTATGAAGCCATAAAACGCGACTCAACCGGAAAAGTTGAAGTAAACACTCAAGACTGCCAAGTTTGTGGCATATGCTACAGTGCTTGTCCTGTTTCAGCCATTAAAATGCAATATTACACTTACGATAATCTTTCAAACTACGTTAAACAGGCACGTGCAAAAGCCAAAGATGGCGCTGACACGCTTGTTTTAATGTGCCGAGGAAACTCGCCTTCCACAGGCGAAGTCCAAGATATCCTTAAAGAGCAAGGGTTAAAAGTTGGCAAGTACGTTGCGTTGCGTTTGCCATGTTCAGGCAGAGTTCCAACCGACTTTGTTTTTGATGCCCTTAATTCAGGCATTAAAAATATTGTTTCTGTTCAATGTGAAGATCCCTTCTGCCGCTATAAAGAAGGCACAAAAATAAGCACTCGAAGACTCGTTTTAGCCAGAAATGTCCTCAAACAATTAGGCTTCGATGAAAACGCAGTTAGAATAGTAAAGTTCTCCCGCAAAGCGGTTTATGATGTTCAAGAATGCGTGGGCTGTGGCAAATGCATCTTTATCTGCCCGTATAAAGCGCTTGAGTTTGAATCGTTTGCTACTCCAAAAGTAAACGAAGAGAAATGCGTCGGCTGTGGCGCATGCCAACTGGTTTGTCCACATCACGCTATTCAAGTGAAAGGCTTCGAGTTTGAAAACGTAGTAAACCGTTATGGGAATTCAATTGCACAATTGAAAGCTAAAAACCACGGTCCAGCAGTTCTTGCGTTCGTTTGCCAATGGTCAGAATTCTCAGCTTTAGACAATCCTAACAGCGCGTTTGCAGGCAAAAACGTGTTAGCCCTTGAAGTTCCATGCTTCAAATCCTTAGATCCAGTTCACGTCGTCAACGCATTAAACTGCGGTTTCGACGGTGTAATGGCTGTCGTGTGCCCATCTAAAGACTGCAAACTTCAAGAAGGCAAAGACACTGCAGAGCGCAACTTGGGCGTATTATTGAATGTGTTGAAAAAGAAGAATCTGCTTGATCGATTCGAACTTTATGAGGAGTCACCAAGATGTGCTGGCGACTTCAATCAGAAACTGGATGCTTTCTATAAGAAAATTTCAGCGTTACCAAGACGTGAAATAGCTGTGGAGGCGAAAGCAAAACGTACAAAATAGTAACTAAAAAAGAACTTGTTCCAAAAATTAAGCTGTTTGAAGTTGAAGCTTCCGACATTGCAGCTAAATCGCAAGTTGGACAATTCGTAATAGTCATAAACGGCAAAGCAGGCGAGCGAATACCCCTGACAATCTGCGAATATGACAGAGCGAAAGGAACAGTATCGTTTGCTTTCCATGAAGTTGGCAAAACCACAAAAGCGCTTGGCTTACTAAACGAAGGCGAATGCATCGATAACGTTACAGGTCCACTTGGCAATCCGTCTGAAGTCAAAAACTTCGGCAAAGTCCTCTGTGTCGGCGGAAGCGTGATGATTGCGCCGTTGCTGTTGCAGGTTAAAGCCATGAAAGCAGCAGGCAACAACGTAACCACTGTTCTCGGCGCTAGGACAAAGGAGTTCATAATGATGGAAGATGAAGCTAAAGCCATGAGCGACAAAGTTTACATAGCAACTGATGATGGTTCAAAAGGTTACAAAGGATTAGATTTCCTTAAAGACTTACTCAAGAAGGAAAAGTTTGACCGCTGCATCGTTATGGGACCAGTAATCCTGATGAAGGATGTAAGCGAAATCACCAAGCCTTATGGCATTCCAACGATTGTAACTTTAACGCCTATAATGATTGATGGCATGGGCATGTGCGGAGTATGCCGTGTCACAGTTGATGGCAAAATGATGTTTGGCTGTGTTGACGGTCCAGAATTTGACGGTCACAAAACTGACTTTGACCAGTTGATACTACGTCAACGTACAATGCTTCCCGAAGAACGATTAAGTTCAGTGTTGTGGGAAATGAGTGGAGGTTGTAAGTGTGGCAGAAACAAAGCCTAAACCAAAATTAAACAAGAAAGCCGTAGAAATGGCTAAGCAAGATCCAAAAGTACGCGCTAAAAACTTTAATGAGGTCGCTTTAGGTTACACTGAAGCTGAAGCTCAAGAAGAAGCTAATCGTTGTTTGCAGTGTCCTAAGCCTCAATGTATAACTGGTTGTCCTGTGGATGTTCCTATTCCAGCGTTCATTAAGCTGCTTAAAGAAAAGAAGTATGCTGAAGGCATAGCTCTCATAAAGGCGAAGAATGCGTTGCCCGCTGTTTGCGGAAGAGTTTGCCCTCAAGAAGTACAATGTCAAGCTAAATGTGTCGTCGGCAAGATGGGTGATCCAATCAGCGTCGGACGCTTAGAACGTTTTCTTGCAGATTGGGAACGAGATAACGGCTCTCAGATTCCGCAGAAAGCTCCACCAACAGGCAAAAAAATAGCAATTGTTGGTGCAGGTCCAGCTGGATTAACGGCTGCTGCTGACTTGGTGAAGCTTGGTCATGACGTTACAATGTTTGAAGCTTTGCATGTTGGCGGTGGGGTGTTGTCGTATGGTATTCCAGAGTTCCGTTTACCAAAAGCCATCGTGCAAAATGAGGTTGCTTACATTCAGAAATTGGGTGTTGACTTGCGCGTTGGCAACTTGGTTGGAAGGATTCACACTATTCCAGAACTCATGAAGGACGGTTATGAGGCAGTATTCATCGGTAGCGGCGCAGGCTTGCCCCAGTTCACTGGTTGCCCAGGAGAAAACCTTGGCGGAATTTACTCAGCCAACGAATTCCTTATCCGCGTTAACTTGATGAAAGCCTTCGCTTTCCCAGAGTACGACACACCAATACGCATCGGCAAACACGTAGTCGTCATCGGCGGCGGAAACGTTGCCATGGACTGCGCAAGAAGCAGCATGCGGCTTGGCGCTGACGTTTGCTTGCTTTACAGACGCTCACGTACTGAGTTGCCAGCAAGACACGAAGAAATCGAAAACGCGGAAGAAGAAGGCTTGGTCTGCAAGTTCCTTGCTGCACCACTCGAGTTTTACGGTGACGAGAAAGGCTGGGTTAAAAGCATGAAATGCATCGCAATGGAACTCACTGAACCTGATGCAAAAGGCAGACGTGGAGTAAAAGAAGTTCCAGGCTCAGAATTCACAATGGACGTTGACACAGTAATCGTTGCCATCGGTCAAACACCAAACCCAATTATCCAGCGAACAACAGACGGCTTACAAAGCGACCCAAGACACGGAACAATATGCGTTAACGAAGTTGGCAAAACAAGCTTAGACGGTGTTTACGCGGGCGGAGACGTAGCTACAGGAGCAGCAACAGTCATCAGCGCAATGGGAGCAGGCAAACGCGCAGCAAAAGCAATGCATGAATACCTAATGAACAAGAAATAGCTCGCTGAACTAGAAGTCTCTTTTGAGACTTACACCCATTATTAAAAGCATCAATTTTGTTTTTGATTTTTCATTTTTTCTTTTAGTCTCAATAAACTAATTTTTGGATTACAAGTAGCTTCAAGCAAGAAGCCTAGCCAACGCACCATCCGAAACGCTTCACATTATTCGGGTAAACATTCTCTTCCACCATTAAGTCGTGCAAGCAAGCAGGGTCTGTCTCCAAATAGTCTCCTGTGCAAGCATAAGCTCTGCCTCTGCATCCTCCGCATGTTTCTCTGTATTCGCAGGCTCCGCATTTTCCTTTCAAAGCGTTTCGTTGCCTTAGAGTGTTAAGGATTTTTGAGTTGCGCCAAATATCAGTTAGGCTTTGCTCCCGGATGTTTCCAGCTTTAATTGGCAGAAAAGTGCAGGGGTAAACATCTCCGTCCGGGCGCAAACTGAAGTATAGTATGCCTGCGTGGCATCCGACTGCGTTATGTATCCAGAACTCTTTGAGCAGTAAATCTTTTGGTTTTGTGTCGTGTGACTTGTGGATTTCCATGGCGATTTCTGGATAAAGCGGTTGTCCGCCTGACATGGTGAAGACCATTTCGGTTTCTTCTTGCTTCGCTTGCAGGTACCGTATTAGGCTGACTCGTTGTTCTTGAGTCATTGCCTGATCCATGACGTCTTTTCCTCGTCCTACTGGAACTAAGTCGTAAACGGCAACTTCGTCGACGCCTAGGTTGGCTAAAAATTCTATTCTTTTCGGTATTTCGTTAAACGTGTCTTTCAACGCCATGGTGGTGACGATTACTTCTAGGTCCATGTCTAGGCAGGCTTGGATTGCTGCTACTGCTTTTTTGAAGGTGCCTGGCACATTTCTGAGTTTATCGTGGCTTTCAGGGTCAATTGAATCAATCGGTATGCCTATCGCTTTAATTCCGGCATCTTTCAGTTCCAAGGCTACTTTATGGTTAATCAACAATCCATTTGAAAGCATAGCTGTTATAATGCCGACGTCATCGCAATATTCCGCAAGTGTCAAAACGAAGTCTTTTCTGAGAAGAGGCTCCCCGCCGCTGAAAATCAAAGCTTCAGTTCCAAGATTCGCCATCTCATCTATGGCGTGCATTGCTTCTCTGACGTTAAGCTCGTTTGGCATGGCTTCATTGGCTGAAACGTGACAGTGAAGGCATCGAAGGTTGCAGGCTTTAGTTACGGCGTACGATACAATAAGGGGAGTGTTGGGGTCTCCCTCCAGACCCTTGCCTAAGAGTTTTTGCCGAAGCATCAACTCGAGGAGTTTAAGTCCGGTTCCCACATCAACCCCACCGTTTTTCCTTAAATTTTGGAGCCTTTAGAGTTTGGGTCGAATCAGCCACAATTGAATTACTCTGCGCAATAGCCACGCTACTGCAAAAATCACTGACACCACTATTATTGCCATCATAATGTTAGGTCCAATGTCAAACGCAGCCTCTGAAACTTGGGGATCTAAATCGACAATGCGAACGTCGTCGATGGTTGCTAGTCCATCATGCCCAAAGTAGTATTCTGTTCCATTAACTATGTTGCCTTGCGGGTTTTGAACTCCATGAATCAAATTAACGCTTTGTTCGTAACCGTTAATGTAGAGGTGCATGCCTGTGGAAGTCCGAGCAAATTCAACCTGAATCCACTGGTTCAAAGAAACTGGTTGGGTTGTCACTATCTCGTTGAATCCTCCAGTGTCAGTTGACACAAAACCGCTAAGTGCTCCTTCAACATATTGTACGCCGTTTTCAGGTGCACCTGCTCTTAGGGCTAGTCCGAGGACTCTGGTGGTGTTCTGCCAGGAGGCGGCTTGATCTGGATGGTTGCATTTAACAACGATGTTGTTGTAGGTTGCGTTTTTTAATCCTGGAACGTTAATCCATGCTTCAATTTGGACGTATTTTTGAATGTCAAGGTTTGGCGAGACCGGAATATAGATTGGCTGTGGTGTGGGAGGAAAGCCAACGATGAATTTTATGGGGATGTACACGAAGTTTTGTCCGTTAAACTGCATAGCTTTGCCAATTTTGCCATCCACCAGCGTAGGCTCAGGAGTGCCTGCTACAATGCCAGGGTTTACACCTGTCGAGTCAGGGGTTATTACGTTGTAACCGCTTGATTTAACTTCGTCTAAAGGCCAATAGCCAACAGTGACTCCGCTGTTTTGCGCTTTTACACTTGTCAACAAAATTGGGCTTAGCACACTTGCCATGAGCAAGCATAGCATTAACACCTTTACCCTGCTTTTAACTCTCTTAAACGTCATACATGCATCACCGTATAACCGAGATAGATTAAACAAGAGTCTTATAGCTCTCCCTAGAGAACACCTCCGTTCCGCATAAAGAACAGGCTTAAACTTGCGCTCTCTTACTCTGCAAGTTATGGGTTGGAGTGCCATAGGGTAATATAAGTTACAAGGTTAATGAAACCTCCATAGAGCGGTTAATGCATGCGAAAGATGAAAGGGTCCAGCAACTACCTAAAAAACCAGGTCAGAAAAAACTTGGCAAAAGCGATTCTTTGCTTAGTCTTGTTTGGCTTAATCTTTTTCGCTTTAAGTTTAAGAGTGCTCTTCACCCTAAGCTTGAGCATTTTTGAAGAGGCTGGGCTGTTGGTTTCGCTGGTGCCGTTAGTTGCGTTTTATTTTTACCTGCGTAAGTACCGAATTTACAGTGGAGGTTGGGAAGGCGAAAAACAAGTAGCTAAACTCCTAAGCAGCAAGCTGAGCGACGACTACATCCTCATGAACGACCTGTATCTACATAACGGCGATGGCGACATCGACCATGTCGTCCTTGGGCCTAGTGGCATCTTTGTTTTGGAGACGAAGAATTGGAGCGGCGACATAACCTGCAATGGCGACGAGTGGCAAAGAGTCGGTAAGCGTAACTTCAAGGGCAGCCCAAGCCGGCAAGTCAAAAGGAACGCTTCCAAAATAAAACACATAATTGATTCTTCGCAGGCTTTTAGGTCGCTGGGTGTTTGGGTTGAAGGCATCGTAGTCTTTACAAACAACCATGCCACTCTTCACTTGAACAATCCCACAGTCTCCATCCTCAAACTTCCTCAACTACCCAACTACATAACCACACACGGAAGCTCTAACAACTACTCCGGCCAACAAATAGAAGCCATCGGAAAAGAAATCCTCAAACAAAAACGCTAAGGGTAAATTATTTTACAAGGTGATTTTTAGCCATGCCTTTCTTTTTACACAAGCAAAGGCAGTAATGCTAGTTATTAGCAAAGTGCTCATAGTAATGGAGTTGGCAACAGTCAACGAGAGGCTATGGATTGACGAGAGGGCAATGGCAAGAAAAATGTAGAACGAAATTAAACCCGTAATCAATTGAAGGCTATGGATTACTTTTCGCACCTGATAAGCCCTTGACTTTAACTTGTTCAAGGCAGATTCGACTCTTTTTGAAACATCCGGAAGGTCATCCAAGAGCAAGGTTAACCCGGCTAAGACAAAAAATCGCCCGGCGTTTACCGCTATGTTTGAAGTGTTCACCAGAAAGAGGCTAAGCAAAGAGACGGATGTAAATGCCACTACAAAAACAGAAGAAGATAGCATAACAAAAAAGCCGTAGACATAATGGTGAAACACGAGTCGTCCAGTATGCAAAGCTCTGCCTATGCTTGCGCTCGGAAAAATATTGATGAATGCAGTTGCAGCTACCAGCAGAAAAAGGTTAACGTTGATAAGATAGGGTGCATAAGGGTGCCAGTACGGGAAAGCATGGTAAAAACCATACAGGATTCCAGCTATGGCGGTTAAAGTTATGAGTGAGTTAAGAATCAATGATAAGCTGAATATTTTTTTTAGCCATACCCGAATGGAACCAACCATTTTATGTCAAACCCTAGAAACTACTGCCCTATAACTTCATTTTTTTAATAAATATTCTGCAAAATCACTCTATTATAATTAACGCATGTTTTGGGTTAAAAAATGATATTTTATATTAATCATAAGCCATCTTATGATATGCGTGCCGTCAGCATAGGAGGCTCTATTGATTTTTTTGTTATTGCTTAGCTACACCAACAAAGTATTATCTAAACAGCTAACTGTATTTTCTTTTAGCTAAAACTTATAGGCATTCAGCCGAACATTTACTTGTCAAGGTGGTGAAAAAATTTGGGAAGCGTATGGTTAGGCGCCTTCGTAGGATTCTTGGTAATACTGGTTCTTGCTTTTCTCTTTCCAGGAGTCGGTCACCTGGTAGGTGGGTTCATCGGCGGCTTGGTAGCTGGACTCGTAGCTCGAGGCGTAGGCAGAGGCTTAGTCGCTGGTTTTCTCGCAGGCATATTCGGCGGCATCATAATAGCAATTCTAGCTTTCTTAGGGCTCGCAATCATTGGAGGACTCGCTGGTGGAATTGCAGGCGCATTATTTGGAGGCTTAGCTGGTTTAGCAGTAGGCGTAGTAGCGATTATATTAGCGATATTTGCAGGTATAGTTGCAGCTATTGGCGGCCTGATAGGCGGGGCAATCACACGATAAAACCAGATTTTTTATCTTTATTTATCCATAGCCCAACATACAAGCAGGCGGGGGTAGGCCTCTTTTTACTTGTTAATTTACTAGTTAAAAAGCAGGTATCCCTTCTTTCTTGTGTGGTTGATAGCAGCTTTTCAGCGGTTTCCAAGGTAGGGTAGGTCAATTTTGTTAGTGAATTTCTCTAATTAAATTGAGTAGGTAGGCTATTTTTAGCTAGTGAAACTATGTCTAAAAAGTAGGTACGGGTAGAGGATAAGGTTATTTTTGTTCTTGAATTTCTTTATCAAAATGAGGTATCAGGTAGGTAGGCGCAATATTGGATAAAAATTAAGCCAAATTGAGGGTGGGGAGGGGTAGGCACATTTTGCTTGGTCAGTTAAGTTTACAAAAATGAGGTTATCCCTTCCCATTAAGCACTTCTTAAACAAGCCTCTGTATGCTCCTTAGTGGGCCTATCTTTTTTATCTGTCTAACATGAACGATTTCTCATGTGAAAGCTTTTCAGGCACCTGATCCAAAATCATCTTTTCCGCAGGCTTCTTAGTCAGCACAATAGGCAACAATTGCCCTGCAATCTCCAGCGCCGAAGCCAACTTGCTGCTTCTCTCAGCATACACTTCAAACAACACTTCGTCTTTATGCACAGTTTCACCAAGCTTCGCGTGCAGCACTATGCCCGCACCCTTCTCTTTAGGAGCTCCAGCTTCCCTTGCAATCCTCACGATGTCTTCGGTGCTGAGCCATATGACTTTGCCAGCGTGTTCAGATCGCACTTCAGCCTTTTCAGCGCCGACAGGTAATTCATCAGGTTTAACCGCTGGGTTTCCCCCTTGAGCTCCAATGATTTCACGCATCTTCTTCTCAGCTTTGCCAGAATCAAGCATATCCTCCGCTTTAGCTCGCCCGTTTTCAACTCCGACCATCTCGAAAAGCATGCCTGCAAGACTAACAGCTTTCTCCCGCAGGTCAGGCGGACCACCGCCCATAAGAGTTGTTAACGCTTCCTTGGCTTCAAGGGCAGGTCCGATGCTGCAGCCTAACGGTTGGTCTCCAAAAGTCAAAGCGCATTGAATGTTTAAGTCTAAACGCTTTCCTAAATCCACAAAATCAGACGCTAACGTGTACGCTTCGGTTCGGGTTTTGATTTTAGCACCCATTCCGGTAGGAATGTCAATGACAACGTGCGTTGCACCTATTGCTTTTTTCTTGCTAAGAATCGAAGGTAAAAGCATAGGGTCAATTCCCAACGGGTACTCAACCTGAATAAACAAGTCATCAGCTGGCGCAAGTTCCAAGGCACCGCCCCAAACCAAGCACCCGTTCGTTTTCGATACAACATCCTTAATCTCGTTGATAGATAGGTTTACGGGACAGAGGGTTTCCACCCGGTCAGCGGTTCCAGCAGGCGAAGTAATTGCGCGTGAAGATGTTTTGGGAATAGTGAATCCTGCAGCCGCCACAATGGGCACGACCAGCATTGAGGTTTTGTCGCCAGGTATCCCGCCTACACTATGCTTATCTAGGATGGGCGCTTCGCCAAAACTGAGCGTTTTTCCCGTGGCAACCATCGCCCTTGACAAAGCCTCATTCTCACTAGCGCTTAATCCATGAATGCTAAGCGCGGTTAAGAAAGCCGCTATTTCAACCGTACTCAAATGCCTCTCAACAACATCATTCACAATAGTCACGATGTCTTTCTCCCGCAAACGCTCTCCACGCAGTTTTGCTCGAACGTTAAACAATGATTCAGGAAGCGGAGCCAACTGCACATTGACTGTCTCGTCTTCCTTCACCCCGAGCGCAGAGGCGGTTTCATCGTAGAGTCCAATGCGGTTTTGGGGAAAATTAGCCGCTATATTCGCAATAGCAATCATCTGTTGACTGCCATAGGTTATTCGTATTCTGTCTGAACTGTGCACGTCTAACAGGCTGGCGCTTTGTTCACTCAGTATGGCGATTCTGCTTCCGCCTGTAGTAATGTTTAAGGATTCAACAATGAGCTCCATCCAAGACCACATCAATTATTGATTAGTTATAGAAATAGTTAAAGATTTTAAGGAAAACCCAGTTCACACTAAACCTGAGAGGAACGCTTTGAAGTATCTTGACTTTGTAGATTCAACTTACAAGCCAAAAGAAACCGACTTGGTTTGCACTTTTTACTTAGAGCCCGAGGGCATCAGCCTCAACGAAGCCGCAGGCGGCGTTGCCGCGGAAAGTTCCATTGGCACATGGACAGAACTCACAACCACTCAACCATACGTGACACGGCTAGCAGCCCACGTGTTCAGCATAGAAGGCAACATTGCAAAAATCGCTTATTCCATCGAACTGTTTGAGCCAGCCAACATGCCCAACATTCTAAGCAGCGTTGCCGGAAACGTTTTCGGGCTTAAGGCACTCAAAAACCTACGACTCCTCGACATCCAAATGCCCAAAGACCTAGTCAACAGTTTCAAAGGTCCAAATTATGGCATAGCTGGGATTCGCAAGCTCCTAAAAGTTCCAGAACGTCCACTTGTCGGTACCATAATCAAGCCTAAACTCGGATTAAACACTAAAGACCATGCAAAAGTGGCTTATGACGCTTGGAGCGGCGGCTGTGACATAGTAAAAGACGACGAGAACCTGAGCAGCCAAAAATTCAACCCCTTCGAAGACCGCCTTTCGCAGACTTTGGAGAGCCGCGATAAAGCGCAAGAGGAAACGGGCGAACGCAAGGTCTACATGGTTAACATTACCGCTGAAACCGACACCATGCTAAAACGTGCACAAACAGTCCTCGACCAAGGCGGAGAATACGTCATGGTAGACATTTTAACCTGCGGCTGGTCAGCACTGCAAACCCTGCGCAACCAAAACTACAAACTCGTCATCCACGCCCACCGAGCTGGGCATGCTGCTTTCACCAAGAACCCAAAGCACGGCATCTCAATGCGTCCAATAGCAACAGTTGCAAGAATAATCGGCGTTGACCAACTTCACGTAGGCACTGTAGTGGGCAAAATGTCTGAGGCTAAAGCTGAAGTGCTCGAAAACATCGACGCCTGCAAAGCTGAGCTGGGCGGATTAAAGCCTGTTTTGCCTGTTGCTTCAGGCGGACTGCATCCTAGACTTGTGCCTGCTTTAGTGGAAACGTTTGGCAATGATGTGGTTATTCAAGCTGGCGGCGGAATCCACGGGCACCCAGACGGGACAGTGGCGGGTGCAAAGGCAATGCGGCAAGCCGTTGATGCCACATTGAAGGGATTATCCTTGGAAGAATACGCTAAAAGACACAAGGAACTGAAGACCGCATTGGAGCTATGGAAAGCCTAAGTGTGCTTTAGAACCCACGGATATCTTCGATGCACAACTTCAACTATTGATTGAGGAGTGATTACTCCTTCTTCGCATATTAAGCCGTGAATGTACTTGCTTGGAGTAACATCAAAGGCTGGATTCTTCACCCCCAGTTTTTCTGGGGCTTCCTTCCAAACCTCCCTGGGGTTTCGTTGCTCAATTTTCTCGTATTCACCATAAAGTGTTTCAGGGTCAAACTTTAACAGTTCCGAGACAACATACAACGGTTTCCTAGCTTCGTAAGCCAGCACTGCGATGGTGCTGGTGCCAATCTTGTTAACCACGTTCCCCTCCGAGGTAATAGCGTCCGCTCCCAATATTATGAGGTCCACGTTTCCCATAAATGAGCGAGCGGCTGAATCAACAATAAACGTGGTCTCAACGCCTAGTTCCACCATTTCTCTTGCGGTTATTCTTCCTTGGAAAGCAGGTCTGGTTTCAGTGCAGATTACCTTCAAGTTTTTGCCGTCTTTTTTGGCTCTAGCAAGCAGGCGGGTTACGGTTGAGGAATGGCAATGCGTAAAAATCACAGAGCCGTCGCGGATTCGTTTGGCTCCTATTTCAGCGATACGCTCTCTTGACGCCTCAAGATTTTTCAAGAATTGGCTTGCGTTTGAAACAACCATTTGGCGCAGTGCATCAACTTTTTCTGTGCTGCTGTCTTCGACCTGAGTAATTATCCAACGGATGGCGTTTCTCATTAAGGGCTCAGTTTCTCTTGACGCAAAAAGCATAGCTTGCGCTTCTTTGAGCTCGCTTAAGAATGCTGTTTTGTTTTTGGCTTTTGTCTGCTCTGCTAATGTTTGGAGGGCTTTTATGGCGGCTATTGCAACGTTTCTTGCCCCTTGAACTTCCAGTTTTCTTATCCTTTCCGCTGTCACGCGAACTGTTTCGGTCATAATTTTCAACCCTTAAATGGCAAACGTTTCTGGCTTGTAATTTATTGATGGAGAAGCATATAAGCCAATTCATAACAAATTGGTTAGCGAGCGCTATGCTGCCAGATGAAATTGGCATCAACAGTATTCTAAAACCAATAATTGGTCCTTGGTATGAGTCACTTGAGAATCCGCAGAAAGCGCAAGAGCAAGTACTGAACGATTTGGTTAAGAAGTACAGTTCCACCGAATATGGATTAAGCCATCACGCCTTGCAGGTGAAATGCCTCTCCGATTACCAAACAAATTTTCCCATCATCAATTACTCTGGACTTATACCTTATCTGGCACAAGTTAGAGAAGGAAGCTACAAGTCACTTTTGCCTGAGCCACCCGAATGCTGGGTTATGACCCGAGGCTCAACAGGAAAATCAAAGGTCCTGCCAGCAACACAAACGCATCTAAAACAAATTTTCTCTTGCGGAGCAAGAGCTCTAATAAATTACGCGATCAGAAAAAAGAACTTTGAAGTTTTCACAGGCGCAATTCTTAACCTGAATTTTCCTTCAAGCGTCCACACCATGAACTGTGACGGTAAAGAAGTCACCTACGGTTACAGCTCAGGAACCTATGCTAGGCTTAACCCAATGTTCGATAGGTTGAGTCTTCTGCCTCGCCAAGAAGAAATAGATGTTTTGGGTTCAGAAATCAGAAGGAAAGATTGGGAGAAACGGTTCGAGATTGTTTATCAACAGGCTCTAAACCAGGATGTCACTGCCACCATGGGTGTAACTCCTGTAATTTTGGCTTTCGCCAAATATGTCAAACGTAAGCACGGGAAAAAACCAGCTGACTTATGGAAGCTTCAAGCTCTTTTCTGCACCAGCGTACGCAAAATACAATTCAAGTATGGTCCAATATTACAAAGGTACTTCGGTGACGTGCCAATTGTGGAAATGTACACTGCTACAGAAGGCGTTTTTGCCCAACAACTTGACGATTTACCTTACATGACGCCCAATTATGACTCATACCTTTTTGAAGTTGTAACTGGTAAAGGCGTGAAAATGCTTCATGAACTTAAACGGGGCGAATGGGGAAAGCTGATAATTTCTTCATGCATGTTCCCCCGATACGATATCGGCGATTTCATTGAAGCCGCGGGAAAAAACTATTACCGAGTATTCGGAAGACAAAATGCATTAACGCTTTTAGAGCATAGGCTTTACCGAATGTTCTTAGGATGGCTGATCTAACGAGGCTCAGGAAAATGTTTCCGCGAAATAACTGCCACGTAAACTGCGCCAACTATGATTATTATGCCGATTAGTAACAGCATTATAGCCCAGCCTTGTCCATCAGTAAAATAGCCACTGAAACGCAGCAAACTAAATAGACCGAAAACAATCAGGACTAAACCGCCAATCAGAAAGCCGACAAAGCCATATTCGCCTTTCTCCTGTTTTTCACCTTTTTCAGGATGCTCATTCTTCTCTTGCTTTTCTTGTTTCTCGTTCTTTTCGGCTTTTTCATACTTCCGATAGGATTCGGCGGGTGCTGGTTGACTTGGTGTTGCGCCTTTTAACGTTGCTCCACAGCGTGGGCAGAAAGTCATTGTCTCGTCAACTTTATTGCCGCATTTCGGACAATACGACATGCAATCTCTCCTTTCTTTATTTTATCATCTCTGAGTATTTAAAACATGCACTTCCTTGCTTAAAGAGAAAAATATATGTGCTCAACGTTCTATACTCGAATGAGGAGAGACAGCCTTGATTAAAGATTTGAACACGCAATCGTTAACTGATAAGAGAAAAGAAGGCTTGGTTACCGCCATATACATAGGCGCCATTTTTATTCTAATTGCCGTGATTTACTTCATCCATACTGGCATTTGGGACAGCATAGTTAATTTTTTCAGTTCTCTTACTCTCGCTCAAGTTCCAGGCGCTACTAGTATATCTTTGCCTGCGCCTGCGAATCCCGCTGCTTATACGGAGCTTTACATTGCTGCTTTTCAGTTTAGTCTGGGCATAGGACTTTTAGAAATCATAGTATTAGCGCTTAGGGTTTTGCTGCATTCGCCTGTCGCAAGGAAAGCTGAAACTGTTGAAAACATTGTTTTCTGGCTTGGGGCAAGCTACTTAATAACTACGTACCTTGTTAATATG
>PKYH01000166.1 GCA_003133625.1 Candidatus Bathyarchaeota archaeon | reverse complement strand
AACCTGCGTTGGAGAGGAGTGGCCAAGGTGCGAATGCACGTGGCCATTTGCTTCGCGTGCATGTATGCCGTGGCAATCTTGGCTCACAGAATAGGCAGGCCGGAACTTGCCAACAGCATCGCAGCCTTCACGTACTAAACGCCTAAAAAAGACTCCATTTGCGAAATCAAGCTAAAAAAGAATTAATGACCACTTATGCGCGCGCTACGCCCAATTGAGCATTCATTTGACTCGCCTTTTCCAACAATACGGCAAGAGCGCATTGTTCTCAACTTGCACGGCATATCCACTATTGCGAATTTCCAATTACTTAACATTACAGGGTTACTATAAAATTAAGCATCTATACTTATCGAGCCATTGTTCCAGTCAACCTATCCACCAAAATAAACTCTTGGCTACATTAGCCTTCCCCCCCCTTTTTGCCACGGCGTTGCTTCTCAGTATGCTTAGGCTGAACCATAGTTCATTTTATTCCATATCTGTTGTTCATGGGTTCGCTCCAGTCCTCAACAGTTGTGTCTCCGTTTTTTCTCAATTGCCCTGAATGTTTAACGTGCTAGGTGATAGATGCTTTCTGTTTCTTGTGATAAGGTATGCTCGAAAACTGTAACGGGAATAGGGACTCTGCATAGTTAGGGTCAGGCGGTTTATGCGTTTTTTTGCGTTTTTCTCTGAAACACATGTTTACTTTTCGCTTAACAAACATCAACCCAAAACAGTTGCAGAAAAAAATTGACCAACAGATAATTTTATGACTTAGATTTAGGTACTGCTCACTTGTTTTGTTCCTTGAAACGTTTGAGACCTTTTCTTGGCACTGGGTTAATGTACTTTAAGCCCACATGTTTGCAGAGCTTTTCAAATCAGTGTCCGTAGTAACGAATAGGAAATCTGTTTCTGATAAGCCCTGCAAGAAAAAAATTAGAGATCTGACAATCTACTTTTGAACTTCGACCGTTATCTGATAGGGAACGGGATTGTCAAACGTTAACGTAACGTTCCAATTCTGATCGGATGGTAGAGCATTGACTGAAACTGAAAGGCGCTTTATGTTCAACATGCTGGATGTGCCGCCGGATGTGGAGTAGGTGGTCTTCTGGTACACGGGTACCATTGATTCTGTATAGGTCTGAGAGGGAGACACTATTGTAACATTTATGCTTCCGGTTCCTTGCCACGAAAGCGTAGTTATAACTTGAGTAGTACCCATTGGCACTTTAGCCAGAAGGTTTGACGAAAAATCTGGGCCATTCTGAAAGTCCTGTTGGATCTCAGCCGCGGAAAGGTCTCGGTTGTAAATGCGAACCTCATCAATAACGCCATTAAAATAGTAACCACTCCACCATAGTGCTTTGCCTAAAACTATAGTTCCTGCCTCCGCTTCGATTGGACTATAACTACTACCATTTACCCCAACAGCATTAACATAAACAATAGGCTTGACACCATCATAAACCCCGACTACATAATACCAAGTATTTAGATTAAGAACAGACGAAATTGCACTACTTACGGTTGTATCACTTAACCTTCCCACTTGAAACTCGAGTACACCATTATTCCGCATTAAAAATATGTATCCTCTATAACTGCCAGCATAATCATTAATTATCATACCATATGAATAAGCAGTTAGATATATCCATGCTGAAATGGAAAACGGAGTAACAAAATGTAAATTAGCATTGTTAGGAACTGTAACATAATTGGTTGCGCCGTCGAAGCTGAGGGCTTGACCATATATTCCAGTCCCCCAAGTTGCACCGTTAATAGTGCCGCTATTCCCGTTTCCGCTGCTGTCACCTGCTACGGTTCCGCTTCCTTCGTCAAAGCGCCACCAACCCACCAATCCAGGATGTGGATTTATGAGGGCGGCTTGGGTGGTTTGACTAGTCTGCAGGATCATGACTGATGAAACCGCCATGATTGCGCATAGTGCTAGTGCGAATGCTGCCTTTTTCTTGTTCCAGATTATTCGATTCATAATACTCTCTCTTCTTTAACATCCCTTGGTAAACCGATATAAATCATATTCTTTTTCAGTAATATTCCGTTTTTGAGAACGAAACCTTTTACTAAACGCATTTGGGCGCCCGCAAAATGTTTTTTCAAAATTTTTCAATAATGTTTGTTTCATTTAGTTCACCTTTAACCATGCGGTGTCGTAGGCAGTCAGCCGCGCAGGAACCAAACCAACCTCCACCATATACGTTCCAGCAACATTCGGAACAACCCAAACGAAGGTGTCCTCTCTAACGGTGCCGCCTGGAACACTTATGGGCTGAACATCGAAATAGCCGTAGTTACCAGGTCCAGTAACCGTCAAAGTCAAACTAGAATTAAGAGCAGGATTCAACTGGTTGAACACATTCACAGTGAAGGTCACTGAATGCCCCCTCACATACGGACCTTGAGCTGGATCCGCAGTCAAGAGAAGATAAACGGAAGACGCCCACAGCGGATGAGAATCAAGCCAGTTAAAAATCTCCATCTCTCTTCCAGAGATCAGAGTCTGCGCGTCATGACCCACACCTGATACCTCGACATACTTAACCGTGTATCCGAATGCGCTCAAGCTTTGATTCAAGTTCCGCGATTGACTCACGCTAACAGTAGCATCAGCGGTTCCATGAAGAATCATTACCGGCGTGTGACTGAAACACTGTTCATTTCCCAGGGCGCTTTCGTTCGCGTAAACACTGGGAACCTGGGATGGCGTTCCTCCATACGCTGCTACCAGTGAAGCTTTGTAGGTTTTGTCTGAGGTTTCAACGTAGAATTGAGTGAAATTCGCTACCCCATGTATATCAACTAAACTTGCTATTACTTGGTTGTTGAACATGGCGTACTTGAGTGCTCCACTTCCACCCATACTGTTTCCCATAATATACACGTGGCTAGAATCGATGCAATAGTCATGTCTTAGCGTGTTCAAAACGTCTGTAATGTCCTGCCTTGACGGCTCAGCATACCAGTTTTGATAGCCGTCTACTGTGCGGCAATCAACAGCTGCCACAATCCAAGTGTGGTTCTGGAATACTTGCCTCAGCACAGGATATTTCTGTGAATAACTAAGTCTGCTACCTCCATAACCATGCAAAAAGAACACAAGAGGCGTCGGAGCGGAATTGTCAAAATTATCAGGCAAATCCAGCCAGTAGGTCCTCGCAGTACCATCCCATGTCGACGTGAAATTCTTATCTCCCCTGAAAACGTTAATAGTTATACTTCTTTTTTCACTAACACTGCTCACGGTGCCGCCTGTACAGTTTATCCACCACCACCAAACCCCATTCGGAATAGGAGATGATGGCGTCAGGACTGAGAGAGACCCATTTACGACGCCATTTTTGGTGGCATAGACCTTTGAGGACGTGCCGTTCTGCAGCCACAAAGAACAATTGAATGTCAATTGAGTAGGGCTCGTAGCAACGAATTTAAAGTCAGGCATGTTGTCCATCGTTGTTATGCCGTCATCGGGAGATTGTATACTAATTGTGGTCGGTTGTTCGCTTGTCATGTCGTAGTCAAGTGTGAATTGGCTGTCAGCGTCAGTTTGGTACTGGTTTACGTAGGGCGAGTATGTTCTTACGTAGATTTTGTCTTCTACAGGACGAAAATCAAGTAAACGTAGCCAACCGTTTCCACCGTTAGGGTAGCCTTCTTGATAGTCCGCCAAAAGCTGGTAAACAACATGACCGTTAACCGTATCTGCTCGTCTTGCTTCTCCATGATTGTGGCCGCAGAGAACCAAAAAGACCTGATCAGCGTGGGATGCCACGAAGTTATTCCATATGTGATTGCCTTCCGTGGTTCTTGAGCCGTCAGCGTTCAGGTAATCATGAGTTGTGACAATCACTCTTCTATCCGGGTAAGTCGCGATTGTCGTGTTTGCCCATGCGAGAACAGCGTCGCTTGGGTGATATTGGAAGTTAAAGATCAAATAATCGTCAGCTCCGCCCGAGAAAAGCTCGAAGCTGTTGGAGTTAACGTTGTTGTATGCCCCTCCATACCACGGTTGCCCACTGAAACGACTGAAGGGAAAGTAAGCGTTGTAGTTGCTAAGACTCTCACCTGTGCTTCCGACGTTTGTTCCGTCGTGGTTTCCAGGCAGAACAGCCCAAGGCACATTACCGTCCAGTTTACTCATGCTGTGATTTGCGTTGTTCCACTGTGAAGTTGTGGTAGCAACGTTCACCAAGTCTCCTTCATGAGTCACGAAAACAGTGTTCAGGCTTGCCACAGTATTAGTTATCCATTGCGTTTGATTGTCAAAGATTGCTGGGTAGCTCTGAGAGTAAAATTGCGTGTCAGGAAGAACGATTACGCTGAAGTTCCATGGCGGCTGCAACTGCTGGCTGGGCTGATCCATAGTCGCTGGTTCGCCAGTTGAACTGCCAGCTACCGCCCACAGAGTCAAACCTGAAAACAACAGGAGAATCAGAAGCAGAAAACCTCGAGGATCGATACTTCTCCACTCTCCCAAAAAAACGGTCACGCTGGCGTTTTTAAGCATTATTTCCAATCTGTCATATAGGAAGCAAAGTTTTGAACACCCACATGCAGCGAAGATCTTTTACACAACCATCGAACAACCATAAGAAGCTAGATTGAGTGAGCATTTCGAGAAAAAAGGTGTGTAATCGAAAGCATTGAACGCGTCGATTCATGCTCACCGTTTCGCATCAAAGGTGACGAGTTCTTGAAAACTGATTTTCAATTACGGTTACTAGGCAACCACCAACCAGGCAGCATCGTATGCACTCAACCGCGCAGGAACCAAATCAACCTCCACCATATACGTTCCAGCAACGTCTGGAACAACCCAACTGAAACTGTAATCCTCAACCTCATCAGCCCTATTCATCACCTCTACAAAACCCACAACCCAATTCTAACGGCAACAATAAACACCTTATTAGAAACACAGTTTAGCCAAGTTTCAGTAGAAGTTGTTGTTCACGCTGAAAATTTTTGCTCCCGAACAACAACTACTTGAGTTGGTATTCTCGTAAATAGGCTACTGCTGATTTTGGAATTTCTTGATTTTTTGACTTCAATAAAGGCTATATAACCATCAAGGTATTGCAACCTCGCCCTAAAACTAGTCTTCTCAGTTAACGAAAGCTCTAACCCTCCGCCTCTTACAGGCACTTCTTGACGAACACTGACAATAGCAGACGCAATCTACAAGCAATTGAAGCTTTTCTGGGAAAACCGTAATATATTCGCAGTATTGTATTGTCAATAAGGAACCTGAATGTGATTTGCATGGAAGAGATTGCTGATAGAATAATTATCGATCCCGACGTCATGGTGGGAAAACCAGTCATAAAGGGAACACGCATTCCAGTTTACCTTATTGTTGAGTTTGTAGCAAACGGCATGACAGAAAAAGAGATTCTTAAAGAGTACCCACAATTAAGAAAGGAAGACATCAAAGCCGCGCTTCTTTATGCTTCAAAATGCTTAGAACGTGAAGTAACTGTAACGCTTTAAGGACAAGCTTTTGACGCGTATATTAGTAGACGAAAATGCGCCAAATAACGTCAGAGAATAGCTTAAGAAAAAAGGATTTGACATAACTAACGTTTCCGAAACTACCCTTAGAAGTGCTATGGATTATGCAATAGCTGAGTATGCCGCAAAAAATAACATGGCGATTCTAACTCTAGACGTAGACTTCGCCCAAATATACCATACGCTTAAGAAAGGCGCGCTTTCTGTGATAGTAATAAAAGCAAACCCCGCGACAGCCTTTAACATCTTGGAAACGCTGATCACTGCCCACAAAAAAATTAACCTTCATGAAGCACAGAACAAGCTGATTATAATTACAAAAAAGAGAATAAGAATAATCAGTTAACCAAACCATGATTACGGCGCATTCTTTCTCCAATAACCTCTCCAAAGACCTAGAAGAATGGCACAAACTTTTAACAGCTGAGTGCCTAGTCGGAAAAGGGAACGTAAGACTGCTAACCGCAGATTCCCCATGCCTTCTACGACTCATTTAAACGGCAAGGGCTAACTGTCGTATGCATTCCGCAGCTTATCGTTGACTTATTTGAAGAAGGCGGCGTATGCACTGAAGCAGCGGAAAAACTTCTCCAAAAGGTGGAAAAACTACCAAATATCAAAAATACTTAATCCAAAACCTAAGAGACCGGCAACCATACGGCATCATAAGCAGACAACTGTGGAGGCACCAACTCTACCTCCACCATATACGTTCCAACAACATCTGGAACAACCCAACTGAAACTGTAATCCTTAACCTCATCAGCCCCAACAGCCACAGGCTGAAAATCATAATGATAATACCCTCCTGGACCAGTAACCGTCAACGCCAAAGATGACTCAAAAGCAGGATTTAACTCGTTAAGCATCGTAACCTTCAAAGTCAAAGACTGCCCCCTCACAAGCGAAGGCTGATCAGGCTCTACACTAAGGAGAATATGCGCAGTCTGACCGGACGTGCTCGTCAAAGTAAACTGGCCCCCTCCAGTGTCCTCTCGCGCACGCTTCACCACAACGAAATACTCACCCGACAGAGCAGGCGCGTACGCAATGCTCTCGTTAGCTCCAGCAGATGTTGTTGTGCTCTTGGTCAAAATCACTGGTTCTCCGTACGCGTTTCCAGTCATATTGTAAAGATACAAATCATAATCTGCTCCAGCGGGAACACTAAGCGAAAAATTGTACGATACTCCCGAAAAAAGCTCAACGTTCCTAGCCCAAGCCAACCGCTGCCCAACGACCGAAATGTCAGAAAGCGAAGGCGGCGAACCAAAACTATCAACCACAGTGGTCCCGGCCAAATACGTCTTCAAAACAGCATCCGCTGCAGCATCAACGTTAATCCTTCCATAACCCTCCTGCACATCCTTTCCACCGCGCTCAAGCGTAGGCGAAGCTCCACTCTCCCGAGCATTCGGATAAGTCTCAGTCGCCGTCATCAACAACAACATCTTCGGCGTCAAAGCCTGACCCCGCGTATAATTCCACCCAGCAAACCCGCCCAACGCCTCAACCAACGTCTGCGCCGCCCCCGCCACAACAGGGGTAGCCATAGACGTTCCCTGCATCGGCGCCGAATCATTAGCCAAAACATCACTCCACTTACCTTCCG
>PKYH01000048.1:4093-37528 GCA_003133625.1 Candidatus Bathyarchaeota archaeon | reverse complement strand
CTTCCAACAGCAGAAGCGAGCTGGACGAAAACCAAATTAGAGCGATCATGAAAAAGGAAGCTCAAAAACCACTTCGCCTCATGCGCAGATAGACACAACTTCCAGAGCGAGGCTATGAAGCCCTAAGGTGATTTGTCTTTCCCCTAGGTCATCCTATTGTGCTTAGAGGTGAAGTTCAGCAAATTGAGTTTTAACATGGGTTAGATTGAATTTTAATCCAAACCTTTTGTGTATTTATGTTGTACGCATCTACTGATCGGAATAGCTTTTCGTAACGTTTATTTTTAACCCAACGATGAAAAGGATATGTTGCAGCGGCAGAATGGCAAAAAGCAGAAGGCACCTTCAGAACGCTCATTAAAGAAGGTTCTTGCCAATTCTGGGTATTCCGAGGACATAGCGGATAAGATTTGGAAATGGTACAATCCATCAGAATTAAACGGTAGCAAGCTTCAAAAACAAGAGCTGTTCTGAACCAAGATTTTGCTCTAATATTGTTTTGTTGGTCTCTACTGTTTTAGCGATTTGGATTAAATTTTAATCCAACCAACCAAAAAAACTACTCAGCATGACTCTCTGGAAAGACTTACTCAAGGCAGTATACACGATTCAGAGCATAGGGCAATATCATACATTAAAAAGAGTCCTACTATAGATAATCAAGTCAATATAGGGTATAGTATAGGTATAGTCGGAATCGAGTATACGCTTCGCATAAACGCTACCTGATATAGTTTTAGTAAGTTGCGACGGAAACAAACCCTTCAAGTTAGATATTAATAGCATTAGGCAAGACGTTTTGACAACGTGGGCAAACGAAAACGAAAAGTGGTGTTCCAATCTCTGTAATGGATGTCGGAAAAATCACGGCCCCGGGAGTTGTGCTCATATACATGTGTGCCTGACAATTTGGGCATATTCGAGGGTTTCCTTTAGGCCGGAGCCAGGCACCCATTGAGTTATTTACGAGGTGAGGAACACCCCACACATCAACATCATCTTTCCAATTTCCAGGCATGGCTAAAATTGACAGGATGTACCTGCAGGCCGCATCCCAATAACGCATAAATCCTAAGGTTTGATTGGCAAGGTTGCTTCCGTATCTTGTGCCTAAATCACTAGCAACATTCCATGTGACCATCGTTTCATAGTTCCAAACTAGATTTGTATTTTGGGCAATCGATGCTAAAAATGCATTTTTAACATTGTTCTTTTTCCCTTTCTTAGTGGCGACTCTTAACCTAATGAAAATGACATTTGACGCAGGCGGAGTCAACCTGCTAAGGTATTTTTCGTCTTCAGTATCGTAAGGTTGCGGCCCATATAAGCCAAAAAAGACAGAAGCGATATGCGGGTTTTCGTTTGTGATTGGTCGAACTACATTGATGAGAGTTTGATGATACCAATTTAGATTGTTGACCCAATCTGTGGGTGCCTCTGGATCTTTGTATAACTTAAAGAAAAGCCAACTTTTCCTGTCGAGAAGTCTACTGCAAGATAATATCGAATCCATGTTAGCTCAACCGTTAATTGTTAACCGATTGCTGTTATAATTCTTTGCGACAAAAACTTTTTCAGCCGCGACGGATAAGAAGATTGAAACAAAACTTCTGCGAAGAATGCTTCAAGAGAAAATATGGCGCCAGACAATAACGAATCTACTCTAAGCAAAGGAAAAAGGCAAAATCATAGAGTTCTTATGGTGGCTACAAAAACAAAATCGCTCAAAGTTGACAATCGACGTTATAGATGGGGCATTATACAAAATAGTCGAGAAGGGTGCAGACCTTGAAGACCCCGAAAGCGTAAAAGACACATTAGCCCGGCACAAGTTCGGAGACCAGACGAAAAGAGCCATAATAATCGCCTACACAACTTTCCTCAAAATGAATGGAAAACAATGGCAAAGACCAACAATCACGATAACCAGAAAGCTTCCATTCATACCGCTAGAGCGAGAAATAGACGACTTAATCGCAGGCAGCGGAAAGAAAACAGCATCATTCCTCCAACTCCTAAAAGAAACAGGAATGAGAGCTGGCGAGGGCATTAGAATCAAATGGACAGACATAGACACAGAACGCAACACAATAACACTGAACGAACCAGAGAAGAACGGAAACCCAAGAATCTTCAAAGTAAGCCCAAAACTGTTGAGCATGATCGAAAGACTGCCAAAAACCTCTCAAAGAATCTTCAACTGCACTTATACCTCGCTCAAAACAAGCCTTCGCTTCTCCAGGAAACGAATATCAAGAAACCTAAACAACCCACGACTGCTAAAGATAACCTTCCACACACTACGCCACTGGAAAGCAACAATGGAATACCATCAAACCAAAGATATACTTCACGTCAAAGAGCTACTCGGACACAGAAAACTAGACACCACAACCATGTACATTCAAATCGCCGAAGCCCTCTTTCAACACGAACCAGAAGCATTCACTGTCAAAGTAGCTAAGACCCAAGAAGAGATAACAGCACATCTACAAGTGGGCTTCGAATGGATAGGAGAAAAAGACGGGCTAGTCTTCCTGAGGAAACGAAAGTAACCTTTAGCAGGAAATATTAGCCCTTAACAACTGCTAACGGAACAAGCCTTGCAACCTTAGTGGCAATTCCAATCTTGTCACTAACGTCAGCAACCACATCAACGTTTTTGTACGCCTGGTCAGCCTCCTCAGCCAAAACCGAAGCACTTGCAGCGCGAACAACAATTCCCCGCTTTTCCAAAGCAGCTTTTATGTCTCCACCCCAATACTGCCTTTTTGCTGCTGAACGGCTCATCATTCTGCCTGCTCCATGTGCTGTTGAACCAAAAGTTAAATCCATAGCTTTCTGTGAACCCACAAGAACCCAAGAGCTTGTGCCCATGCTCCCTGGAATAAGCACTGGTTGCCCTTCACTGCGGTAATCAGCTGGAATATCAGGGTGCCCAGCTGGGAAGGCGCGTGTTGCTCCTTTGCGGTGAACCCAAACTTTCTTTTCTCCGCCGTCAATTTTGTGGGTTTCTACTTTGGCAATGTTATGGGCTACATCATAAACGAGTTTTAAACCGAACTTTTCAGGCGGCTCATGGAAAACTTGCTGGAAACTTTGTCTAACCCAATGCATAATTGCATGGCGATTAGAAAAAGCATAGTTGACAGCGCAAGCCATAGCTTGGAAGTAATCACGGGCTTCATTGCTGTTTCCAGGAGCACAGGCTAATTCGCGGTCAGGCAACGTTATCTTGTACTTTTGCACTGCATGCTCCATAACTCTTAGGTAATCAGAACAGACCTGGTGACCGAAGCCTCTTGAGCCGCAATGAATCATTACTGTAACTTGACCCTCTTGCGTAATTCCAAAAGCCTTAGCCGTTTTAGGATTATAGATTTTATCTACCTTTTGTACTTCTAAGAAGTGGTTTCCCGAACCCAAAGTGCCAATCTGGGTTAATCCTCTGCGCTTAGCAGTCGATGAAACCTTATCTGGGTCTGCATTAGCCATGCAACCTTGTTCTTCACAGTGCTCTGCGTCTTCAGGCCAACCAAACCCGCGTTTAATAAGCCACGGCACTCCCTCAACTACCAATCGGTCTAAGTCGGCAGAGGATATTGTGAGGTCTTTTCGGCGGCTTCCAAGCCCAGAAGGAACATTACGGAAAATGGTATCTGCTAACGGTGCAAGTTTGGGTCGAATCTCTTTTTCCGTGAGCGTTGTTGCTAATAGGCGGACACCACAGTTAATGTCATAACCTACACCACCAGGACTGATAACGCCATTATCGTAATCGGTTGCGGCAACGCCGCCTATTGGAAAACCGTAACCTTCATGCCCATCGGGCAATGTTATTGCATGCTTGTAAATTCCAGGCAACCATGTCACGTTTGTACATTGCCAAAGAGTCCGATCAGTCTTCATCTTTTCTAAAAGAGCTTCATTGGCGAAAACCATACCCGGAACTCTCATGCCTGACTTGTATTTTGGGATACGCCAAGCGTAATCGTTTACTTTTTCTAGAGGGATTTCTTCTGGCGCTCTTCTACTTTCACTTTCACCCAAAATTTCTCACCTTAAAAAACAAAGTGGAAAGACACTATAAAACGTTTATGCACTTTGTTTAGCCTGTGTTTGTTTGGCGTAATCAATAAAGCCTTGAACGCTGTTTCCAAGAGCTGTCCTTGAGTAAATACGATGGGACTTCAAGTAATCCGCCAGTTGATGCATAACCTTGTCCTCAGCAATTATTCTATCACGTATCTCCTCCAAACTTTGATTTTCTCTGGCGCCTTCTTCTGCGATTTTTGCCCATAACTGAAGCTGCAACTTGTAATCTTTCAGTCGTTGAACTCCGTTTGAGGCTTTTCCGAAATGACTATAATACAAAACTGTCGGCTTAAGGCTGATTAATTTATCTAAGGAAGCTAATGCCGCGCCCAGATGGAAAGGAGGCGGCGTAGTTGGCATTACAACATCGAACTCTGGAAAATAAGTGCCAGCAGCATCCCCTTGGAAAACTCCACCGTTCAACGATTCGTAGAAGCTAAGGTTGTGGGAAGCGTGACCAAGCGTTTCAATAACCCTCAATTTGGCGCCATCATCCAAATCAAAGGAGCCCTCAGTAACAGGAATTATCCGTTCTTTTGGAACAGGTTCAGGCTTACCGAAAATTTCGCTCACAAACCCGAGAACCGCCTGAGACGATGGCCAAAGTCTCTCAGGGTTAATCAGGTGAGGCATTCCCCTTGGGTGGACGAGGACTTTTGCGTTGGGCAGGAACTTTAGCAGTGTGCCAGCGCCGCCACCGTGGTCTAAGTGAACATGCGTAACGGCGACGTATTCAACATCCTCAAACCTTATGTCGAGTTCTTTTAAGCCAGAAACAAGTTTGGGCACGGAAGAAGTTGGGCCTGACTCCACAAGGATGGTTTTAGCGCCTTTTATTATGTAACTGCAAATGAGGTTTTTGAATCCGCCAGTTTCCAGCTCAACTTGAAACAGGTTTTTTCCTATTTCTTTTGTGTGCAAATGCTCACCTTAGTGTGGTTTGATAAGTGCTGTTATGCCATAAACGTTTCCGTGAAACTAAAGCAACGCGTAAAATTTAATTATCCTTCACTGTTCTATGAGAGAGGCTAAAGGTGGCAAAAGTAAAATTGAAAGCAATTATCTTCGGAGCGCCAGGCTCTGGAAAAGGCACCTACGCTTCAAGGCTTCAAGCAAAACTTGGCGTTGAAGTCATCGCAACGGGCGATATTTTCCGCGAGTTATTGAAGGAAGATTCAGAATTAGGCAGGAAAGTTAAGGTTTACGTGGAAAAGGGGCTTCTTGTCCCAGACGAAATTGTCGTAGAAGTACTGAAGCAACGCTTAAGCAAAATTCCAAAAGGGAAAGGCTTCATTCTTGATGGTTACCCGCGAACGCTTGAACAAGCTAAAATTCTAGAAGGCATTACTAAAATTGACGTAATATTGCTGCTGGATGTTCTAGATTGGATTATTATTGAACGCTTATCTACGCGCAGAATATGCCGTAACTGTGGAACCGTTTACAACATTCGCTTCTTAAAGCCTAAAGTGGAAGGCATCTGTGACAAATGCGGAGGAACCTTATACCAGCGTTCAGATGATAACCCTGAAGTTATTAAGAAACGACTGCAAGTGTACCAAGAACAGACAAGACCGCTCTTAGAGTACTTTAAGGCGAAAAAAGCGCCATTCGTCGCTTCAAGCACCCCAACCCTTGATACACCACCAGAACTAATAGTTGACAAGATAATAGCAGAACTGAAAAAACTGAAATTAGCCTAAATGTCTAAAATGAACTCTAAGATAACTCGGTCTCTTTCCTTTATGATTACCATTCGATGGTAAGTGACAGCTTTAACAGCGACCTTCTGCGGGTGCTTTTGGGCGTCAAATTTTTCTCCCCAAATTTTTGCTTTGATTTTGAAGTTTTCAGCTGTTTCTTCCCAGCTTGTTATTTGGAATTTTGAGTAAAGAATGTTTTCGGTTTCAAACTTTACAAGTAACGCTTCAAGCCAATTATAAAGCAGCGCGTATTGGTCTTCAGCTTCAACCTCTACAGTTTCCTCTTGCGTCTGAGCGACTTTATCGGTGTCCGTCATAACTTCGAACATTGCAAGCGCAGCATTTTCGTAGGCTTCCTCCATTGTTTTGCCATGTGCTCGAATGTAAACGTCAGCGGTATGTTCTAGAAACTCAAATTTTCCTGCGAACTTTTCTGGTGTATCCATAATGTTGAGCCACGCTAGTAATGACTTAGTGAATGTTTAAAAACGCTTTCGCTTATTCGAAAAAACATCATTTGTTTTCCAGTTCAAGAAAATTTTCAATAACAGTTTTGATTAGGTTAGTACATATTTTCTCAAAGACCTTTTCCTGCCGAGCTTTAGCTGCCTCTTCAGGATTGGACAAGTCCAGCTTGATTAGGTCTCGACACAAAACAGTGCCATGCTGCTTCTCAAATTGCTTGTAAAGCGTTTTTGCGTGAGCATAAGCTTTTGCTCGTTTTTCAACTCCAGTCTCATTAGTTCCATACTTGATTCCCACGGCCATGACACTGCCCGTCAATGCTCCACATACAGAGCCGCATCGTCCTATGCCGCCGCCAAAGCCAGCGGCTATTTTTGGAATCAGCCCGTTCTTGCCTTCTGTATCTGTGTGCTCATATAACGTTAACAGGACGCTTTGGGCGCAGTTGTAGCCACCCTGAAAGCGGATGATGGCTTTTTCAGCAAGCGCCTGACTAGATGACACAGGTTTTTCCCCATTGCCCACTTCAGAAGTACTTTGAAATTCTTTGTATTGCAGCAACTGTAAGTTTGGCTGAGTTCTCTATGTCCTTCAAGCTTAACATGCCTACTGGACTGTGAATGTAACGTGTGGGTATAGATACTGTGCCGCTTGGAATGCCCTGCCTTGTAATGGAAATCCTTGCTGCATCAGTTGAGCCAAGTAATCCTGATTCAAGCTGGAAGGGGATTTTTTCTTCCTCCGCCGTGTCCAAAAGCACCCGCAAAACCTTCGGGTGAGTAATCAAGCCAGAATCGGAAATCGTGATCGCTGGGCCTTTGCCCATCTTCACGCTGGTGTCAAATTCTCTCACGCCAGGAACGTCGCCGGCTATAGTCACGTCCAAAGCCAATGCTAAATCAGGGTCCACACCGAAAGCTGCTGTTGCTGCACCGCGTAAGCCTACTTCCTCCTGGACAGTACCTACGGCGCAGACTGTGCAGTCAGTTTTTTCCATCAATTTGAGGGCCTCAACCATTGCAACACAGCCAGCACGGTTATCAAAGGCTTTGCCGATAACAACATCCTTGCCTAACTGAGTATATTTTACATCAAAGCCCACCGGGTCACCGATTGCAACGCCTAATGCAGCAGCGTCTTCTTTGCTTTCTGCACCAATGTCGATGAAAAGCTCATCGAAATTTATGACTTTTTTTCGTTCCTCTTCTTTCTGGATGTGCGGCGGTTTTGAACCGATTATGCCAGGGAACGTGCCTTTTCTTGAGAAAACTATAACTTTCTGAGCCGGCAGAATGCGGTCATCGATTCCGCCCATTTTAGTGAATTGCAGGAAGCCTTCTTTTGTGATGGTTTTCACCATTAAGCCGACTTCGTCCATGTGAGCGGCAAGCATGATTTTAGGGGCAGTTGATTTTCCTTTTTTAATGGCTATAACGTTTTCAAGTCTATCTACAACTATCTCGTCTGCATAAGGTTTCATCAGTTGAATCATTAATTCTCTAACTTCGTTTTCTCTGCCCGTTACTCCGCAGGCGTTTGAGAGCTTCTCTAAAGTCTCATTTAATGACAAACACATTGCCTTCTTGAGATTTGTTTAGTTACACTCTGAAAACTAAGTTATTAAACGATTGCGGTTCACTATGCTTCTTTGGTTAATTTCAAAAGATAAAAAAGGTGGAAAGCTTTCGTCTAGGAGCATTATCAGATTGCTTGTCTTGGTTGTTGATGCCTAATCTCCATATAGTCCGTAAGCAACAGCACGCCTTGTATTAGAAGAAAGATGCCGATTATTATTCCGACTAATGCCGGGAACACTATGAGTATTATGCCGAGGATAATGCAGAATACCGCTAAGACTGGTCTTGAAACGGTTACACCTATTTGCCTCAAGCCCTTTTCAACAACATCCGCCAAAAAAATTCCTCCTTTAAAACCTCGGGAACAGCACTATTAAAAACATATTGGAAATTGGATATTCTTAAATTGTTAAACTGCATTCACAAACAGGTTAGGTGCAAAAAATTGACACAACCAAGTTTCAAAACAGTTTTCGTTTTCCTCGACACAGACAAATATTGCAGCCCATTCGACATGCTCGTAGCAATAGACGTGTTCCCAGACTCAATGATATTCAAATATGAAAACGTGACTGGTGACGATGCAGCGAAAATCGTTTATGATACGCTGTTTCCGCGTGGACCAGAAGGCGCAAAACACACCAAGATATTCATCAACGGAAGCAACTTTGACATGGTCAACGAAGTCGTCGCCGCAACCCAGAAATGCATGAAATCAGCACCATGGGGAAACTCCATAATCGTTGACCCACGAGGCGGATACTCAACTGCCGCTGCCGCAGTAGCAAAAACTCTCGGTGCAGCACTTGAGAAGGGCTTTGGCACTTTAGAAGGCAAAAGAGTCACAGTACTGGCTGGAACAGGACCGGTTGGGCAAACAGCTGCAAGAATTTACGCTTCAGAGAAAGCCAACGTAACCATAACGTCCCGCTCAATGGCAAAAGGGCAAGCTGTTGCTGACAAGATTAACAAGGAAGTCGGTGCACAAAGAGTCAAAGTTGTCGAAGTGACAAGTTCTGAGCAAACCGGCGCAGCTATCAAAGACGCGGAAATCGTACTCGCTGCAGGCGCAGGCGGAATCCAATTGCTCTCAGCAGCGGAACTGAACAAGTATGGTGCAACATGCAAAATCGTCGCTGACATCAACGCCATCAAACCATTAGGTGTTGAAGGCTTAGGCTCAAACGACGACGGTAAAGAACTAAAACCAGGCGTTTACGGCATAGGCGCATTAGCAATCGGCAAATTGAAAATTAAGACTGAAACAGAAATGATTAAACGCGCAACCACCGAGCCTCAAGGACTCTTTGACTACTCAATCGCTTACACCATCGCCAAAGACTTCATACTAAAGAAACTCGCAAAAGCAGCTGCTAAATAATTAGCAAGCCATTTTTCATCTTTTTCTTTTTAAACGAAACTATCTTTTCCTTTTCCGTTGTCTTTCAGCGTCAGCATCTTTGGCTTCTGCCATTATAACAACATCTTTAACGGTGGTAGGTTTGTTTGTGGCTTTAAGCACTAACCGTTCTCTCCATCCGCATTCTCGACACTCATATTTGGGTGGAGTAAAACCCATGTGAGCCGACATGTCACCAACCATCGAACCAACTTGGCGGACTAATGGGCTCTTGCATTTAGGGCAAACTTGGATATCAACGTATTTTTTCTCTTTTTCCAGCTCTTCGAGCCTTTTAACTAGCTCTGGCAGTAGTTCGCTTTCTGCCTGTTCGCTTTCTAAAAGGCTAATTTGCCTCTTTTTCTTTTTCTTCTTTTTCTGCTGTTCTTCCGACATTAAAGGGCACTAATTAGGCAATTGATTTTGAATTGATTAAAAAATTTTTGGAAAATAAAATTGTGGTTAGAAGGCGCTGACGATTCTGTTGCAGGCTTCAATTATGCGTTCTTTGGGCTGCGTAAACGTTATCCTTGCGTAGCCTTCCCCATACTTGCCGAAGCCGATGCCCGGCGTTACTGCCACGCCAACGTCAAGCAGTTTTGTCGCGAATCGCATTGAGTCACCTTTGCAGTTAACCCAAACGTAAAATGTTGCTTTAGGCTTCTCGCATTTGTAGCCGATTTTGCAGAGTGTTTCAACCAGCAGGTCACGGCGTTCCTGTAAGATTTGATTGTTTTTCTTTAGGAATTCTGGCGCTTCATTGCTTGTGTAGGCTGCTAAGGCTTTCACAGCGACTTTCTGCGTGTAAACAGGCGGTCCAGAATCAATCTGTGACTTGACTTTGGTTAATCCGCTGACGAGCTGCTTGTTTCCAACGGCGAAGGCAATGCGGTCGCCTGTCATATTGAAGGTCTTGGATAGCGAGTGGAATTCGATGGCAACATCCATGGCGCCTTCAACCTCCAGAATGCTGGGAGCACGGTAGCCGTCGTAGGTGACTTCTGAGTAGGCGTTGTCATAGCAGAGGATTATGTTGTTGTCTTTGGCGAAATCTACTGCTTGCCTGAGGAATTTTTTGTCGACGGTGGCTGCCGTTGGGTTATTGGGATAATTGAGGAACATCATCTTCGCGTTCTTGGCGTTTACCGCTTCATAATCTGGTTTGAACCCGTTTTCCTCAAGCAACGGCATCGGTACCGCTGTGCCGTCGTTTAGTATTGTGCTGCCGTTAGCGTATACTGGGTAAGCTGGGTCAGGCACGAGAACTTTGTCGCCTGGGTTTATGAAGGCTCGGGCAATGTTTGCTATGCCTTCTTTAGAGCCTAAAAGCGCAATCACCTGGTCTTGCTGCAGCTCAATATTGAATCGTTTCTTGTACCATTCGGCAACGGCTTCTCGGAAGTCTGGTTCGCCTTGGCTGAAAGAATAATTATGATTCTTTAGGTTTGCTACTTCTTCTTTGAGCGCTTCTATGACAAATGGTGGCGGTGGAAGGTCAGGGTCACCGATGCTCAATGAAATCAAGTCGATGCCTTGCGCCTTCTTTTCCTTAATGATTCGCTCAATTTCAGCGAACAGGTATGGCGGTAACCGTTTTATTCTGTCAGCATACTCAAACGTCATGTTTATACCTCTTTGAATAGCGTTCCTTCAAAAACTTTTTCGGCTGCCCCGCTCAAAAACAAGCTTTTAGCCACTTCCACCTGCAAGTCGCCGCCCAGCACGTGAACGGTAATTTTGTTTCCGACTTTTCCAAGCTTGTTTGCAGCAGCCACAGCGGCGCAGGTTCCTGTACCGCAAGCTAAGGTTTCTCCGCAGCCCCTTTCCCAAACACGGACTTTCAACTCGTTGCGGTTTAGGACTTGAACGAAGCCGACGTTGGTTCTTTTCGGAAAAGCCTTGTGGTTCTCAACTTTTGGACCGATTTGCTCAACTGGGAAATCGTCTACTTTGTCAACGAATATTACGCAGTGCGGATTACCCATTGAAAGGCACGTTACCTTGTAGGCTTCGCCGTTAACGTTTAAGTTCTCGTTGATGCATGTGCCTTGCCCGACCATGGGAAGGAAGCTTCTGTCCCAATTTGGCGCGCCCATATCTGCCTTGACAGTGGTGACTTCTTTATCATCGAGGGTTAACCAGACATGCTTTATGCCTGAAAGTGTTTCGACTGCGAACTCTTGCTTTGGAACAATGTTGTTTTCATAGCAGTATTTGGCAAAGCACCGTATGCCATTGCCGCACATTTCTGCTTCGCTGCCGTCAGCGTTGAAAATCCGCATCTTAACATCGGCCACTTTAGAGTTAGAAACGAGCAAGAGCCCGTCTGCTCCGACCGAGAAGCGCCTTTCACAAAGTCTCTTAGCTAATTCTGCAACTTGCTTACTGCTAATTTTCTCTTCTCTGTTGTCGATTACGATGTAGTCGTTGCCTAAACCGTGCATCTTCCAGAAACGCATCAAAGTCACTCTGCCATCCGCTGACTAGACATCAAATCATCAAGCTGCTCTCGTTTCCTAACCAGCATTGGCTTGCCTTGCCTAATCATGACTTCTGCAGCTCGTGGCCTTGCGTTGTACTGCGAGCTCATGCTGAAGCCGTATGCGCCAACGTTCAAAACCGCCAGCAAATCACCTTCCGCAACCAGCGGCAAGGCTCGGTCTTTGGCTAAGGCGTCGCCTGACTCGCAAATTGGACCCACCACATCACAAGTTTCCTTATCCGCCGCTCCAAGTTTGTTGGCGACTATTACGGGATGGTAGGAGCCGTACATCGTTGGTCTCACTAGAGTGTTGAAGCCTGCGTCCACCCCGACGAATTTTTTTGAAGGCGTAACCTTGACAGTATTAACGGTCGTTAGAAGGATGCTAGCGTCGCAGACTAAGTATCTGCCTGGTTCAACGCATAAAAATGGTTTGCCAAGACCGTACTCTGTAACCTTACCCTTGAACGGTCCTACCACTTTCGAGGCGAAGGCTGCTAAATCGAATTCTTGGTCCTCTGGCTTGTAAGGAACCCCGAATCCGCCACCGATGTCGATGAATTCGAATTCTATTCCTACTTCGTCATGGACCCGCTTAGCAATGCTCAATAATTTCTCCACAGCTAAAACGTAGGGTTCTACATCGAGAATACCTGAGCCAATGTGCATGTGAATGCCGAAGCGTTCGACTCTTGCCTTCTTAGCAGTCGCATAAGCCTTTAGCGCGTCTTCTTCCATTAAGCCAAACTTTGAGTCTGGACCAGCCGTGATGCAGTGAGTATGGTGACCTGCACCGATTTCTGGGTTAATACGCACCGACAAAACCGGCGGCACAGCAATCTTTAGTAGCCTATCTAACTCCGATTGAGAATCCACATTCACTGCAACGTTTGCATCAGCTAGAAATTTTAACTCGTCATTTCGGACGCTGGTTCCAGTGAATAGCATGCGGTCTGGTGTGTATCCGCTGGTTAAGCCCATGAACACTTCGCCTGGGCTGACGGTGTCTAAGTATGCGCCTTCTGACTTGAGAATCTTTAGTACTGTGAGGTTGGAGTTTGCTTTGGCAGCGTAATATACGCGTATGTACTTGTAGTTGCGGATTAAGGCGTCATGAAGCCGATTATAATTATCTCTAATACGTTTCTCGCTTACTACGTACAAGGGCGTATCGTATTTTTCAGCTAACTCCTTAACCGAAAAGCCATCAAAGAACAAGGTGCCTTTCCGGTCTTCTAAGGGTTCACGAAGCTTTCTCTTAACCATCACTTACACCAGACTCAAATCGTTATCATTTATGCAGTAGTTAAGCTAAACCTTTAGCTACTAAGAGTTCAGCGCTGAGAATGCCTGCACCTGCGCCACCACGAACCGTGTTGTGTCCTAAGCATATGTACTTGAAAGTCATAATTGGATCCTTGCGGATTCTGCCAACTACAACGCTCATGCCACAGCCTGTATCGCGGTCAAATCGTGGCTGAGGTCTATTCTGCTCTTTGCGAACTACGATTAGTTGCTCGGGCGCGGAGGGCAGCTTGAGTTTCTGCGGTTCACCCTTAAACTTAGCGAACGCAGCTTCAATCTCTTCTATCGATGGATCCTCTTCCAGCTTGATGAAGACTGACTCTAAATGCCCGTCTTTCACGTTGACTCTGTTGCAGCTTGCGCTAAGTTTGAAATCCGCGTTCTTCACTACCTTGCCATCAAAGTTGCCTAGAATCTTAAGTGCTTCGGCTTCCATTTTTTCTTCTTCCTTAGAAATGTAAGGAATAACATTGTCAATTATATCGAGCGAAGACACGCCTGGGTAGCCAGCGCCGCTTAACGCTTGCATCGTGTTAACTATGACATTTCTGAGTCCAAACTGCATCAATGGCTTAAGCGTAATTGCAAGTTGAATGGTGCTACAGTTAGGATCTGTCGTTATGAAGCCTTTCCAGCCTCGTGCTTTTTGCTGAATCTTAATCAAATCAGCGTGGTCAGGGTTAATTTCTGGAATAAGCAATGGGACGTCGTTTTCCATTCTGTGAGCGCTTGCCTTACTGAACACTGGATACAGGGCTGCAAATTCAGATTCAACTGGACCTGCCAAGTCGCCTGGAAGAGACGAAAACACCAAATCCACGTTGCCTGCCTTCTCCACTGACTCGACATCAGCGTTTGCTACGGGCATCTCAGCAATTTCTTTGGGCAGATTTGACTCCATAACCCAGTTGCAAGCATCCTTGAATTTTTTGCCTGCTGACCGCTCTGAAGCAGCAAGCACCTCAATTTGGAACCATGGGTGCCCCTGTAAGAGTTGGATGAACCGTTGCCCAACGGCTCCGGTTGCGCCTAAGATTGCTACTTTACGCTTAAACGACATTCAAATTCGCTTCCTTTTGCACTTGTGAGTTGTTTTCCTTGATAAAAAAGTTAATGGTTGATTTACTGGTTAAGATAAGCCTAAAACATCAGCCATACTGAACACTTTAGGCTCGTTTTGCTTGCTTAACCATTCAGCCGCGTAAACAGCTCCCTGAGCAAAAACGTTACGTGAGAACGCCGTGTGCTCTATGCGTAGCATCTCGTATGGTCCTGCAACTATCAAATCATGAATGCCAGGCACTCCACCAACTCGCAAAGCTGTGATTTCAAGTTCTTCAGGCTGCCGTGGGCTTATACCTTCTCGTCCAGAAACGACTTTCGTGTAACCGCGTGTGTTAGCGACAATTTCACCCAGCTTCTTAGCAGTACCGCTTGGAGCATCCTTCTTCCCAGTATGATGGATTTCGCTTATACTGAAATTGTATTCCTTCGGAAACGCTTGCAATGCTTCTGCCAGTTTGAACAGTATGTTGACGCCTACTGAGTAGTTTGGTGAGAACACGGCTGGAACTTTGCCTGACATGGCGTTTACGACTTGGCGGTTTTGCTCTGGAGTGAAGCCTGTGGTACCTAAGATAATGCGTTTTCCAAGGTTAGCAACGAGGGGTATGTTAACCACTTCAGCAGCGGGCATTGTAAAACTAACGTAAACATCCGCGTCTCGGACAGCTTCGTTTATTCTGTCGGAACTAAGAATTTGCGTTTCCGAATTGCTGATGCCAAGTTCTCGCAGGGTTTTGCCTATGAAAGGATTATTTGGAGCCTCTATGGCGCCAACTATCTGATGCCCTTTCGATGTGGCTTCATTGATAACAGCGTTGCCCATTCTGCCTGCAGCGCCCGCTACACATAGCTTAAGCATAGAAGAGCCCCTCCAAGTACTTCTCATTGTACAGTCGATCCTTTAAGTCAACGTTGAAGTAGTCTGCTATGGGCTGAAGGATTTCAGGATGGTTCTCGTATACTTTTCTGGCGTTTGCAAGGACTACTTCTAAGCCGTTGCGAGTCATTTTTCCCAAGGGTTGCCTGCATGGACCAGACGGCATGCCTAACACGTTCATCAACGTCTTGCAAGCCAAGGGATTGCGGGCTTTGCATGCTACTGTATCGTACGGTGTTTGTTCTTGTGTTTTAACGGTGACTATGCTGAATAGCGGTTGCAGTGCTTGGACGATTCTGCTGGCTTCTTCTTCGTTACCGTCTAGAATGTAGTGTGTCATGTCGGCTACTGCGCGGGGTGCAATGTTGGATGTAACTGAGATTACGCCGCTTGCGTTAATATCTGGCGAAGTCATCATAGCAAAAGTTTTGTCATCATCACCCGAGAGAATGTCAAAGTCTTCGCCGCAGAGCCGTCGGGTTAACTTCATGTTTTCCAAATCACCAGTGGCTTCCTTTACGCACCGGACGTTTGGGTATTGCTGGTGAAGGATTGCGAGGTCTTGTGGATAAAGTTGGGTTCCTGTTCTGCCTGGGATAATGTATGGGATTACTTGGATTTCAGGGAACTGCTGTGCGATTGGTTCGATGTATTCACGGCGTATTTCTAGTGAGCTTGGCCCGTTGTAGTATGGGTCTACGAGTAGGACACATTTTACACCTATATGCTGGGCGTGTTCTGTGCCTTCGATGGCTTCTTGAGTTGAGTTGCTTCCTGTTCCAGCTATGGTTAAGCATCTTCCGCCTGCCCATTCATGTGTTCTCTCGATTACCTTGTTGTGTTCATTCCAGTCTAAGGTGGGGCTTTCACCGGTTGTGCCGACGGCGAGTATGCCTTTTACGCCTTCTTTTATTTGGAAATCTACTAGTTGACGTAAGCCTTCGTAATCTACTTCGCGATTACGGGTCATGGGAGTTATTAATGCAGTATAACAACGGCTGAATGTTACCATTTTTAGATTCCTCATTATAAATAATGAACAATCACTAGCACGATATTTAAGCGTTACGTTTTACTCACTATTTTTACTAAAAACGAAATATACCCTATATTAAAAGCTAATTTTCAGTCAACAGTTTAACATTTTCAGTAAAGCTAACGCTAAAAAACTAAGCCCATGCTTTACTCTTTAATGACACAAATAATAAGCAGTAAAAACGCCATCGTAGCCACCGTAAAGCCTACGCAAATAAGCAACAGCATCACCAAGAGTCATAGCAGAAGGAAGAACCAACCTGTAATTATCCGACCGCACAACTTCCGTCAGCCTTCCCGTTTCCTTCTTCACTATCTTCAGCCTCAAAACGTTTGGACCTGATTGAAAAACAGCAACCTCTCCACGATGGGAGTTGCCTTTTCGGATATCAATTGTCTTTTTACCTATCTTTAACCATTCGAACATTTCTTTCTTTGTAAAAAAAAGGGGCAAGTTGGCACCTTAAATTTAAGATAAAACGACTAAAAGATAAGTTTTCAGTAAAAAAGCGAATAACAAATTTAAGATAAATATGAAAAAATAGGTTGGAAATTGAGAAGGATTGCTTGTGGTTTAACCTTTGCCTTTCTCTTCTTTACCGAAGTATTTGGTCCACTTGAGTTTACGTGCGTCTCGTTTGAATTGCAAGGAGCTTTTCTTGCATTTGCCAGAATCGAACCATAAAATAGATCCGTCGTTTTTAACGTACATCATGCCTGTACCAGCTGGGAAATCAGCACCACAGAACGAACATTTTCTTGATTTTGGCATGACAGTTTCTCCTGATTGTTTTATCTTGTGATTTTCTTTGCTTCTCTTTCTGTTTCACGCAGCATCAAAATATCTTGAACTCGAACTGGTCCTTTAACGTTACGTGTTATGATTCTGCCTTTATCTTTGCCTTCCATGATGCGCACTCGGACCTGTGTAATTTCACCAGTGACGCCCGTGCGACCAATGATTTGGATAACTTCTGACGGATTAAGTTCTTCAGATGCTTCTTTACTCATTACTGAGATCCTCGTTTAACCTGGTCAATCCGAGTGACGATTTCTTTGATTAACCCTGCGGCTTCTCCTTCCTTGAGAATGCATGCTGCGGCGCATGGAACGTCTATGCCTATTGACTTGCCGAGTTGCTCTTTGCTTGGGACGAACACGTATGGGATTTTTCGTTCGTCGCAGAGAAAAGGTAAATGCGCTACGACTTCTGGCGGATCAACATCTTCAGCTATTACAACGAGTTTTGCTTGAGATCGCTCAACAGCTTTTGTGGCCTCGTTTGTTCCTTTCCTAACTACTCCTGATTTAGAAGCAATCGTTAGGGCTTCATAGGCTGCATCTACGATTTCTTTCGGTACCTCATATTTTACATAGAATGGTTTGGACATATTAGCCTCACCCTTTTAAGGCACAGTCTTATCCACACTTCTTATTTAAGAAGCTTTCTGCTCTGAACCTGCAGTCTTGAGCATTTTCACCTTATAAACCCCTTAGAAAACTTTAAATAAGCTACTACGGTCACGTACATGTTTTTCGAGAGGGGAATTGGCGTTTGCAAAAATTGGGCAGAGTGCGGGCGTTAACTCCATCAAAAAACCTTATTGTAAAAGCCGAAAAAGCTCCTAAAATTGGCTCTGAAGTTGTTGATGAGAACTTAAAAGTTGTCGGCAAAGTTTTTGACATTATAGGTCCAGTAGCCGCTCCTTATGCAGTGGTTAAACCAACCGTTAGTGAACCGACTAAACTAGCGAATAAACCAGTATACTTGCTTCTCTCGAAAACGAAATGGAGTAAAAAATGAATGAGTAGAGATAGCAAGCTACATGAAGAAATAGACCAATCTGTAAAAGCAGCAGAATCATCCAAAGTACAATCGTGCCCTGAATGCGGCAGCACCCGAATTATGCGCGATTATGAATGCGCCGAAATAGTATGCATGGACTGCGGTTTCGTAGTAGCCGCCAAAATAGCTGACCGAGGACCTGAATGGAGAGCCTTCGACGATGAGCAAAGGTCAAAAAGAACCAGAGTTGGAGCACCCTTAACATATACAATCCACGACAAAGGTTTATCAACAACCATCGATTGGCACGACCGAGACATTTATGGTAAAAGTCTCTCGCCCGGGCAGAAAGCGCAGGTTTATCGTCTTAGGAAATGGCAAAGGCGCATCAGAGTTTCAGACGCGACAGAACGGAACTTGGCATTCGCCCTTTCTGAAATCACCAAGATTTCTAATAATTTGAATCTTCCAAAAAACATTCTTGAAACAGCTTCAGTGATTTACCGAAAAGCAGTAAAAGAACGCCTAATCCGAGGCAGGTCAATTCAGGGTGTTACTTCAGCGGCGATTTACTTGGCATGCAGGCAATGCAGCTTACCTCGCACCTTAGACGAAATCGCTCAGTCGTCAACTGTAAACAAGAAAGAAGTTGGCAGAAGCTACCGTTTCCTAATCAGAGAATTAAACTATTCCATTCCACCACTCAAACCAAGTCAATACATAACAAAGTTTTCTAACCAACTGACAATGCAAGGAAAAGTTGAAGAAATCGCCCACAAAATCTTGGCCACAGCAAAAGAACTTAAACTCACATCAGGCAGAGGACCAACCGGAATCGCAGCGGCAGCAAGTTACATAGCGTCTGTTTTAACGGGTGAAAGGAAAACTCAGAGGGAAATCGCAGAGATTGCGCAGGTGACTGAGGTTACTATTCGGAATCGGTACAAAGAACTTGTTGAACGGATGATGTTCCAAATAAGCATCTAATCAACCTTTTTTCTATTTTCGTTTTAAGCAAAGGGTTCAGACAAATGGCTGATTCCAACACAAAAAACTCAGAAACACCAAAAATAGAAGAGTTAATTGGTAAACTTAAGGAAATACACTTAGAGCTTAGACAAAATTTAGCCAATCTACAACAGAAATTAGGAACGCTCGATTCGAAGCCTGATTTGTTAAGCAGCCTAGAAAGCCTAAAGAAAGATACAGAATCACGAGCCAGCGACCTTGAAGCGGAAGTAAAGCAATTGCGAGAAGAACTAAAATCCATTAAAGAGCTTTTAGGCTTGAACGTGGAAAGAAGTAATCCCGTCGATTCTCCGTAAATGCACAGTTATTTTTTTAAGCATGATAGCCGCTATGCTAATTCATGCCCTACAAATTCACTTTCGACCTTTCAAAGGTTCCACGTTTCTTCTTCACTGAAATCGCCTTGATTAGCTATCAGAAGGGCATGCACAAAACTTTTCTTAAAAAATTACAAAAAATCATTTTAAAGTTTAGAATACAAGAAGCCACAGGACTAAATCTTTCCGATTCCTTAGTTTTGCTTCAGGACTTAATTGATTTGCAAGCAGTAAATATGATAGAGCGAGGCAAGTTCTTGCAAACCAAGAAGAGGGCTCTTTTTCTTCCTCATTGTTCTCGGAAATATATGGATAATCGTTGTAAAGCAGTTTTTGACGCAAAGATTCCGTCTTACACGTGTGCGCATTGCTCGCCAGACTGCTTAGTAAACAAGGCAGACTATTTGGCTAGGAAAAAGGGTTATGATATTTACCTGTTGCCTGGAGGTTCCTGCATACCGAAAATTCTCAAGACAAGCCGATATGAGGGTATCGTTGGGGTTGCATGTGGTGAAGAAATGAAAATTATGGGTCCGCTTCTGAACAGTATGGATGTGGCTGGGCAAGCTATACCATTGATAAAGAATGGCTGTGCAAACACCATTTTCAACATGGAAACACTCGTAAAAGTTCTCTAACTTGCGACTTACTGCTTAAGTGAGAAGTTGAGGCCTAGCAAAAGCTTATAATTTTAACCATCCCAAAAGTAGTAGTTTGATGTAAATTGTCAAAAGCAAAATCAAAAAAATACTATAGAACTGGAGAAAAATGCCCAGAATCTGGCTTATATGCGCATTTCTGTAAACAAAAAGGTGAGAAGTCTAGGATTCCATTGTCCAAAACTGAGACGTTTCCACCTTGCAGAACGTGCGGTTCAGTTAGATGGGTATTAGTAATGGCAGCATAGACGTGCATGAACTAGTATAGGCACCTCAATTGCGATAAAGCAGTCTGGATCACCTAAAATCCTCTTCTACCAAGGAAGAAGATTAACTCAATTATCGAGATAATCCTAATACCCGACGCCTGGTATGTTAGGGAGCTAAAGTTTTTCCGAGCACTAAAGTACATGAAACTTTTTCGGGATAATAATAATTAACTATACTAATTTACGAAAAGCAAAAGTAAAATGAAGATAAACTGTTACTTTACTATTTCTCGTTTCTTCCAGCGCAGGTTCTTGCCTTTGCACTTTCTGCATTTCACTGCGGTTTCAGCATTTCGTACGCCGCAGTCTCTGCAGATTTTCATGTACAACCTGTGCTTTTGCGCTATGGCTTTTTTAACTGGATCTAATATGGGCATCTTATTGTTAACCTTCCATTTTGGCTAAGTCTTTGATGGTTAAGTATCAAATATACCTTTTGTCCAAACTTTACAATTAATAAGAAAAAGCTATCTCAAGGCAAAAGCTCCTCAGCCAACAGTGCTGCGACATCACTGGGCTTTTCAGCCACCTGCACTCCAGCGTTTGTGAATGCTTCAATTTTGCTTTGAGCAGTTCCCTGTTTACCCATTATTATCGCTCCCGCGTGACCCATGCGCTTGCCAGATGGCGCAAAACGCCCAGCCACATAAGCAACAACCGGCTTAGGATAACGCTCTTTGGCTACGTAGTCGGCTGTTAATTCTTCCATGTTACCGCCAATTTCACCAATCAAAACCACAGCTTTCGTCTTCGAGTCCTCTTTGAATAATTCTAGGGCTTCAATAAAATTCAAGCCCACAATTGGGTCACCGCCAACACCAACACACGTAGACTGCCCCAAACCCTTGCCTGTAAGCCCAGCAGCAATTTCATAGGTTAAAGTGCCGCTTCTGGAGACCAAGCCAACGCTGCCTGGCGTAAATATGTTGGCTGGCATTATTCCAAGTTTGCATTCTCTAGGCGTTATTATTCCAGGAGTGTTTGGACCAATAACGGTGACATGAGACTGACGTGCGTACGCCAATACGTTTATTGTGTCTTTTATGGGCAAATGCTCAGTCACTACAACAATTGTCTTAATTTTATTAGCGATAGCTTCTAGAACTGCGTCTTGAGCGAATGGTGCCGGCACAAAAATTATTGAAGCGTTAGGCGAATATGCCTCAACAGTTTCTTTAACGGAGTCGTAAACTGGCACTCCGTTGACTACTGCTCCGCCTTTGCCAGGAACCACTCCAGCCACGATTTTAGTCCCGTAATCGAGCATTAGTTTAGTGTGGTAACTGCCCTGTTTCCCAGTGATTCCCTGAACAATTGCCCTTGTGCCAGCATTAATTATTATGCCCATTACCTTTTTTCTCCTCTGGTGATTTCAACGGCTTGTCTTGCTGCTTCTTCCATGCTGTCTAAGACGCTTATGCCAGCATCAGAGAGAATTTTTTGGCCTTCCTGCTGGTTTGTGCCCACAAGCCTAACAACCAACGGTTTCTTCGCTTTAGCCTCGTTTGCTGCCTCAACAATGCCCCGTGCAACATCATCACAATGAGTTATTCCGCCAAGGATATTGACTAGTATGGCTTTGGTGTCGGGGTCAGCAAAAACAATCTGCAATGCTGCCGTGATGGCTTCAATGGTTGTTCCACCGCCCAAATCCAAAAAGTTTGCTGGTTTACCGCCGAAAAAATTCAGTAAATCAAGCGTAGCCATAACCAATCCAGCGCCATTGCCGACTACGCCTATGTCGCCGTCAAGTTTAACGTAAGCCAAATTATTCTTTAAAGCCAAAGCTTCTTGAGACGAAAGCTCTTCAGCTCCCCTTTCAGCGTATTCTGGATGTCTAAATAAGGCGTTATCATCAATTACCATTCGAGCGTCTAGGGCAACAAAGTTTCCAGTTTCTGTCTCAGCTAACGGATTAATCTCGACCAATTCAGCGTCGTTGTCAACGCAGACTTGGTAGAGCTTTTGTATAATCGCTGCTAATTCTGCAAGCTGATTGCCGCTGTAACCAAACTGTTTTGCTATTGCCATGGCGTGGAAAGAGCGGAGACCCAACTGCGGATCAATCAAGGTTCTAATAATTGCCTTTGGTGTTTTACCAGCTATTTCTTCGATTTCTATTCCGCCTGATGCAGAGGCTAATGCAACGTAGCTTCGGTTGAAACGGTCAATCGTAATGCCCGCGTACAATTCCTTGCGGATTGGGAGTTTTTCTTCTATTAGCACTTGCTTAACAGGCAAACCTTTTATCTGTGCCCCAAGAAGTTTGGCTACAGCTTCTTCTGCTTCTTTTGCTGATTTGGCAGGTATGATTCCGCCTGCTTTTCCTCTTCCACCTACTAGAACTTGAGCTTTTATCATGTAAGGCGGCTTTAGCTTAGCTATTGCCTGCGCTGTTTGGTTAGAGTTAGTGACTAATGTGCCCTGTGGAATGGGAATACTATATGTTGAGAACTCTTGTTTCGCCTCATACTCGAATAAATTCAAAAACAGCCCCTATTTAATTTCCTCAATCGTAACATAAGAGCGCGTATCTTCTATTCCATCTATGGTGTAGAGTTTCTTTAGGATTTCGTCGAGGTTATCTCGCTCAACAATAATTAATGCATCTACTTCGCCAGCTATGCGGAAAGCTCTTGAAACGGCAAGATCACGAATTTGCTCGTAAACATGTATTCGCTTAATCGGTGAAACTTTGAGGAGTATGAAGGCTGGAGTGGTGGATACGCCGAGAGCGTTCAAGCCTTTGTCAGTGACATCTATGAAGCCTCTGCCAGTGCGGATGTAACCGCGATTTTTGAGTTTACGCAAGTGCACGTTTAAAGCTTGCCTACTCACGCCTAGCTGGCTTGATAACTCGTCTTGCTTAACCCTCAGCGTATAGGTGTTTGTGGATTTTCCTTTCTCGTAGAGTGTTTTTAAGAGTTGAATTGAACGTTTAGTTAATGGTTCCAAATTGGTCACTTATGTCGTAGTTTGTTAAGTTAAAAGTTTACAATAGTGAGGTTGCTTAAGAATTTGATGCCTAAAACCAGCCAAAACAATACAAAGACTAACCGAAAAAGGGCTTCCTTCTTTCCAAAATCCTTACATTTGGCTCTTTAAATAAGGGCTATAAACTTTTCACAAATACTTAGATAATCTGCAATAAACTGCAACACACTACGCAAGCAAAAGCAGCAGTAAACAACCTGCAGCAACCAATTTGCAAACACCGGCCAGAACATTAAGCCAACACCACAATGTATTTATTTTTAAAAAAAGCTTAAGTGAAGCCACCTAAAAAGTAAACTAGGAGTGAAGCGAGGACGTGACAGAAACCAACGCAGTCTTAATCGGAAAAAAGCCAATAATGAACTATGTACTTGCATGCATAACTACCTTCCATGGAGGAGCAAAAGAAGTAAGCATAAAAGCACGCGGAAGAGCAATCAGCCGAGCAATAGACGTAGCCGAAGTTGTTAGGCACAGATTCCTCCCAGACGTAAAAATTAAAAGCATCGGTATAGGCACAGATCAGTTTCTACCCCAAGATGAAGGCGACCAAGCAACCAACGTAAGCACAATAGAAATAAAATTGATAAGATAAATCACGCGCTAAGCCAAACTCCTTATTTGCAGGAAAAACGACTCCAAATGAAAACGGAACTATGCAGTTTCTGCTTAAAAAGCGGCATACTATGCCAAAAATGCTCAGCTAAAGTAAAAGCTGGCGAAATCAGCCAGTTAGACCTGAAAATAGCCCGTTTACTGCTCTCCCTAGAAGAGAAATATCCTTCCCTGCAAAATGTCTGCTTCTACAAAGCAGTTGAAGTTGAAAAAACATTAGCCATCCTCGTTGGACACGGAGACGTGCCAAGACTTTTAGGATATGGTGGCAAAATTATCAAAGCCCTAGGCGACGAAACCGGCAAAAACGTCCGCGTATTAGAGCAGGGTGTTGACGACCGTAAATTCCTAGAAGATCTATTCATACCCTTCAGCATACTAACAATCAACACTATCTGGCTTCCAGATGGAACAACCGAAACTAGAGTTATCCTGAAGCGGAAACGTGGTGCACAGTTGCCTTTTGACGTTAAGGCTTTAAAGGAAATCGCTAGTAAATTACGTAAAATGTCCTTACGCGTAGAAATCGCAGATTAAGGATTGGCGATTAAACATGAACTTGGACTCTATTGGTGAATGGATTAGAACGCACTATACCAGTAACGTAACACCAGAAATTGATGGTCAAGAAGTAACACTTTTCGGTTGGGTTCAAGAAATCCGCGACTTGGGTGGAATCCGCTTCATTATACTGCAAGACCGAGAAGGAACAATCCAAATAACTATTCCAAAAAAAAGAATCTCACCCGAAGTTTTAGGCAAGTCGGATCTTCTGCAGAAAAGATTCAGCATAGCAGTTAAGGGAACAGTTAAAAAAACAAACATGACACCAAGAGGCATAGAAGTAATACCTAACGAAATCAAAATCTTGAGCGAAGCCACGCCTCAACTTCCCATTGATATTACGGGGAAAACGCCAGCAAACATAGAAGCACGCTTAGACGCAAGACCGCTTGACCTCTGTCAAGACCAAAACTTGGCTACATTCAAAATTCAGCACACTACCCTTGAGGCAATACGAAGTTTCCTATTTCAGAAAGGATTTTTGGAGGTTCACACGCCACGAATTATTGCGTCTGCAACTGAAGGTGGAGCAGAATTATTCACTGTTGATTATTTTGGTCAAAAAGCGTACCTCGCTCAAAGTCCGCAGCTCTACAAAGAAGAATTAATACTAAGCTTTGAGAAGGTCTTTGAGGTTGGACCTTTCTTTAGGGCAGAAGAATCACACACTCGAAGGCACTTAAGCGAGTTCGTTTCCGTTGACATAGAAGAGGCTTTTGCAAACGCTCAAGATGTCATGCAACTTCTCGAACAAGTCATACATCACGCTTGCATAACAGTGAAGGAGAAGTGTGCAGGTGAGCTCTCGGTGATTAAATACAAGTTTGAAGTACCCACAGTTCCGTTCAAGCGTTTAACCTATGACCAAGTTCTTGATGACTTGAAAAAGCAGGATGTAAAGGTTCCATGGGGTGAAGACATTCCCACGGAGGCTTTCAGAGTTTTAGGCAAGCTTTACCCGTTCTTTTACTTTATAACCGATTGGCCAACAAATGCAAAGGCTTTCTACATTAAACCGCGCGAAGATAAACCTGAAGTTTGCGAAGGATTTGATTTAATGTGGCGCTACATAGAGCTCGTTTCAGGTGGAACAAGAATTTCGCAAAAAGAGCAGTTAATCCAAAGGCTGAAAGAGAAAGGATTGAACCCTGAATCCTTCAAGTATCATCTTCAAGCCTTTGATTATGGAATGCCACCTCACGCTGGATGGGCAATAGGGCTCGAGCGATTAACGATGATATTAACTGGGAAAAAGAACATTCGAGAAGTAACACTATATCCACGTGACAGAGTCAGGTTAACTCCATAATTAGTGTGCTCTACCTACCTAACCTACTTTTTTGACCTATTTTCACTAGCTAAAAAGTGGCTACTCTACCTGCCTAGCTTTTTGTTAAGTGATTTCAGAAGCAAAAAGCCTACCCCCTAAGCTGAAGTATGATTAAGGTACGCGTTGGAGGTTTAGCGTTTTGATTCTTGCAGCAGCTCATTTACGTATTCGTTGACTGCTTTCTGATGTTTTTTCGCTATTCTTTTTACGGCATCGTTTATACCTGTAGAGTACTGCACCGCTTTCTTGGGTTTATCGACCACTGAGCTAGGCATGCCAGCGTTCAACGCAACTTTTCTTAACACAAGCTTTCGGAGCGTATCGGTTTTCTTTTCAATTTTGCATTCAATCGGCAAGCTTAAGGCAAACTCGGCAAGCTCAAACGATGCAAAAGGCAAACGTAACTCAATGTCATGGAAAGCGGTGATTTTCAGGTCGCGCTCAAGATTGCTCTCATGAATCTTAGCCACATCATTAAACATTGTTTTTCGGACTTTTTCGCTTCCCTCTTTGCAGTACTCGTTGACATAGCGTTGGTAGCCTCCGAACAGTTCATCTGCACCCTGCCCAGCCAACAGCACTCTGAAACCTGCTTCAGCCGCTTTTTCTGCTGCCCAATAAAAGGACAAGCCAATGCTGGCTTTAATCGGGTCAGGCTCTTCAATTAGCTCTATCACTTTGGGCAAGGTTTTTTCGACGTCAGAGTCCTTAAACAAATGAGCACAGAGGGGCAGATTTAATTCGTCTGCAGCTTTCATAGCCTCTTCAGTTTCAACCTGATTCTCCAGACTCACATGCAGCAGATTAACTTTCACTCCACACTTACTCGCCAAAAAAGCCACTAAGCTGCTGTCTAATCCTCCTGAAAAAGCGACTGCAACCTCCTTTAAGCCGTGCACTCGTCTCTGGATTGATTGCTCAAGAAGAGCTTGAAGCTTTTTCGCTGCTTCATCCATTGTTATCGGTTTGGGTTCTGTGTAAGTTAGTGTTTTGATGGGTTTGAACTGGAAGCCTTCGCGATTGGCAAAAGCTAGGTTGCCCGGCGGAAAAGACAGAGGGTTTTCTATTCCCAGTTTCCATAGGGCTTTTCGGTTTGTGGCAACGGCAGCGACATTTTTGTTTTCTCCGTAATAAAGCGGTTGAACTCCTATTGGGTCTCTTCCTGCCGCAATCCAACCGTCTTTAAGCATTGAAAATGAATAATCTCCATCCGCTTTCTCAATTAGCGTTTGCAGGATGGTTTCGCAATGGAGCGGTTCCTTGGCAACCTGTTCCATAACAGCAGTTTTTGGTATAGGCGAGTATACTCTTCCTTCAAAAACAAGCGCTGCATCATCCAACTTCAAAAACTCATAACCACTCTCCGATTTAGGTTTCGAGGAAACGTAGCCGACTAACGTTGATGAATCCATACCCTGTTTACTTAGAACATCAAGGTTTTTCTCAACAAGGCTTCTCTTCGGTGAAATTAATCCAAAATGCGAAGGCTGCACAACATCGAACGCTTTGAGCACTGCAATAACACGTTCAACTACGCTTTTACCCTGCTTATCTAATACTGCAATGGTTACTTTCATGTCTTCACACACCGATACTACGTACATTCTGCAATAGCATTGGTAAAACATTAATCTTTAATCTGTATATCCTTCTCTTTGAGGAAACACTAACTTGCCTATCTTACCTATAGATACTGGTCGTTACGGAACACCAGAAATGCTTAAAATCTTCGAAGAGGAAACTCGAGTTCAAAAACTGCTTGATGTTGAAGCTGCCTTAGCTTTAGCGCACGCTGAAGTGGGCAATATCCCAAAGAAAGACGCGGAAAAAATCGCTTCCATGGCTTCAACCAAGTACGTTAAAGTTGAACGAGTTAAAGCTATTGAAAAAGAAATAAAGCACGACATCGCCTCGCTGGTTCGTGCGCTGTCAGAGGTTTGTGGCCCAAGCGGCGCCTACGTACATTTAGGCGCAACAAGCTACGACATTGTCGACACTACAAATGCATTGCAGCTAAAAGATGCCTTAGACCTTATCGAGAAAAAACTTGCTGATTTGAAGGGAATATTGCAAAATCAAGCGGCTCAGCACAAAGAAACAATAATGATTGGTAGAACCCACGGGCAACACGCATTGCCTATTACTTTGGGCTTTAAGTTTGCGGTTTGGGGCTATGAAGTTAACAGGCACCTTGAACGGTTAAATGAATGCAAAAAACGCGTTTTGGTCGGAAAAGTAAGCGGTGCAGTGGGGACGCAAGCTGGTTTGGGTGAACATGCACAACAGATTCAGGAGTTTGTAATGAAAAGGCTTGGTCTTCATGCAGCTGAGATTTCGACGCAGATTGTTCAGAGAGACCGTTATGCTGAACTTGTATGCATTTACGCTATGGTTGCTTCCTCGCTGGAGAATTTCGCAACCGAAATACGGGAACTGCAAAGGCCTGAAATTGGCGAACTTTTTGAAGCGTTTGAGGCTAAGAAGCAGGTTGGCAGTTCTACGATGCCTCACAAGCAGAATCCTGAAACATGTGAGAGAGTTTGCGGTTTAGCCCGAATCGTCCGAAGCCTCAGCACTCCGGCATTTGAAGACATGATTACGTGGCACGAAAGAGATTTAACTCAATCCTCGGCGGAACGGTTTATTCTGCCAGAATCATCTGTTCTGCTTGATTACATGCTTAACTTAATGTGCAATATTATCGCTAACTTGCGAGTAGATGAACAGCGGATGCTACAGAACGTGTCGTTGACGCAGGGACGCGCCATGTCTGAAGCCGTAATGATGGCGTTGACAAAGAAAGGCGTGAACAGGCAAGAAGCACACGAGTTACTAAGGAAACTAACAATCCAAAGTGCACAGGAAAAACGGGACTTCAAGCAATTTCTCCTCCAAGACAAATTCGTAAGCAGCAAACTAACAGAGAAAGAAATAGACCAAGCACTAAACCCGAAAAATTATTTAGGCACAGCAATTAAACAAGCAGAAAAATTTGCCAAAAGCTAAAACTAAAAATCTGAAAGCGCCTTTTGGCTAAATTCTTGCTCTCTATCAAGTTTTTCCCAAGTGTCCTTTTTAACGAAACCGCCGACTTGCTCCTTAATTTTCTTAGCCAACCTTGGACCCACAAGCGGCAAATTTGTTAAATCCTCAACCGCCGCATGCTTAATGTCCTCAATTGTCTTGTATCCTGCATTATACATTATCCGTCCGCGAACTCTGCCTACCCCTTCCAGCTTAACAATAGGCAATAGCTCCTTCTTTATACCTTTAGAAACCCTCTCCACCAACTCGTTAGTTAGTGGTAAAACTTCTTTTTCTCCGAGAAGTGCAGCTAACTCGTCGGTAGCGTGAAGCAGCCACTTCGCATTCTCAATGGTTCTGTAAAGGTCGCCAGGTTGCACTCCGAACTGCTCAATCAGTTTTTCTTCGGTGATTTCCTCAATCCAATTCTTCATTACCACAGCAGTTTTGATTTCACCAAGGAACTCTTCGTAAGAGAAATGGTCAGCCCACTCGTTTGGAACATCAGTGAACAATTCATCTTTGTGCTCTTCAAGTTGAACCGCCAGAGCATCAAACTCTCTTGTGTACGGCCTCATTACTGGACCCATGTCAGGCGTGTGAGAAATCAAATGAAGCAAACCAAAATCTGTTAGGCAAGCAGGTTTGTTTCTTAAGGCGTCGCGGATTACAACTGCTGAAAGCGGGTCAATGTAGAGTTCACTTACACGTTTCCCAAACTTTGTGGCGTAGATGTTTTCTCCGCTTAAATCAATCATTTGCTCCTCATAGAGGTACTTGAGGATTTTAGCGATAATGCTCTTTATCGCTTTCACATCGTATTGGTAAGCGTAGAAGGTTTTGCCGAAGAACTCGTAAATCCCATTTTCCGTGTGAGCAAAATCTGAAGCGACAGTTGCCAAAACGTGACCTCGAATTATTTTTTCAACCGCCAGCCTAGACCAAATCCGCTCAGGCTTAGCCAGAACGTAGCCTTCCATCAAATAGTCTGCTTCATCCGAGGTCTTAGCAATAAGGATTGATTCACCTACCTTGTCATATTTCGGTCTGCCAGCCCTGCCCGCCATCTGCTTGTACTCTAACACGCTAATCGGGTAATTTCCATAGCCTGGCTCAAAACGCCTGTAATCCTGAATGATAACCGTTCGCGCTGGAAGGTTAACGCCGAACGCTAACGTGGGCGTGGCGGTTAACACTTTGATTTTTCCATCCTTAAATGAATCCTCAATCAGCTTACGATGCGCGCCAGCTAATCCTGCATGGTGAAAAGCGGTACCACACCGCACAAGACCAGCAAGGGTTTCGCTAATTTGGGTTCGTTCGCCTGCAGCCAGGATTTTTTCTGCTTCATGCTCCAGCGTTCGCTTCATAGGCTTAGATAAGACTTCGCCTGTATGTTGAGCAATGATTTTTGCGGCTGAAACAGAGTTTTTCCTTGTTGAAGCAAAAACTAAAGCTTGCCCACCATTCTTCAGCGTGTTCAAGACAAGGTTTATGGTTGGGTACCTTGTTTTCTTTTCAATTTTTCTTGCGTCTCCATCCTTGTACTGGATTTCCTCATGCAAAATCACGCCTTCTTTAAGCGGGACTGGGCGCCACTCAGTCACGATGTAATTGGCTTTTAACCACGCAGCAATTTCGTCAACGTTGCTTATGGTGGCGCTTAACGCTAAAACCTGAATGTCAGGATTAACCTGTAGCAGCCTGGCCAACACCACTTCAAGGGTTGGTCCGCGTTCCGCCTCGTTTAAAAGGTGAACCTCATCCGCCACCACTAGCGAAATGTCATCCATCCATTTGGCTCTATGCCGCAAAAGCGAATCCGCCTTCTCATTCGTAGTAACTATAATGTCATAGCGTTCAAGCCAAGTGTCAGCAGTGTCAAAATCGCCAGTGCTAATGCCGACAGAAACTTTTTTGCCATCCTGCTTTCTGATAGACGAGTATTTTCTGAACTCTTCAAATTTTTCGCTTGCCAAAGCCCGCAGCGGCGAGAGGTAAATTACTTTGCCATTCTTCTCCAGCACATGCTTAAGACCGCAGAGTTCAGCAATCAACGTTTTCCCTGACGCCGTGGGGCTGGCTAGAACGATGTTTTTGCCTTCAAGCACTCCTGCCCGTATGGTTTCTTCTTGAGGCGGAAACAACTCCGCAATCCCCAAGTTAAGCAAGATATCTTTGACTGGTTCAGGCACGGGTAGCTCTGCAATCTTCAACTTTAAACTCGCCGGCGACTAGTTAATTATCACATATTAAACGTGCTAATTAATAGTGTTAGCCATAGCGAAAGCGATTTTTTCAGCTACGTTTTTCTATTTGAATTAGTTATTACAAGGTAACGAGTTATCTTATCCCTCAAAACAGGTAGGATACTGTATGGTTGAAAACGTGAAAGAACTCCTCAAACTGCACGAAGGCATAAAACACGAAGTTTACTTAGACAACGAGAACTCAAGCATAGTCCCAAAAGAAATAGTAGACGCTATGCTGCCCTACTTTGACCAGAAAGCATACGGCAACCCCACATTAACTCACAAACCCGGCTGGGAAGCCTTCGAAGTAATAATGAACAGTTTCCAAAAAATCAGCAAGTTCATNNGGCAAAAAAATCATCATATCCGAAATAGAACCGATCAACGTGCTACAAGTTGCTGAGATGATGCAGAAGTTCGGTTTCACAACCACAAAAATCCCAGTTGACCACGAAGGGTTCATCAACCTTGAAAAACTCAAAGAAGCAGTTGACAATGAAACCATACTTGTCAGCGTTTCAGCCGTAAACAACGAGATTGGCACAGTGCAACCGATTAAGGAAGCGGTTGATATTGTTAAAGCCAAAAACCCCCAAGCACTCTTCCACACAGACGCTTCAGATGCTTATGGCAGAATCCCCTTTAACGTGCAAAACCTAAACGTAGATTTAGCCACCGTAAGCAGCTACAAGATTCAGGGTCCACGCGGCATGGGCGCAATGTACCTGCGCGAAGGCATAAACTTTGAACGCATCCTTGAGGGGCAAATTGGGACACAGAAGCTTTGGCCAGGGGTCGAAAACACGCCCTTAATCGTTGGTTTCACTAAGGCTTCGGAGCTTGCATTCCAAAACTTCGACGCAAACGTCGTCAAAATGCGCATGCTACGGGATAAGCTTGTTGACGGCATATTTAGCGAGCTTGATGACCTACGCTTTAACGGTCCAAAAGGCGATAAACGCTCACCAGACAACGCCAACGTCAGCATTTTACGAGCTGAAGGCGAAGCGTTAACCATCGAGCTAAGCCTCAAAGGCGTTTACGTTTCCAGCGGCAGCGCATGCAGCCGAAGACTGCTTCAGCCCAGCCACGTTCTTGTTGCCATTGGCCGCAGATTCAGTGAAGCACATGGCAGCATACTCATGAAAACCACTCGGTACCTTACAGAAGAGGATATAGCTTACGTTTTGGAAGTGTTACCAACGGCTGTTAACCGTATAAGAGGGATAGTTGGCTCTACAGGAGTTGATTAAACAATGTCGCGTATACCATTACCTTACAACCCTAAAGTCATGGATTTATTCCGAAATCCAAAGAATCTTGGAAAAATGGAAGATGCAACAGTTGTCGCTGTGGCGGGGAACCCTGCTTGCGGAGATATGATTACTTTCTATTTGAAAATTAATGATAAGGAAGTTATTGAGAGGGCAAGTTTCGAAAGCTATGGCTGCGCCGCCAACATTGCCACATCAAGTATAGTTACTGAAATGGTTAAAGGTCTAAGCCTTGAAGCTTCATGGAAAGAAATTACTTGGAAGAGAGTAACTGAGGAAATCGGCGGATTACCAAGCGTNNAAAGGCGGCGCCGTTCCCAGTTGGTTGCCAAACGAACATACTTTCGAAGAGAAACAGGCGTTGGAAGAAGAAGAACTGGCAAAGATGCTGTCCAAGAGGCTAAAGATAGAGGAAGAAAAATAATCGTGGATATTGAAGCGATTCGCCAAGATTTTCCAATACTAAAACGAAAAATAAACAACAGCCCCCTAATTTACTTTGATAATGCTGCAACTACCCAGAAGCCCCGCCAAGTAATAAACGCCATAAGCGACTTTTATGAAAACCACAATGGCAACGTGCACAGAGCAGTCCATACATTGTCTTTGGAAGCAACCGATTTTTATGAGAAGTCGCGGGAAAAAATCGCAAAATTCATCAACGCAAAAGACTGGTCGGAAATTGTTTTTGTTAGGGGTACAACGGAAGCCATTAACTTAGTTGCGTATTCTTGGGGGCTAAGCAACCTAGGCAAGGGTGACGAGGTTTTAGTTTCCTTAATGGAGCATCATAGCAATATTGTTCCGTGGGAAATCACATCTAAACTAAAGGGTTTCACAATCAAGTATGCTAAAGTAAATGCTGATGGCACGTTAGATTATGACGATTTTGAAAGCAAATTTTCCCGAAATACAAAGATTGCCTGTTTAAGCCATGTTTCAAACGTAACAGGCGTAATTAACGATGTCAAACGAATTGCTAAGGTTGCACATGATAATGGCGCTTTAATGCTGGTTGATGGCGCGCAGTCTGTGCCGCATTTGGCTGTTGATGTTCAGGATTTAGATATGGATTTTCTGGCTTTTTCAGGACACAAAATGTTAGGACCAACAGGCATCGGAGTGCTTTACGGCAAAAAAGAACTGCTTGAAAAGATGCAACCATTCCAAGGTGGGGGAGAAATGATAAAGGAAGTAGCTTTTAGCCAAGGCAAAGGCTGTAGCATAATATGGAATGACACGCCATGGAAATTTGAAGCAGGCACACCTAACATTTGCGGCGCGGTTGGTTTAGCAGAAGCCGTGAAGTATCTTGAAGC
>PKYH01000048.1:0-4079 GCA_003133625.1 Candidatus Bathyarchaeota archaeon | reverse complement strand
CGACCTTTCTAAGAAATGTGGCATAATACCTTTCAGTGTTAAGGGATTATCATCGCATGATGTTGCTCTCATCTGTGACAATTATGGCATAATGATACGAAGCGGTTTCCATTGTGCACAACCGTTACATCAACAAGTTCTGAAGCTTCCATCCTCTGACCGGGCAAGCTTTTACATTTACAACACAAAAGAGGAAATTGACCGTTTCGTTGAAGTTTTAAAGGAGATTGAACAGCTCTAATGGTTTCTGTTGAAGATTATGTGGCGCGAATTGAAGGAACATGCGGTGAAGAAAAAGACGTTATAGTAGTTTTCAAGTACGACAAGAAGGATGAAGCCATCGCCAACATTTTAAAGAAAGCCAAATTGAAAAACACCATAGCTGGGATAATTTTTGAATTAACGTTCCAAGACATATCTTTTCGCCTTTACACTAGTGGAAAAGCTATCTTTCGAAGCATAAAAAACAAGGAAGAACTGAACAAACTTTTAGCTAGCCTTCTGCTTTAAGCGTTCAAAAAAGTCTTTGTTTTTTCAGCTGTCACTTGGATAAACGAAGTTTCAATCGCATCTTATTTCTACTCGCCCAATTCAAAATAGGAATAAGCGGATACTTCACAGACTGCGGCAACGCATCTTTAAATTCCCTGTGCAATCCCAATCTTGCGGATAGCCTTCCTTTCCGCGTAATAGGTACGTAGTAACGTGTTATCGGGAATCTAACAAAGCCATTGCTTCCTTTGAACCTATCAAGTGATGGGTGGTTTCCTATTCTTCCGTACATAAGCCAACGCCTGCCGTTGGATGCGCAGACTTCAACAGCTTTGGCAAGAAGCGCGTTGTTAACAGCTTTATCCCAGTGCTTCTGCATCGAAAGTATCTGGGAAATGACAGTTATGTTGTCGCCGTAGATTATTTGGATGAATCCCACAAGCTCGTCTTGCAAAAAAGCGCCGATGAACGTGGAGTTTTGGGCTGCAAACATGTTACCAGTCACTGTTTCAAGCGACTCACCATAGTGTGGAAAAGCTCTCTCCTGCCGTATTGGAGTTTCATTGTAAATCTTCCAAACACCTTCAGCAAATTTCTCGCTTGGCTGGACGACAGTTACTTTTATGCCGCTTTTCTCCGCCCGCCGAACCATGTTGCGTGTCTTCTTTCCAACGGCGTTCCACCAACTGGCATAGTCTTTTATTTCAAGCAACCCAACATTATCGTCCGCTTTTATCCAAGTGCTTGGCGGATTAGGGATTGGGCGACACCATTTTCTCTCCAGAAAAGTGAAAATGTCTATGCCTCTTTCGCCTAGTTTCTCAATGAGCGCATCTGTGGGAACAATATTTTTTTCGTGCTCTTTGGTGTCATGAGCGATTTTAACAAATAATTTCTTGCGTACTCTTAAAGTTTCAAGGTCTCTGTCCACTTCTAAAATGCTCTTTAGCACGTCATAGAAGGGCCCTCTATGGTTTCTTTTTCCCTGTTGAAAAAGCCATTCAGGATGAGCAGACAACACGTAATTTTGATTAATCCATTCTTCTGCTACTTTTTTAGCGCCGTCAAAACCAAGTTTATAACGTTCACTGTCTAAACTAAAGGTAGCAAAATCATGAAAGGATTTTAACGGGAAATCGCTGGGAACCTTAGCTTGCCTCTCCCCAAGTTTTCGTCTCCACAATAACTGGGCAAGTAATCGTGAGGTCCCATGAATGGTATAGTAATTTACTTTCCGTTTGGTTTCATTTTCCAAGATTTTCCATTCGCGATAGGGGTTGTTTGCAACGTGCAGAGCTATCTCATGCCGCTGGGGGTTTAGCAAATCGAGCAGTTTTTTGTCTGGAATTGTGTATGGTGTAAAGAACCAGTGAGCCATAACTTGTTTTGGCGATTCGTTAATCATCTTAGCAATGATTCGAGCGTTTTTCAGGTAATCCTTGCTTTTCCTCTTGTTGATTCCCAAAGCTATGTACAGAAAGCTTTTAGCCCTCGATGGGTAAGGGTAATCCACATCCAATCTTAGCTTTATCATTACTTCTTCATTTGCCAATTAAGTTGAATCTCCAGTTCAGTTACATTAGCACCATTCAAACGTTTTTTGCAATGATTTAATCTTTACTTACTTCTTTTATGAAAATTTATCTATTCCCCTTTAAGCCACCTTTTTTCTATGCATCTGCTTCTGGAAACGGTTAACAACTTTCTGGAAGTCATACTCTTTAGCAGTAAGCGACTGTTTCAAACCAGCCGATAATGAAGTCTATCATCAGTAATTAACTTATGATTTTAATATACCAGCCTCTTGGCAAGTTCAAAGATGAAGCGTGCGCCACCGGCTAAACCTAAACTTAAACTGTTAAAGTTTATATGCATATCTTTTCCCGATTCTGTTAACTCTTAGGGACTCGCGAGTTTTACTGAGAGGTTGTTAACCGGCGGGGCTTCTCATGCTTTTATGGACTGAATTTTGTCTATGAAAGGATTTTTATTTAAACGTACTACCTATTCGTTAGCAGAACTATCATGAGCAAAGAGTTGCGGGCGCGTTCTGCACGTTACATGCAGTTTTCAATCTACTTAGTTACATCTCGTAGTCCTATCCCGTTGTGGAATAACTTCCAGCCTAAAATACGCCAAATACTCAATCCAAGAGAGAAAAGAAAAATGAGCCAACTTCTGATGCCCTACTTTAAGAACAAAACAGGAATTTGCATTGGCGGTGCAATATTTTGGGAATTTAATGAATACTTAAAACATGCCAAACAAGTTATAAACGTAGATATAACGCCAATCCCCGCTGGACCGCCCGTCACTCCAGAGCTATGAACAATTATAGAGTTAGATTATTAAACTTTGATTGCATGCCTAAATGCCTCGTGCTTATAAAAGAGATGGATAATTTTAAAAAAAAATGCCAGAATTAAAAAGTGGTCAACTGGTTGCTTAGATTCCAGGTAATCTATGTGCTATGGATTATTCTGTATAGCGTAAAGTGCGGCGTCTAAGATTAAACCATTTGCGTTACTGCCAACCTGTGAAACCAGATTCCCACTGTTATCAGCACCGTCAGAGTAACCGTTTGTAGGGGTTGGAAGGCTTTGCTCAAGATAAACAACCATATTTCGCGCAAACGTCGTGTTGTAAAGAGCCAAGAAACTAAACGCCACTTTATTATAAATAATAGGATTTATGTCCAAGTATGCGCCCGTCATAGCCGCTGTTATATTCCATGTATCACCATTAGGCAAAACTACCCATTCATATATGTAACCGTTTGAAACGCTATTTCCTTCACTAAAAGCCACATATTCGCCTGTCGCATTGTAAAATGCTTCGTGAGCCAAGTAAACTTGCCTTGCTAAAGCCATTAATCTAGTACTATTAAGTTCAAAAGCTGAACAAAGCAAAGGATCACATGAAATTGCAGCTTTAGGCAATTGAACGCCATTAGTTGTGATATTTCCAGCATTAAACATATTATTCAATATCGTATCTGGAGCATTAGAAAGATTAGAGAAAAAGCTTGCAAAACCGCTCCAACAATAGTAAGCATAAATGCTAGTTGAAGTAGCGCTATCACCCTGGATCTCAGGCACTAAAGCAGTATAGTTAGATCTTCCATAAAGAACTATGTTATCTATGCGCTGCGCCAAACTAGAGTTATAAGCTTTAAGATTGTTGAGGGCAACAAACAATCTCCCAGTATCAACAACATCAACAGCTCCACCAGCCAAATCTGAATGTACATGATCGTCTAATCCAGTCGTCGCATCGTAGAACCAGAATGGATAATGAGTAGTATCATTAAGCGGCCGAGTTTCTAGAAAACTAACAACCTTCTCCAATCGTGCACTAGAACCCCAAGCGCCGTCATTGCCTATCAAACCTATTTTCTGTGCATCAATGACAGCTTGAATATAAACGCCTAAATCCCAATCAGTAAAAACTGGAAAACCGGTACCTTGGGCGTAAGGAAGCCCAGTATTAGAATCCACGCCCACGCCAGGTTGAAAATATTGCCAAGCATTCGCCGCCACCGCCCGCCAAACAGTACTATTGATAGTTTGAGCAGACTCTATTACGCC
>PKYH01000109.1:59042-64068 GCA_003133625.1 Candidatus Bathyarchaeota archaeon | reverse complement strand
ACATTTATTGGTACTGTTATTGTCTTCTCAGGTATCTCTATTGTTTTTGTTTGCCTGTTTCTTCCAGTGATTATTGTTAGTTCGCTTGCTGGTATTGTTACTGTTTTGGTTTGAACGTTCGATACTGTATGCCCGGCTTGTAATACAATAAAATCGTAGCTAAATGAAACATTTGCCCCCAAGGGGATACTGAGAAAATCGTTAACACCTTGCATTGGGCGAGTTGCATAAGCTGCAGCGCTTGCTTGTCCATATATGTAGTTGTATTCGTCGGTCTGGAATTGGACAAATGATTCAGGCCCGACAAAAACTGTAAGTGTTCCGCTGTCGGCACCAGCATAATTTGAAGCACCGCTCCAGCTTGTTGTAATGTAGTATGTGCCTGCTGAGGTGAAGTTCCAAGTCATCATGTACCTGCCAAAATCATCTGTAACTGTTCTGAAGTAATCATAGGAAGATCCGTTACGACTGCTACTAATGTATATAGAGACGTTTTCCCCTGAGTACGCTGGTGAAATTGAGCCTGAAATCGTAAGAGCACGCGTGTTTTCTTCAACGCTGGATGGTTCTTGGGACAGATTTACGGTTATGGAAGAAGGGAGTAAAGAAGTGTCCAAACTTGATGAAACCTGTGCTGGTGATGATTTCTCAGTGTTCTCAAGGGAAATAATCACAGGTACCGCGTTAGATAGGAGTTCAGATTGGTCACCAACCTTCCAGTCCGCTTCAGGGGTGGCTTCAGCAGTCCAATATGTTTTGTTGTTGTACTCGAAACTGGTGGGCGTCAACAATGAAGTGTGATAGATGGGCGTGTAGGGTAGGTAAACTCCAACATTCATGTGACCGGGGTTTATCCCTGTGTAGTGAATTAAAACAACATCTAAGCCTCCTGCCTTCATGATGGAAGCCGCAAGAAGTGACAGCTCAACGCAATCTCCAGAATTGTCTACAAGGGTTTCAACAGGATATTTCGGACCGCTAATATTATATGGGATTTGATGAACCAGCGTTAACACGGCATCAGCAAACTGTTCGTCGCTATAGGGCAGATTGCGAGTAATTTTTTGAATACTCTCCGCGATGGGTTCGACAGATTGAGGCGTTACAAATTTTGCGTAGTCACCGTCGTAATTTACTGTGTGGCTCATGTTACTATAATAGTCGTAGAGTGAAGGCGGTTCAGAAACATACAACTTTTGGTTGAGGAGCCCGTACTGAGCTTGAAAAATATAGGCTTTTTCGTAGGTGCCTGCTATAGAGACAGGTGTTATGAAAACTAGTAACAGAACGCTAATGAGAAGGACGCTGGCTTTCCAAAACTTAAAACGCATACAAACCCAGCAAGTACTTTTTTAATTCGAGCTTAATAAAACGGTTATAAAACGCTGCGCCATTTATATTTTTTGCATTTCTCCACTGGGCGCGTCTTTTGTTATTTTCATGTTTTGTGCAACATTCTCTGAATGGAAAGTAATTAATATAGTCGAGAAGGATACGTCCTCTGTGGTAGTTTCCGTAGATAAACCTACCTTAAAAAACCGGTGATGAAATGAAGATAAATACAAAAAAATTGGCAGTAGTTGCTGTTTTTGCATCCTTATACACAATCGGAGTAGTCTTCTTGGCACCAATAAGCTTCGGTGTCTATCAAGTAAGGTTAGCCGATGCTATGCTTCCACTATCGATGATTTTTGGAGTTCCAGGTGCATTGGGTTTTAGCTTGGGCTGCATAGTCTCTAACGTTTATGGCGGGCTTGGAATAATTGATATTGTTGGTGGTGCAGCCGCAAATCTTGTTGCCTGCACTCTGGCTTGGTATATAGGAGGTAGGGAACGGGGACGAGGTTTTCAACGATTTCTGGGAAGTATTGTAGAAACAGGAATCGTCACTTTGATAGTTGGAGGATATCTTTCACTGATATTTCAGGTTCCTGTGGAGTTCGGTCTTTTGGGAGTGCTTGTTGGGTCTACAATAGCGATAAACGTGATAGGTTTTCCAATAGAAGAAGTTATTCGACGAAGCAAAATTTTTAGAAAATACAGTTAGAAAAGTAAGTTTGGATAAACGCAAAACCTATATGTCTGTTAGATATCGGTATTTCGATATCGATTAGGCGATATCAAATGTGGGATCACGAACATAAATGGAAGCACTTAAGAAAAGGTGGGCTCAGAATGTGGGTCCTCTCCATACTTCAGCAGTCGCCAAGAAATGGCGCTGAAATAATGGATCAAATCGAAATAGCCACTCAAGGTTGGTGGAGACCGTCCCCAGGCTCTGTTTATCCGCTGCTTGAAGAGCTGCAGAAAGAGGGAAACATCAAAAAACTCGAAGACGGCAGGTATGAAATCACAGAAAAAGGCAAGCAAGAATTCGAGTGGCCATGGGGCATGCCAAAAAAGCAATCACACACCGTGGACGAAGTCATAGCGGAGATAAATGGTTATGTTTCGTATCTTGAAGACCTTGCCAAATCAGACAATTCCAAACTTGCTCCGTTCTCACAGAAGATCAAAGAACTGCAGGCAAGACTCTCAAAACTCGGGACAGATTGATCCAACATGTCTGCAACGCAAGTAGGAACTCCGTTGTCTTCGGCCATTGTGAAGGTCGAAAAACTCTCAAAAACCTTCGGCAATTTGAAAGCCGTTGACAACGTTAGCTTCGAGATCAAAGAAGGAGAAATTTTCGGCTTACTCGGCCCCAATGGAGCTGGCAAGACCACCACTATAAACATGCTTACTACTCTGCTCAAGCCTACTTCTGGAGACGCGAAAGTTTGTGGCTTCAACATACTCAAACAGGCAAACGAAGTGCGAAGAAACGTCGGAGTTGTGCCGCAAGAGTACACAGCTGATGAAGACATGACAGGAAAAAACAACATCCTTCTCTGCGCCGATCTCTACGGCATACCCAGAAGTGATTCAAAACCACATGCAGAAGAGCTGCTAAAACTGGTGGAGCTTCAAGACGCTGCAAACAAAAAGGTCAGCACATACTCGGGAGGAATGCGCAGGAGACTGGAGCTCGCATGCGGTTTGATCAATTATCCGAGACTGTTGTTCTTGGATGAACCAACGCTTGGCCTCGACGTTCAAACACGCACCGCAGTCTGGAAATACATAAAAACGTTGAAAGAGGAATATCGCATGACTCTTTTAATGACAACTCACTACCTCGAAGAAGCTGACTCGCTTTGCGATAGAATAGCGATAATCGATCACGGTCACATCATAAAAATTGGTTCACCCGAAGAGCTGAAGGAAAGCGTCGGAGGGGACGTAATTGTTGTAGTCATCAAGGAACTGGAGCCGGATATTTCATCCGATATTGCACAGATAAAGTTGGTAAAAGACGTTAAGAAAAACAATAACACTTACCGCATCAAGACGGAGCTTGGAGAGGAAGCCTCGCCACAGATCACGGATCTAATTCGATCCAAGGGGCTTCACGTAACGAAAGTCTCGTTAACAAAGCCAACCTTGGACGAGGCATACCTAGAATTTACAGGGCGCAACCTAAGGGAAGAAGAAGTTGACAAGCTCCAGATGTTTCGTCAACGTGTGACTATGAGGAGAGCAAGATCGTAGAAGTGAAAAGCCATGGACAAGACTGAATCAAAAAAAGAAATTCCATTAGAAGATCCCACTGTTCAAGAAAAACAAACCGAAGTTTCTGAAGAGAAAGACAGAACATTAAGAACCCCTCCGAAGCTTAACAGGAGTCCCCTGCATGGTTTATGGGCGCTAACAAACAGAGACTTGAGAAAGTGGTACACTAACCCAGTCCAGCTCATTGTGTCGTTAATCCAACCGATAGTCTGGCTCGCGTTGTTCGGGAAAGCCTTGAACTTTGGGTCTTTCATTTCCGGCTCAGGAGCCTCACCAGCACAACAAAACGCGATTTTGCAGAGTTTTTTCGGCACAACCAGCTACTTTTCATTCTTGGCTTGTGGAATGCTTGCCTTCATAGTCCTCTTCACTTCTGCGTTCAGCGGAATGTCGGTCGTGTTTGACCGCAGGTTTGGTTTCCTAAACAAGGCATTAAGCACACCAGTGGCACGCGGATCGATCGTAATGGGCAAAATCCTGCAAAGCGTTGGCAGGTCACTGGTTCAAGCCGCCATAATCCTGGTCATCGCGGTGCTGCTAGGGATGGACACAACTCATTTCACCGTCCCCGGAATTGCGGGAACATTCGTCGTCGTTTTCCTCATGGGCATGGGATTATCCGCGCTGTTCACCATGCTCGCATTAAGGTCAGCTGATTGGCAGACTCAAATGGCGATAATCAACCTGATTAACCTCCCGTTGCTATTCGCAAGCAACGCACTGTTCCCGACAAAAATAATGCCAACATGGCTTCAAGACGTCGTAAAGGTCAACCCAGTCAGTTACGCTAATGACGCGACAAGGCAACTTTTGATAGGCGCGACGGGCATGAACAATCTTCTAGTAGACTTTGCGGTCCTCATCGGGTTTGCGGCAATACTGTCTGCAGTCGGAATCGTCCTCTCTTGGAAACTCCTCTCCAAATAAACCTATAAAAAAGGATGTTAAGTTGACAGAAAAATCAGTAAAGAACAATAATCCAATTTGGATAGCCCGAGAGCTCGCAAGGTGCAGCGGGTGTCGAAAATGCGAAATTGCCTGCTCTCTAAGTCATGAAAACAGAATCTGGCCTGAAGCATCTAGAGTCCGGGTGTTCATGCTGGTTCCAGGCACAGAATTTCCCCACTTATGCACGCAATGTGAAGATTATCCCTGCGTTGATGCTTGCCCATTCAAAGCCCTTGCCGTAAACAAGGAAACCAGCGCCGTCACGGTTAACACGGAGAAGTGCACGGGCTGCGGCAAATGCATAGATGCCTGCCCTGGGAAAGTACCGCATGTCCACCCGCAAACCAAGAAGATTTTGATCTGTGACTTGTGCGGTGGCGACCCGCAGTGCGCCAAAGTTTGCCAGGAAGGCGGTTGGAACTGCTTAAGAGTTGTAGAGCGGGAGGATCATGAGTTTAAGCTTTAT
>PKYH01000109.1:0-58992 GCA_003133625.1 Candidatus Bathyarchaeota archaeon | reverse complement strand
AAGCTTCAAAAACACTACGCTTCCTGAAGAGTGGCTCAAAGACTACATTGGAGGCAGAGCGCTCGCTGCAAAAATCCTAAGCGAGAGACTCATCCACAAATGGGAAAACGTGGACCCACTCGGACCAGAAAACATCCTCCTCTTTCTGCCCGGACCTTTCACGGGGTATTTCCCAGGCGGCAGAACCTGCGTTACAGGCAAGTCGCCTCAAAGCAACGGTGTGGTGGGCTCCACGGTTGGCGGCGAGTTCGGCGTAGAACTTCGATGCGCAGGTTACGACGGCATAATCGTGTCGGGCAAGGCTGAGAAGCCGGTTTACTTGTTCATTAAGGATTCTGATGTGGAGCTCAGGGATGCCAGCGGCGTCTGGGGCAAAGACACTAAGGAAACCGATGCTTTGTTGAACCGGGAATGCAGAAGGTTGTTAGCTGAGCGTTATCCGCATGTGGGTGTTTGGAAGGAGCCTGCTAAACTGTACATTGGACCTGCGGGTGAACGGAAAGTTCGGACCTCGGTGGTTGTGGCTAAGTGGACTCATGCGGCGGGTTACGGTGGATACGGTGCGGTTATGGGGTCGAAAAACCTTAAAGCAGTCGCCGTTAAAGGCACTGGCCCTTTGCCTGAAGTGGCGGATTTGGAGAAAATCAAGCAGATGATTGAGGATGTCTGCAGAGGCGCTTACGGTAACGTGTTGTGGCGGAGGTGGGGAACTGGCGGAGGCGGTTACAGTTTCGGTGCAGAAACCAGTTCTGAGCCTGTTCGCAATTGGCAGGAAGAGTGGCATGACCAGAGAAGTTACGGCGTGGATCAGTTTGAGAACAAAGTTTGGGTAAAACCTGCATGGAGCGATTTCGGTTGCCCCACAAACTGCTTGAAAATTAGCTGCATCCGTGCAGGCAAGTACAAAGGCGCTATAACGGATAATCCTGATTACGAGCTGCAGGCTTTTCTAGGTCCGAATTTGGGTTTGTTTACGCCTGAAGAGAACGTGTACTTGTCCTCGCTTGTTGAAGATTTAGGCATGTGCGGCATACAAGCTGGCAGCGTCTTGGGTTTTGCGGCTGAACTGTTCCAACGCGGTATCCTAACCAAGGCTGACCTGGATGGTTTAGAGTTGAAATGGGGCGACGCCGACGCTTTTGCTGCATTGGCAAAGAAAATTGCCCTACGAGAAGGCATAGGCGACTTGCTTGCTGAAGGCACATACCGCGCAGCACTTAAGCTTGGAAAGTTGAAAGGCAAAAACCTTCTACCTTACGCTGTAACTAGCAAAGGCATCAGTATCGGCGCGCACGGCATCCGAAGCGGCAGAGACTTCTCGCGGGAAATAGGCTTCGCCTGCAGCGTGCAGGGTGGCGACCACTCATCCATGACTGACTTGCCCATCGACGGGTGGGGCAGCGAGATTTGGCAAATATTCAATGATTCAGCAGTATTGTGCATTTTCACTTCGTTCAGTTTAACTCCAAACTTCAGATACGAATTCTACAGTGCAATCACAGGACAAAGCCTAAGTCGCAAGGGATGGCTGAACGGCGGCGGATTGAAAACACTTCAGATACAGCGGGCTCTTCTGCTTCTCGGCGGACCAGATTTGAAGTGGAACCCGAAAGTTGATGATGACAACCCAGCGAGGTTCTATGAGCCGTTGCCAACGGGACCCTGCAAGGGACAAGCCGCTGACAGGACAAGCGTTAAACAGAAGGTGCGGCAATACTACGAGCAAGCAGGCTGGGACCAAAACGGCATACCTACATCAGAGACTCTTGCAAAGCTGAAACTAGAATATGTTGACGAGAGCTTGAGCAGACTACGTGACTGATTCCCATCACCCAAATTTGGTAAGCACCCCCAAAAAAATCTGCAAACTTCTGCAAATTTTTAATTTTGTTGCTTTAAAAAAATTTTTATATACTTTTAAATCGAAGTTTGTATTTTAGAAAGAATGAGACGAAAATTAAAGCATGAGAAACGCTGGCAGTTTTAGGAGGTTTGGCGTAAGCCTCGTTGGTTCTGTTCCTTGGGGAACGCATCTTTGCCAGTTTTACGAGTCAAAACAAGACCTCATTGACATTTTAGTTCCCTATTTTGCTGAGGGCTTGCGCAGTAACGAGTTTTGCATGTGGATAACTTCGCCGCCTCTTGAAGCAGAAGAAGCAAGAGAAGCCCTTCAAAAAGCTGTTCCCAACTTGGATGAATACTTCAAGAAAGGGCAAATTGAGATAACCTCTTACAACAACTGGTACTTGTTGGAAGGCAAGTTCGACTCAAACAGAGTCCTGCAGGGTTGGGTAGAAAAAGAGAAAACAGCACTGAAACGCGGCTTCGAAGGAATGCGGCTCACAGGAAACACCTTTTGGATTGAACGCGAACTCTGGAACAGTTTTGACGATTACGAAGAAGCATTAAACTCGGTCATTGGACAGCACCGTATACTTGTCTTGTGCACTTACTGCCTAAAAAACTGCAGCGGTGCAGACGTGTTGGACGTCGTTCGCAACCATGTAGGCACTTTAATCAAACAAGGCAGAAAATGGAGCTTCATCGAAGATGCCGCTCAACGCAAAAAAGCAGAAGATGCCATCCGAAAAAGCGAACAACGCTACCGTTCATACATCGAAGTTACAGGCGAACTAGGGTGGACGACAAACGCTGACGGCGAAGTTGTCGAAGACATACCTTCATGGAGAAACTTTACAGGGCAAACTTTTGAAGAAGTCAAAGGTTCTGGCTGGTCAAAAGCTCTGCATCCTGACGACCTTGAAAAAACATTAAAAACGTGGAAACGAGACACTCAAGAAAAAAGTAAGTACGAGGTGGAATACCGTCTCCGTCGAAACGATGGTGTATACCGCTACTTCATACTCGTGGAGTCCCAGTTTTCAAGGAAGATGGAAGCATAAGAGAGTGGGTCGGCACATGCATCGACATCACAGAGCGCAAACAAAACGAAGAGAAGCTTCGCAGGCTTAACCGCACTCTCAGAGCAATCAGCAATAGCAGCCAAGCCCTCATGCGTGCCACTGGCGAAGCATCATTTCTGCAGGAAGCCTGCAGGATAATCCAGGAAGACTGCGGCTATAAGATGGTATGGGTAGGATTAGCTGAGGACGACGAAGCTAGATCGGTTCGACCAGTGGCTTACGCTGGTTTCGAAAAAGGCTACCTTGACTCATTGAAGATTACTTGGGCAGACGCAGAACGTGGACGGGGTCCCACGGGAAAGGCGATTCGCACCGGCCAGCCGCAGTTCTGCCAGAACATGCAAACTGACCCGGCGTTTAAGCCGTGGAGGGAAGAAGCACTCAAACGAGGCTACGCCTCATCTATCGCTTTGCCTTTAAAGTCGGGCAACAAAGTCTTCGGCGCCTTAACTATGTATTCCACAGAACCTGACTCTTGTTCAGAAGACGAAGTTAAGCTACTAACCGAATTGGCAAGCGACTTCGCCCATGGAATAACGACGCTTCACCTGCGCTCAGAAAATGAACGTGCCGAAGCCGAAATACGAAAGCAAGCAACATTAATCGACTTAAGTCCAGACGCAATTATTGTCCGCAAGTTAGATGGTACTATAACCTTCTGGAGTAAAGGCGCCGAAAAACTGTACGGGTGGACAAGAGAAGAAGCAATTGGACAAAACAATCACAAACTTTTGAAAACGAAATTCGCTGAACCATACGAAAGCGTAATTGCAGAGCTTAAACGGACTGGGAAGTGGTCTGGAGAACTTATTCACACAGCCAAAACTGGAAGACAGGTGACAGTTCAAAGCTGGTGGCAGCCAAAACTTGATCAACAGGGCGAAATCGTGGAACTCTTGGAATCAAATGTGGACATAACCGAACGCAAGAAGTCAGAGGAGACACTAAGAGAAAGCGAGAAACGACTAAATCTAAGCCAAGAAATTGCTCATCTTGGCAGCTGGGAACTAGACTTAACAACCGACAAATTATCTTGGTCAGATGAAGTTTACAGAATTTTTGGTCTCAAACCGCAGGAGTTCGGTGCCACATACGAAGCTTTTCTTGAAGCGGTGCATCCTGACGACCGTGCAGCCGTTGACGCCGCTTATTCAGGTTCGCTTAGAGATGGAAGAGACGCCTATGAGATTGTGCATCGGATTGTAAGAAAATCAACGGGTGAGATACGCATTGTACAGGAAAAATGCGAACACATCCGTGACAAATCAGGCAGGATTATTCGGTCGGTTGGGATGGCTCAAGATATCACTGAGCACAAGAAAGCGGAAAATGAGCTTAGAGAAACACGCGATTATCTTGAGAATCTGCTAAATTATGCTAACGCACCTGTAATAGTGTGGGACCCACAATTTAGAATAACATTATTCAATCACGCATTCGAACGACTGACAGGTCTAAACGCTAATGATGTGATAGAAAAACCCTTGGAAATACTGTTCCCAGAAGATAAGAAAGGAGAGGCAATGGCACATATTAAGCGCACACTTGAGGGTGAATATTGGGAAACCGTGGAAATTCCAATCCTTGATGTTGACGGAAACGTAAAAACAGTGCTGTGGAATTCAGCCAACATCTACGATCCAAACGGCAAAGCGATTGTAGCTACAATCGCTCAAGGACACGATATTACCGTGCGCAAGCAGATGGGAAAGAAGCTTGAAGAATACTCAAAGCACTTGGAGCAATTGGTTGAAGAACGCACAAAGCAACTGAGGGATTCAGAGAGGCTTGCCGCTATTGGCGCAACGGCAGGTATGGTTGGGCATGATATTCGCAATCCACTGCAGGCTATTATTGGCGATATCTTTTTGGCAAAAACAGATTTGACTTATTGTCCTAACAGCGAACAAAAAGCCTCAGTTCAGGAAAGCTTATCGGAAATTGAAAAGAACGTTGAGTACATCAGCAAGATCGTGGCTGATCTTCAAGACTTCGCCAAACCGCTCAATCCTACTGCTATGGAGATTGATTTAAAACGTATAATTGATGAAGTGGCAAATAACCGTAGAATCCCAGAAAACATCCAAGCTTCAATAAAGGTTGAAAATGGCGCTGAAAAAATTGTTGTAGATTCAGCCTACGTTCAGCGTATTCTAAGTAACTTGGTGAACAACGCTGTTCAAGCCATGCCAAACGGCGGAAAACTAACAGTACACGCGTATCGCGAAGGAAAAGACAATGTTATAACTGTTGCGGACACTGGTGTGGGCATACCTGAAGAAGCCAAAAGCAAACTATTCACACCATTATTCACAACTAAATCGAAAGGCCAAGGCTTCGGTTTAGCTGTGGTTAAGCGCATGACAGAAGCGTTAGGCGGCACGGTGACCTTCGAAAGTCAAGCGGAGAAAGGAACAAAGTTTATCGTTCGCTTACCCAAGAGAACAAACGGCAAACAAGTAGCCAAATGACCCAGCGCTTTTAACCCATAATGCTTGCGTGCTCATCCTCTTCAGAAATGTGATGCATAACATGAATGGCTAACCCAGTGGAGGCTCCTGCAGAAAGCCCCAAAAGCAAATTGTTAAGAGGCGCATACTGCCCAACCAACCCCAAAACTACCAGCACATCGAAAACCAACGCAACTGCCAAGTAGCCAACGCACCACATTTTAACGCTCATTCCTCTAGGCTTGTTTATGCCAATGCCACCTAACAAGCCAAGCATGACTAAAAAGCCTACTAGAGCGTAAATCCAATCGTAACTCAAACTTTTTCACCTGTTAGTCGGGCTATGTTCATTTAGGGCTTAATTAGTTTATCTAATACAAGCCTCCGTTAAAGATGCATTATTGGTTTAGCAAAGTACATACCGTTAACTTTTTTTACTTTCAATTGAGAATCTTTACTACTCAAGGATGTGGATGCATTAACAAAATTCGACACACGGCACTGCCATAAATGGGCTCAACTTTTGCCAATGAGACAACAAAAACTCAATCAAGCCTTAACTGCCATAACAGAAGAAGACTTTGATTTGGCAAAGCGTTTGTTTTCTCAAATTTTTACCGGAGTAAACGGCGGCAAACACGCTGACCCAGGCATGGCTGGTTCACTCTTGTACCACATGGCTATGGTTACCAAAATGGAATCAGAAACACGCATGCTCATTGACGAGTTGCATGTAAGCTTACCTGACATATCCCTAAAATTAAGCAAAATTTATAGCGACTTTGAATCCGACGCGAAGGAACTAACCAAAGAAATTACGCCTTTTAACATAGATTTTCAGGAATTAGCCGCAACCCCACGCTTGGGAACAGTTGAAAAAATTAATCTTTTCACAAATTTAACTAAAGAAAACAAAACAGTAGAAAGCATGCTAAACAACAAGAGCTCCAAATCAGGCGAAGCATTAGAAAAATTGTTCCGTGCTTGGGCAGAGCAGATTATGCGAATGCGCTTAATCCAAGAGTACGAAACAATCAAGGGTTTACTAGTTACAGCTGAACTGGTAAAAACTATCGGCGTGCCAGCGCTTGAGAATGCAATGGAGAGGGTGCAGGACAGGTTCGGTCAAGAAACCGTTAACATATCTCTTGACGTGACGCTTAAAGTCGGCATGCGGAGGGAAAAACTGCAATCAATCATGTTAAGCGACCACTTCGTAAATTACACCATGGATATAGAGAAACTTGATGGGCACATGGAGTTTTTGAATTGTCCGATTTTTGGAAGCCACAAATACGCCGAGGAAAAATACGGAGTAAACCCCCAAGCGCCTGCTCTTTTTTGCACTCATTTCTGTTTTGCTCATGCCAAAGCGATGCTGGATACGGTTCTTCCGTTCCCATTTACACTTTGGCAGCCTAAACTAATAGCGACCCATGGCAACTGCGAGTTTTACCTAAAACTTTCATACTCGCCTGTGGCCAAGGCGTTTGAACGGTTTATTCCGCTTGTTATGTCCTGGAACATCACGCGCGAATGCAACATGAAATGCTCCCATTGCTACATTAACGCTACAGAGAAAAAACTTGATAACGAATTAAACACTCAAGAAGCCAAAAAGCTCATGGATCAAATCTTCCAAGTTAGCAGACCACTGCTAATACTAAGTGGCGGTGAACCGCTCTTGCGTCCTGACGTTTTTGAACTCATCAGCTACGGCTCAAAGAAAGGTTTGAAGATGGGGCTGGGAAGCAACGGAAGCCTCATTGATGATGATGTAGCGAGAAAACTCAAGGAAGCCGGTGTAGCCACTGTTTCCATTAGTTTGGATTCCCATATTCCAGCGCAGCATGATGAATTTCGAGGAGTGGCTGGTGCATGGGAAAAAGCGGTCCAAGCCTGCAAGGCTTTGAGAAAAAACAATGTGCTTGTTCAAGTAAACACAACTTTAACTCAGCAAAATTACAATCAAATTGATGATATAATGTCGTTGGCTGAGAGCATAGGCGTTGAAAACTTCCACTTGTTTTTCCTTGTTCCAACAGGTCGCGGAACCAAATTAACCGATATTTCCCCAGAAAAGTACGAAGAAATGATTACAAAAACTTTCGCAAAAACCGCTAATCACAAACTAAACGTGAGACCTTCTTGTGCACCGCAGTTTATGCGAATCGCCAAAGATATGGGCTTAGATATGAGACAGTGGATTCGCGGTTGCATCGCAGGATTATACTATTGCCGCATTTACCCCAACGGAGACGTGACACCCTGCCCATACTTACCAATTAAACTGGGAAACATACGGGAAAAAAGCTTCAAAGAAATATGGTTCAACTCAAAAGTCTTCAACGCGCTGAGGGATCCAAATTCATTGAAGGGCAAATGTGGCGCCTGCGAATACCGCTCTTTATGCGGTGGCTGCCGAGCTCGCGCTTACGGCCTCTCAAACGATTTCATAGATTACTGCGGAGACCTCCACGAACCTGCAGAATTAAAAAGCGACTATCTAACTGAAGATCCATGGTGTGTCTATCAACCAAAAAACGCCTCGCAAAAGCCATAAAAATCTTATCGAGTTCGGTAAAAGAAAACCACTTTAGCCAAAAATTGCTTGCGACAGAAACTATTTAAGACATCGTTGTCTTTCAAAAACTTTAACCAGCAGTTAAAACGGCTTTGGCAGCCCGCGAAAACGTGTACTCGGTGACTGCGGACCACCAAACAAAAAATTTGATGGCGATGAAAACATGATAGGAGCCCACAAATCAACAAATTCGAAAGGTGCATGTATAGCAATAGCTTCGTTAAATATAACAAAAAGTCACTTTAATTCCAATCCAACCCCAACCATTTCTGAACGTTAGGAGGCAACCAGGAATCTCACATGCTGGCCTTTCTAAGAGTTTCTGGGGAATGTTCAAGGAGACATCGTTAGCTTACTTATTTGACATCGCTGGACTACTTGCTGGTTTCCTAGTCGCTTACCAACTTGGTGTTTTCAGGCTCTCACCCTGGGCCCTGGCTCTTTATCCAACACTTATAAGTACAAGAGTAATTAGCGGTTTACTTAGTGGCCGCTTAAGCACTGCCTTGCATCTTGGCACCATTTACCCTCGATTTTCTGGAAACACAAAAAGCTTCTATAAATTAATCGATGCCATAATTGTGTTAACTTTAGTAACAAGCTTAACGGTTAGCTTAATTTCCTTATTTTTCGGTTACTTGCTTTGGGGCATAACCCTAGCTGATTTCTCAGCAATAGTATCAGTAATGGTTGCAACATTAGCAATAGGTCTGCTTTTTTCTTTAGTAACAATTAAAGTTGCTTTTGTTTCTTTCAAACGAGGATTAGACCCTGACATCGTAGTTTATCCAATAATATCTACAGCAGTCAGCATTTTCATAACACTCTGTTACATTGGAGTGTTAAATCTGTTTTTCTTTTTGCCCTATCTTGGCAGATTAGCAATTCTTGCCATCGGCTTTACACATGTGTTTCTCGTTCTATACTTGATATCACAGGACAAGCAAGAACCTGAATTCCTAAAAACTATAAGCGAATCTCTGATTATGCTGCTGTTTGTATCCATAATGGTAACCCTAACCGGAACCATTTTCAAAGGAATAAGTAACTTCGCAGAAAACCGAAAAGAAATTTACACAATTTATCCAGCCTTAATTAACATGGTAAGTAATGTAGGCTCAGTTGTAGGCTCCACCGCCAACACTAAACTTGCTTTAGGTTTACTTACGCCCTCTTTCTCCTCAATAAAAAATCATACTAAAAACATTACCAGCGCCTGGGTAGCCTCGTTTTTAATCTTCACCGTTTTAGCCCTCATATCTCTAGCAGTTAACCGTGTGTTTTCACTATCAAGTGTGCTTAACTTTATGGTGATAATTTGGTTATCCAATGTAATAGCTGTCATCGGCATAGCGCTCTTATCTTACGGGGTCTCGATATTAACATTCAAAAGAGGCTTGGATCCTGATAATTTTGTCATCCCAGTTGAAACCTCATTCGCAACTATAGTAACCTCAACAGCTTTACTGTTAGCGTTACTTCTAATTAGGTAGCTGAGGAGCATGATTAAAATAATTCAGAGCAATATGTTATTGTGGAGTGCGACCTTGAGGGTATGCCTAAATTTGAAAAGATAGAGTACAAACCTATCCCAGTCCGCGCGCTTTTGCTTGAAATGAAAAATTTATCTGAACTAATGATTGATTTAGCCTATTCTTCAGCGTTGTATAATGATAAAGACCTTGCTGAAGACGTTCTCGCGCTTGAAAGTCGGGTAGACACGTTAGCATACCTTTTAGATATGGTAATAATGGTTGCGGCAAGAGACCCAAAAGACGCAGAGGCAATGGTTGGCATTTCCAAAGTGGCTTCTTCCACAGAAAAAATTTCAGATGCCGCCGCCGACATAGCAGCCATAGTAACGCGCGATATTGGCATCCACCCCATAGTTGGCGAAATTTTTGAAAAAGTGGAAGAGCGCTTAATGAAAGTGACCGTTAAAGCCGATTCAGCGATTGTCAAAAAAAGGATAGATGAACTTGATTTAGCAGCAAGAATGGGCGTTGATATTATTGCCATCCGCCGAAATAACGATTGGATACTCAACCCCGAGGATGCAGAAAGAGTCTTCCAAGGGGACGTCCTAATTACGCGTGGAGCGCCATTAGGCATTGAAGAGTTTAAAGATTTAGCTGGGGGAGAACTTGCAAAATTAGACGTTGAAAAACGCGTGAAATTCGAGGAAATCGTTTCAAGATTCGTTGAACTCAAGGACACATCCGAGTTAATGTTGGATTTAGCTTATTCTTCCCTTATGTTAAACAGTAAGGATCTAGCTGAAGAAGTCCAGCGTCTTGAAGAACGCATGGACCAATTGCACACTGATTTCGAATTGCTTGCTTTAACCAGCGACTTCAAAAAAGAAGAAGCCTCAGGTTTCCTAGGTTTAATTCGGTTAGGTGTAGCTACAGAAAAAATCGCTGATGCAGCTGCAGATATATCTGAGGTTGTTCTAAGAGGTATTGAACCGCACCCAGTTTTGAAGCTGACAATTAAAGAAGCAGAGGAAACGGTTGCCCAAGCTTGTGTTACTGCGGATTCTCCGCTTGTAAATAAGACTCTGAAAGAAGCGCGTGTGCATGAAGAAACCGGCATGTGGGTTTTAGTAATTAAAAGAGCAGAGAAATGTGTGCGCCCTCGAGCAGACTCAAAAATCCAAGCCGGCGACGTATTGATTGCTTCAGGATACGCTGAAGGCGCTGATGACCTAAAGAAGCTTGCTTCTCCAGCCCAAGCGTGCAATGTCGAATAGTCAGCATCTTTATTTCAGATTCATTAACACTATAAGCCAATAACCCCCATTCCTAAAGGAGAACCAGTTTATCGTTGGTTAAAGAGAAAACGAGGGAAAAAAACGTTTACCTGCCCGAACACTTCATGTAGGAAAGTTTTCACTAAGCCACTTAAAACCTTGAATTTACAGCAGGATTCGGCAGAGCCATATGCCGCCTGCCCATACTGTTTAACAAAAATAACCGAAGCGCAAATGGAGGCCGATAATGAACCAGAGAAAACACAAGTTGAAACAGTCCTTCCTAAAGAAAAGCCAACTAAAAATAAAGAAAAACCACCCGCCTGCCACTACCACCTTGGCTACTTAAGTGAACGGAAACAGAAAGAGCAAATTCCTGACGAATGCATCGTTTGCAAGGATATTGTTGAATGCATGCTTCGAAAAATGAGAATGTAATTTTTAATAAATTTAGAATATTTTTGCCAAGATAATTATAATTAAAAAAACTGAAGAAGTGAAAGATAGGAAAAATTGAAGAAAGTTATTTCTTTTTCTTTGTTGTTGCTTTTTCTTCGGTGGCAGGCGCTTCAGCCGGTTTGACTGGCTCTGGCGTTTCTACTTTTGGTTCTTCCTTTTTCTCTTCGATCTCAGTTGTAATTTCTTCGATTGGTTTTGGAGGCGGTGTTGTAGCCATTGTCCAGCCGATCCATGCTCCTATGAACATTATAGCTACGAAGGCTACGAAGACTGGTATTGCGATTACCCAGAATTGAACGTTAGCAGTACCGCTGAGTAGTCCGATAGTAACGAGCCATTGTGGATAGAATAGTGTTACAATATATAATACTGCAACTAGAACACAAACGAGTAGTATTGCTCCACCTATTGCTTGATCTTTGCTAACCATTTAAGTCACCACTTTATAGCCATGTATAATCTCAAGCAATTTAAAGTTTGTCATGCTTTTTAGTGTGCTCTTGTTTATGTTGTTCCCATTTCCCAAGTTGAGAGGTACTTTTTCTGTTCAGCTGTAAGCTCATCGATTTTTACACCTATCGATTTCAGCTTTAGTTCAGCAACTTTTTCATCGATTTCTTTTGGAACTGTGAAGACTTTGGGAGATAACTTCGCTGTTTTGGCTATGTATTCCGAGCATAACGCTTGGTTAGCGAATGACATGTCCATGACTTCGGATGGGTGCCCTTCTGCCGCGGCCAAATTTACTAGTCTGCCTTCGGCTAAAAGGTAAAGCTTTCTGCCGTCTTTTAGAGTGTACTCTTCTAAGTTAGGGCGCATGGTTCTTTTAGCAGTTGACAGTGATTCTAAATCTTTTATATTTATTTCCACGTTGAAGTGCCCACTGTTAGCCATTATAGCGCCGTCCTTCATTTTCTGCATGTGCTCCTGCCGTATTACATTAATGTCTCCTGTTGCTGTTACGAATATGTCACCTACGACCGCCGCTTCGGCTATTGGCATGACACGTAAACCGTTCATTACTGCTTCCAACGCTCGGATAGGTTGGACTTCTGTTATTATGACGTTGGAGCCTAAGCCTTGAGCTCGCATGGCTATGCCTCTTGAGCACCAGCCGTACCCGCAGACTACGAAGTTTTTGCCTGCTAGCAATGTGTTTGTGGCTCTTAGGATGCCGTCGATTGTGCTTTGTCCTGTTCCGTAGCGGTTGTCAAAGAGGTATTTCGTGTAGGCGTCGTTAACGGCTACGATGGGATATTTTAGGCAACCGTCCCTTTCCATTGCTCTTAAGCGGATTACTCCTGTAGTGGTTTCTTCTGTTCCACCTTTAACGTTTTTTAGTTCAGCTTGGCGTTTGCTGTGTAAGGTGCCGACTAAGTCTGCACCGTCGTCAAGGGTTATGGATGGCTTGTAATCTAGCACGTTGTCTATGCACTTGTAGTATTCTTCGGTGTTTTGTCCTCTCCAAGCAAAAACATGAACGCCTTTATCCGCTAATGCTGCAGCTACGTCATCTTGGGTTGAGAGCGGGTTGGAACCGCATAACGCGATTTTGGCGCCTCCAGCTGTTAATGCTTCAACCAGAACGGCTGTTTCTTTTGTTACGTGGAGGCATGCCCCTAAAGTTAAGCCTTTCAGGGGTTTTTCTTTTTCGAACCTGTTTTTAATCAGGTTTAGTACGGGCATGTGGCGTGATGCCCATTCGATCTGTAAATGACCTTGCGGTGCTAAGCTTTTATCTTTAACTTTGAATTCTTCCATGAATATTCCTTCTTTTTAGGAAAAGTATGTCTTCTACCTATTTAGAATTTGCTTCACGTTAAGGGCAGTTTATGGGCTGGAAAAAGTTTAATTAACAACTCGCCCAAAGCTAAGTGTAAGAAGGGTGTAGGATTGAAGGAACCTTTTGCCAAATTTATTAAAGCCAATCTAGGACCCAAAACGTTACTAATCACATGCGGATTACCTGGAACTTGGAAAACAGAAACCTCAGAGGAAGTCTCAAAAATAAAAGGGTATCAAATTCTCAGAAGCGATTTAATCCGCTTAGAAGTTCTGAAGAACGAGGATGTTTTTGACGCAAAAGTTGCAGGAAACATGAATAAACGCATGTCTGTCTATGATGAAGTCTTTCGAAGGGCAGATAATTTGGCTGGGAAAGATGCTCCCGGCGTTATTTTGGATGCTACCTTTGTTACTCAAGATTTAAGGCGGCGTGCGGCAGAAGTTGCAGCAAAGCATAACATGGTGTTTGTTATTTTGCAAACAAGCTGTCCTGAAGAAGTGTCTATCGCTAGGATTCAGAGGCGTACTAAAGAGAAGTATGAGTCAAACGCTTTAACGGTAGAAGCGTACCTTGCTAACAAGAGTAAGTTTGAACCGGTGGACATTGATGACATAAAGAAAAATTATCCAACGCTCAAGACACTGCATTTAACAGTTGATACTTGCCGCGATAACACTAAGGACTGGTACGTTATAGGAATGGAAAAAAAATAACGGGACACCGTTTCATAATGATAATCGACTTGCATATTCACTCCAAAGCTTCAGATGGAAAGCTGACTGTTCAAGAAATTTTCAAAGAAGCAAAAAACCGAAACATCGGCTTCATGTCGATTACGGATCACGATTCTATTGGCTGCCAAACCCAAGCCTTAGCACTCGCTAAAATAGAGAATATTCTATATGTTTCTGGGGTCGAGTTAAACGTAACCTTCTCACACCCAAGATGTCATGAGGGCAAAGCGGTTTCGCTGGATTTCTTAGGCTATCAATTTGATGTCAATAATAAAGCGCTAGAAAGCAAGCTTGAGACAATGGCGAAATATCGAGAGGAAAGAGCTAAAAAAATCCTAGACAACCTTAACGCGGAATTTAAAAAAGAACACATTGCAGCATTAACTAAGGATGATTTGAGGCAGATTAAGGAGTCGGTTGATGGAGTACTTGGCAGGCCTCACATTGCAGATTATTTAGTGAAGAAGAACATCGTTAAAACGCGACAAGAAGCCTTTGATAAATACCTTGTAAAGTGCGACGTCCCCAAGTATCCACTTTACTTAGAGGAAGCATCAAAACTTGTCAGGGAAGCTGGGGGAAAACTGGTTTTGGCTCATCCCAACGACCCTCATGGAACTTCGCTAGTAGCATTAACTAAATCGTTGCCTGAACAAACAGAAATTATCCAAGAAAAAATGTTACCTTACATTGATGGCGTTGAATGTTGGCACTCAAGAAACACGGCTGAAACAACAAACCACTATGTAGGGTTCGCGAGGAAACATGGGTTAATGATGACGGGCGGAAGCGATTGCCACCAGAAACCAATCGTGATGGGCACAGTTCAAATTCCTGATTGGATAGTTAAGCAATTCGCATAATGAGAGCTTGTTACAGATTTTTCGCGTAGTCGGCGGCTAGGTTGAAGTAGGCTTGTGCTTCTTTGGTTGCGGCTTTCTTTTCCTCGTTGTTCACGTTGGGGTCGTCTAGTTTAAAGCTGATTACTTTACCACGTACATAAGCTCTGTAGCACTTATAGAATGGAAGAAGCTTTGTTAACTGTTGGTCGTCAGAGTATGCTACATACCTATCTATGAAGTAAGCTGATAGATCAGGCCTCTTTTGAAAGTCTAGGTCCATGCCTAAAAATGCCACGTCTGAGGCTACATCAGAGTACCTGAAGCGGTCGTTGAATTCTATGGCGTCAAAAATGTAGATTTTGTCTGTGATAAAGATGTTTCCTGAATGCATGTCACCGTGGCAGTCTCTAATTTTGTTGTTTTTTATTCTGCTTTCAAAAAGCGCCTTATTGTTTTCCATGAAGTGGGTAACTTTGTTCTGAATGAATTGAAATTCTGCTTGTGAGATTGTTTGGTTGATGAATTTTAGGGTTTGTGCGAAATTTTCATCCCAGTTAGTCTTAACTATTTTCAGGGAACCATACTCGTTTATTTCACTGCTTGTTTGTGCTTTGGAATGGAATTGCGAAATTATTCTTGCTAGCTCATCAATCGTTTTATCGTCCACTTTGTTCTCTTTAAGAAGTACAGTCATGATTTTTTCTTGCGGCATGCGCTTCATTTTTAAGGCATATTCAACGGTTTCGCCACCGCCTTTTATCTTGATAATTTTTGATTTGTTGATTGGTGCAACTTCAAGGTACATGTCTGGGCAAAGTCGCCTATTGAGCTCTAACTCTTTTTCACAGAAGAAGCGTCTCTTTTCAAGTGTGGAAAAGTCGAGAAATCCAAAGTTTACCTCTTTTTTAACTTTGTAAACAAAATTTTTAGTTAAGAAGACAAATGAAATGTGGGTTTGGATTAGTTCAATTTTGCCTGGGTCTTCAGGATAAGCTTCTGGATTTAGTAAAGCTTCGATTACTTGTTTTTGAGCTTGCATTGTTGTGTTTCTTCCTTTGAAGTGTATACTCTTGTGAACAGGCACCCCAATAAATACAGGGTACATCTATTTTACGCGGTAACTTGATCGAGATATTACGATGCTTTGATTAACTTTATATTCTACCTGCTAAAGTAATTTGGGGATAGAAATTGGAGACTTACACGCCAAAGGATCTTAAGAAGTCACTCTCAAAGAGTGGCTATTCCAGTAACGTGGCAAAAGAAATCGTTAAGTGGTATTCTTCCTAGTATTCTTAGTCACGTTGAAATTGTTTCACATAACCTAAAACTTTGTCAGCCTGCTCTTTTGAAATGTGCTTATTCTGATACAGCGAATTAACAATTTCAGAGATTTTAGCTAAAGCATGCACTCTGAAGCCGAGTTTCTCTAAGGTCTCTTTGCCACCTTGCTCCCGGTTTACAACCACCAGCAAGTGCTTAACGTTAGCGCCTAGCTCTTGCAGAGGTTTTATTCCTTCAACTTTGGATAAGCCTTCGCTTATGACATCATCAAAAAATAGGATGTTATCGCCTTTTGCTACGTCTGCGCCGACGATTCTGCCTGTAACACCGTAGGCTTTTTCCTCTTTCCTGACCACGACGCAGGGCAAGTTCACTTTGCAGGCGATACTTGGCACTATCAGCGCGCCCTTAAGCTCAATAGAGGCCAGTTTGTCTATTCTATCAGTAACCATTATCTGCCTAACCTGTTCAGCGGCCACCTCAGCTATTGTGCACAGTTGCTCTGGTGAAGAAAGTAAACGGGCAAGATCAATATAATATGGGCTGATTGCTCCAGACTTAATTTTGAAAACCCCAAACTTAACGCATCCAGAATAGTAGAGAGCGTTAGCCACTTTATCGGTGATGCTTGACATGTGAATTATCCTTGATGTGAATGCAAACCAGCAAATTTAACCCTTTACCANNTAATATGCTTCAAGCTATAGTTTTGTGTGAGCACTATAGGTCAAACTTGAAAGTAAGTTAAACAACCAGATCTGCCAGGTCTACACTTCGCTCATAAATCTGCCTAAGGAAAGACACCGCCGCCAAAAGGTGAGGCACCAAATCTAAAGAAGAGTCTTTTGCGACCCGTTCAATGCTTGAATAAGTTGCGTCGATTTTTCCCCGCAGGTTACGAACATTTTCTGCCAAAGTGATGTCTTTGGTTACAAAGGATTTCAACGCTTGCTCATGAGCTTCACAACAGATGGCTTGCAAATCAACCACCAACTTCTGCAGTTCCCCGGACAGCTTCACTCCATTGAGCGCCATTGCTTTAGCTGCCACCTGAACGCACGCATCACCTATACCTTCAATTAAGCTTGCAGCCAAACGGTAATCCAAACATTCTATCGGAGTAATCCCAAGCTTCTCGCTCAAACGTGGATTTTGAATTATTGTTCGCAAAATTCTAACCAACAAAAAATATAACCTGTTACTCTCATCATCTCTGGCAACAACGCTCTTAGCCAACTGCAAATCACCACTAATAAAAGAGTTAGCAACATCACGAGTCATCCCAGCAACAATTGCATAATTGCGCCGCAAAATTTTTTCAGGCAAAAACCCAGATGGTTCCAACAAGCACTGCAAAACAATTGCTGAAGAAGTCTCTTCGACAATCTCTAACCCAATCAGAGAACTAACAGTCGACTTAACAATGTGTCTAACATCATAAGCTATGCGATCCTTTGCCTCAATGCGAATCACGTCATAACCAAGTAGATAGCGCCCAATAATCTCCCGACCCAAGTAAGGACCAACGCTTAAAGAAGCAATTCTAGGCTGCTGCTCAGCATCGTATTTTGAATCTACGACAAGCTTGCCGTCACTAGTTACATCCAAATTCACCAAATTGCCCTTTTTTAAACCGTTCTGTTGAGCCCAAGCTCTAGGCACACAAACAAAAAAAGTGCCCGTTGGCGTTTGTTGAACCTTGCGCAATTCACCCATAATGATACCCCAAGCGAGATATAACATATCTAAACTATGCAGCGCTTATATAAACTGAATTGATTTTGAATAATTAACGGTTAATACATTATTAATGTTAGAGCAAACGTTGCCCTACCCTGAACTAAGTAAAATCAACAGAACCCTTAAACTCCAAAAAATTATCCTGCAAACAAAAAACAGTAAATAACTCAAAAGCATAAGAACCTAAACATAAAAGTTAGGACTAAACTCACTAGTTCGCAAGAACAAGATCAAAATGAGCGGAAAAGAAAAACTACAAAAAGCAATCGAAGTGGCAATCGCAGCAGGATACCAACTAAACAGCGAAGCCTTTGAATTCTTAAGTCAAAACTCAGACATGGCAGATCCAGTCGGCATTATGAATTTAGCACTTCAAAGAATACAGGACTTACAGGAAAAACCAATCTTCATCGACAAAGTTTTCTTAGAAACCTTACTACAGCAGCTAACAGTGCCCATGCCAAAAACGCAGCCTCAGCAACAACAAAACGCCCTAGAACAACCAATAAAACAGCAAACAAGCGTGTTTGAAAGCACTTTTTATCCGTACGCCAAGGACATAAAAGCAAGCATTAATATTCTGGAAGATTCCACAGGCAAGCTTAGTTCCAACGGCACCCTCGAAGAATACCTGCAATATTTCCAAGACAGGTTTAAACGAATCGAACGCTTGCTAAGGCAAAGAATCGACGTTAAAGCTGCAACATCGATACTAGAAGCGCTCAAGTCACCGGCTAAAACAAAACTCAAAATAATCTGTATGGTAACAGAAAAAAGAGAATCAAAAAACCAAATGATACTATCAGTTGAAGATCTGCAAGGAAGCGCAACTGTCTTAGTGCCTCAGAAAGCACCAGAAGAAGTCCGCAAAAAAGCCCTTCTTCTTTTGCCTGATCAAGTAATTTGTTTGGCAGTAATAAAAACTAGAAGCAACCTTTTCCTAGCTGAAGACATAATTTTTCCAGAAATAGGCAGAAAAACCCCACAGAGAGCCCAAGAACCAGTTTACGCTGTCTTAACGTCAGACCTTCACATTGGCAGCACTAAATTCCAAAAAGAAGCATTCAAACGCTTCATACTCTGGCTTAATGGCAAATATGGAAACGAGCAAATGAAGGAAATAGCAAGCAGAGTAAAGTATCTACTAATAGCAGGCGACATCGTCGACGGCGTTGGAATTTACCCCAACCAAGCAAAAGAACTATCCATACGAGACGTGCACAAACAATATAACTTTGCTGCCAAGTACATGGAAAAAATCCCAGAGTACATCGAAATAATAATCTCCCCGGGCAACCATGATGCCTCACGCAAAGCCTTACCCCAACCTGCCATACCACAAGATTATTTGACTGGACTTCAAGGTAAAAACATTCACTCAGTTGGAAGCCCATGCCTATTAAGCTTACACGGTGTGGAAGTTTTAATGTACCATGGTCGGAGCTTAGACGACATAATCGCTGTTATACCAGGAATGGACCATGATCACCCAGAAAAGGCAATGAAGCTACTTATGCAAAGCCGTCATTTAGCCCCAGTGTACGGCGGCAAAACTATGTTATCACCCGAAAACCGAGACTACCTAGTAATAGACAGAGTGCCAGACATCTTCCACGCGGGGCACATTCACGTATTAGGTTACTGCAATTATCGTGGAGTGCTGGTGGTAAATTCAGGCGGTTGGCAGGAACAGACAGAGTACATGGAAAAACTGGGGTTAGTCCCCACGCCAGGCAAAGTTCCAGTGGTGAACTTACAAACACTAGAAACAACCGTTCTCTCATTTAACTAAAGCTTTTCCAGCAGGTTTCAGCTAGCATCATTTTGAACCCTTATGAGAAACTTGCGGAGAATAGTCGATTAAACGACCAAATCGGCTATCACCGCCAAATACATCCTTAATAAGGCTTCGGGAAATTTCAAGCCTGATTTTTTTCGTTCTACCATACCGACCCATACTTACAACTTTCGCATTTACAAGACCCATGGAATCAAGCTCATTAACTAAAGTGCCTAAACGGCGTTGTGTCAGAAGCCCAGCACCCAATTCGCCACAAAGTTCGTTGTAAACATCGTATATTTCACCTGTAGTAGCACTTGACTTGTTCAAGTGGTAAACGCTGAGAAGTACTAATGTGGAATGTAGCGTTAAATTTTTGAGAGCTTCAACCACTCGGTTATGCTCAATATTCTTCTCCGCCTGGCGCACATGCTCTTCCGTAATTACCTTAGCGCCTTGGCGCTCAGCAACTTCTCCGGCAACACGCAACAAATCCAGAGCTCGTCTCGCATCCCCATGCTCAGCAGCAGCCAAAGCTGAACAAATACTTAATGCTGAATCAGACAAAACGCCCTCTTGAAAGGATAATTTTGATCGTTCAAGAAGAATGTTTCGAAGTTCGCCAGCATCGTACGGCCTAAAAACCAGTTCTTCCTCGCTAAGAGAACTAAAAACTCTAGGATCCAAAAATTCCTTCAATCGAAGGTCGTTTGATATGCCGATTATCGAAACCTTGCTCTTATGTAGAGTTTCATTTATCCTTGTTAGCTCATACATAAAAGCGTCTCCTCGGTCTTTAATCAAAGCATCAATTTCATCGAGAACTATGATAAAAATTATTCTGGAAGAATCTAAACCTGCTCTAAACCTATCAAAAACTTCACCAACAGACAAACCTGTAAAAGGTATAGCCACACCAAGGTTTTGGCTTAGATTTGCGAAAACGCGGTATTCCGAACCAGTCATTCGGCAATTTATGTAACAAAATTTTACTGATGCACCATATTCTTTCGCCTTAGATTCTAGATGGCTCAACACGTATTTTGTTACTGCTGTTTTTCCGGTTCCGGTTTGTCCATAAATAAAAATGTTAGAACATCTTGCATCCTTCAGGACTGGCGCAACAGTTTGTCCTAATAATCTTATTTGTTCTTCTCTGTGGGGTAATTTTTCAGGAAGATAATCATGCCTCAGAACTTCTCTATCCTTAAACAATCGAACTCCATTAATGAAATTGTCGAATACGTCATCTAATACGCTTGGATTTCCCATTTACCCAACCCCACATTTTTCAGCGGCACCACCGTTATTTCGTGTGGAACAGATAAAGTATGTAGTACAAAAAACTGGTCTTGGAACACAATAATCCTAAAAAAAGATGGAAACACTCGATAACAACTAAACAAAATGAGAGCAAGACGCACCCCAATGTTTCTACTGGAAAAAAAATCTTATTAAGGAGAAAACGACTTTAATTATATTAATGTAAATATACTCTGATAGGTAAGAAGTAATTTTATATATTAATAATTACTATCAAAGATTTTAGATAAACAGCTTGCAAATATTTTTTCAAGCTTTCCTAGCTTCTTTTTAGCCTGAAGACTTCGAGAGGAAACATAGGGGTGCCCCTCCAAGTATTTTTCCCATGGTAAATTAACTTTTTAAAAGCGGTAGTTAAGTTGTTTTAACCCGTAACCTAATTAAATTCTGAGCAAAGTATATTTTCAGAATTTCACGCTAAAGCTTTCCTATTTTAAGTTCACAAAACTGTGAATCCGTGTGAAATAGCATTAAAATTGTTGCTTTCTCAAGTCTCTTTTCATATAAATTACCCTTTTCCTGTCCTTTCCCTGTGAATAAGGCACCCCTTCACTTCTACTGGAAAAGTAAAACAAAGCCATAACTAAATTTTTTTAGCTGTTTCACTTTAGCGTGAAGCTGGTTATTGTAAATAAACTGTGTTTTTAATCGTTTTTTAATTTACAAGCTTGATATTGCCTTTTTTAATTCCTTTGTTTCACCATAACAGCTATAAGTTGTGAAGTGTAAAGCTTGTGAACAACCCTTGAGGTGTGCACCTAATGCCAGCTCGTAAAATACGCGTTGAGCTGTTCGATAGCGATGGTAATCGATATACTATTGCTTTTGAGGGTCAGGTAACCCGTGATAAAGCTCTACGCCTCTTGGATCTTGTAGAATTGTTAGGTGGTGTACCGGGTGAGGGTCCAACTTTAGGTACAGGGGCTTCTTTACCAAATCGCGTCCTTTCGCGCTTTGAAAAAGTTCAGTTAGTGATTCAGAGAAGTTTTCCGTTAATTTGGTTTTCTTCAAAGGATATTCAGTCGATTTATGAGCAGGAACTTAAAGAGCCAATTAGCCTTAGTACAGTTTCCACTTATCTTTCAAGGATGGCAGGCAAAGGTATGCTTTTAAGGATTGGTGGACAAAACAATTTGAAGTATAAAACTGCAAACATTTCTCAAGCGACTATAAAGCAACGCATAAAGTAACTTGAGCAGCTAAGTGACGCAAAGCATAAAACTAAATTTAGTATGACTAAGGATTAATTCCGCGAGCGCTTAGGTAGTGTACACTTGGATAAGAGTATTGAAGTAGACTTCGCTGAAATGGAACATAAACTTAAATTCTATATTGATAAAGGCAGAATAGCTCTTGGAAGTCAAGTAAAAGAAGAACCATTAATAACGGTAAAACCTGATGCTTCTCTAATGAGGCCTCTGAAGAAAGTTACTACGTACATGGGCAGTTTTATTGCTATTGACTGTTCTACCCGTACTTTAAAGCGAGCAAATAATTGGGGCATATATTTAATGCGTGCCTCATATGCTTCAGTTAGAGAGCGCACAGTTGATTGGAGCTATTCAGAGAGAATTTGCACTGTTGTAGGAGACTCGCATGTACGTAGGAGTTACCTGCAGGACTTTAGGATTGAATTAGAAAGCCAAGTTGCTCTACAAATGCTTAAAGAACAACTAAGTAAGCCTTACCACGTACATGGGGATGTACGTAGTATGTACCTTCTTCTAGATGGTGGTGGCTACTTTGGTGGTGAACGAAAGTTTAGAGTATCTCTTTATGAGGAATGCGAGAAAAATGGTGTTAGACTTTTAGCGATAAGCAAGAATTCTCCTTCAATGCATGATGAGAAAGGCAGAGACTTAGTCGCTACTACGTACACCATGACCTCTCATCCAATCTGGGTTTATTATCCCGTGCGGAAGGCAGACAAAGACAGAAGCTTGTATGGAGATATCGCTATTGTAAAGCTATGCGCTGAAAGCCAGCATGTTTTCCGTTGCGATATAATGGATTACCTTACCCAACAAGATATTGCTGAGTTACTTTCACCCTTAACCAGCGTCTGCGAGGATCCTCGGTGTATAGGTTATCCAATAAGCCTCTACTTGGCACACGAATTCTCGGCCCCTTCAAATTCTATGCTGTTTTCTTATTACGACAAGATTGAAGATAAACTAAATGAAGTAGGGTTGCTTGAAGCTCTGAGAAGAGAAGAGCGTTCATGCAGTTTTGCAGATGAGATTCATGGAGTAAAACACGCGTTTGAATGGGAGTGGAAGGATGACCAATACTGATTCAATAGGATTTGTTTGCGGAACAAAGGGCGATTCAGTTTCATTTCTAGTCAGCAAAAACATCGGATTATCGTTTGGTCAAATAGTGCGCATTGACTCTGGCGAAAGAAACTTTTATGCCCGGGTCGTTAATTCTGAAAGCAGTTCAACCCTTGAAACAATAGAACAGTTGCGTGAGGCAGAAGGCAAAGAGGCATTTGGACCATATTCAGCTTACAGAAGTGTGGAAGCGATCCTGTTTTTAGAAAAAAGAGGCGATACACTGCATTCACCAACATTTAACCCAAACTACCGTGACAGAGTATATGCTGCAACAGACGAAGACTGCTCTATATTAAAGCTCTCAGGCGAACTTGAAATTGGGTGCTTGCGTTCAGAAGACCACATCCTAAGCTCAGTAGGCATAAACATTGAAGCTATACCCAGAATGATGGGCATGTTCGGCATGACCGGCTCTGGAAAAACAAACACCGAATTAATCATAAATGCTCAACTAATCGATAACAGTCCAAGAACTGTGGCTCTAATTTACGACTTTGCCGGGCAACTTCTAGAGGGAAAAGAAATTAAAACACAAAGAGGTCTAAAAGATCACCCATTATTCCACAGCAAAGTCCAATTCTACTCAGCTCAGGATGGAAAAATGGCTGTAGGCTTAAGCACTATACTCCCTGGCAAACTCGAAACTATATTCCCTGATATTCAACCTCCACAAAAACGGCTTGCATGGGCCTTGTATAGGCATTTTGGAGCTGACTGGATTCAAAGTGCCAGAGAACTGTATCATAATGAGGGAAACGTCGGTGTCCGAGCGCAAAAAGTTGTTGTTGAAGCGTTAATGCAAAAGCTCTCGTCCCTATCAAGTGACCTATTCCCAGCTTCTAATTACAGTTTTGTTGAAAGTGTCCTTCAGAATATATGCAAAGGCATAACCTGCTTAATCGACATTTCCGGGCTTCGTTCGGAAGATCAAAACCGAATCGTTTGTTTATCTGCATCAGCAGTACCTGAACATTTTAAGCGTATGTGGGAAGATAACTTTGAGGAATGGCGAAAGCTTCCTACGTTGCTAATAACCCTTGAGGAAGCACACGAGTTTCTTGATCCGAATAAGCCACGGACAATTTTTTCTGACATTGCCCTTACATACCGCAAGTATAGGGTTGGGCTTAACGCTGTAACTCCAAGGCCTTCAAGGATTAACTTTGACGTGTTTGCTGAATTGTGGACTAAAGTGATAATGAAAACGGAGTTGAAGAAGGATAGACTTTACTTGACTGAAAATACCCGTACATGGAGTACAGTGAAACAGAAATAAAAATGCTTGATGTCGGCGAAGCTTTGCTCATTTCAGAGCCAAAGATCAAGTTTGCTGTTCCAATCAAGGTAACGCATTATCCAGAGTACCTAGACAAGCATAACAGGGTTGACTATGGGCTTCCTGATTCACCGAAACTTACGCAGATGGATGAGCGTCTTAAACGGTTGAGTGGGCAAGAGACGCCTTCTTTGTAGACTTAAGTTTGTTGGCTGTTTTCGGTTTTCTTTAGTAGTTTTTCCATCTCTTTTTTGATACTGTATCTGAATGGTATTTTGCCTACTTCCCTTTCTAGATAGCCTTCTTCATAGAGTTTCTTCATTAGTCTTGCTGTGTGTTCTCTGCTAAGTTGTACTCTGTCTTTGATTTTCGGCGCTGTCTTGGGGCCTTCTGAAGACAACATTTCCAGCACTGCGATTTCTGTATCTGTTAATGCAGCCATTGCTTTGTCACGTCTGATGGGTACAACGGGTTCGCTTTTAATTTCGGGAGCAACTGTAAACTTTTGGATTTGTTCTTCGAAACCTGCAATTTTTAGCCTTAACGTCTCCTGAGACGCTTCGATGTCTTTGATTTTCGATTCCAAACCTGTTAATCCTGATAGAATGTTGGCGTTGTTTTGTGAAACAGCTCCGAATTGATTCTCTAAGGGCGCCATCTTCTTTTCCACATTGTCTATCTTTCTAAGGCTTGTATCAGCTTTAGCTGAGTTTCCCTCCACTTTGTATGCGATTAATTCTAATCTGTCGGCTTCACGCTTGAGTTCTCGATTAAAACTGAGTACAATATCTTCGATAACATCTTTGGCTTTCTCGTATTCTTTTTGTGCCTTACGTATTTGCCTATAATACTCGACTGATGCTGCTACTGTCGTAGCCAGCAAAACGCCTAAGAGTACCGGTGCAAAGTCAACCGTGCTTTTCCACCCCTGTGATTTAAGCGTGATTTAATCGGTTGCATCACACATCACAGTTTACCATGGACTTTTTAAGGTTTGCGGTGATATTTACGCATGTTCACTATGATATCACACATCACAATAATTTCTTTTGCCTGTTGCCTATCCTGAACCCTGATAAAGCCCTCTAATTTAAGCCTATTTTGCCATTTAAAGCTTGATATTTGCACTTGTGATATGAGTCCTTTAGCGTCCTATTTTCAGTTAAAAATTGTTGCTTTATCCTGTGATTTGTGACGTCACAAGGGCTCTTCTGATGGACTAGAAAGCCGTTTTAGGCTTGTTTCAAGCTCTTCACGTATGATTTCTATGACTTTTAGGTGGTCTTTTAGTTCCTCTTCCTTGTCAGGTATGTCTTGGTGTGCATCGACATATTCGTGCAGTTTATTGGCTATTTCGAGATACGGGTCAAGAGTTGTGCTATCAAACACCCCTAAATACCCTAAAAGTAGCACTGTATAAATCGATTTTATGACGTTTTCTTTGGACTGCTTTAACGTCCTATTAAAGGATCCACGGCTTATTTTAGCCTTAGTTAGCCTTAATGCGGCTTTTTCATCGTATTTTAACTGTTTGCCTGAAATATTTTCAGCCAAAACGTCTATTAGCAGTGTTTCAAGCTGGGTTTTCGTTAATTGACTGTTTTTAGCGAGTATTTTCACTATTGGGTCATTTAATGCTCCGTTTAACCATGCTTGAACGCCGTCTTTAAGCTTCAAATCGCTCTCTCCTTCCATGATTCAAATGGATACACTTTTGTATACTGAGTCAGCCTTTTAAGTTTTATCCAAACGAAAAATACTATTAGCTTGCTATTTATACAGCCAAAAAAGCGGCGAAACAGGAAAATAAAGCAAAAACAAATGCCTTTTGTGATTTAGAGGAAAATTGAGTATAGTTAACACATAAAAGCCTAAATTATTGATTATTCCGCACACACTTTCTTCTGAACTTTATATAAAATTGCACCTTCGGAAAATGCTTACTAGGCTATCTCCTCCTTTTTTGATAAATTACAAGCAATACAAATAACTTTTTGCCACTCCTTCTTTTCCAAGCTTCCCGTAACTTTTTCTTATGCCATAACGAGTGTGATTGTGAAAACGTCCGTGATGTCACCTATCACGTTAAGATCACGGTGGTTTATCCCTAAAATCACTTGACGTCACAGGATTGTGATGTGTTTGTGATTTGTAATTATCACTATCTTCCTAAATGGTTGCAGCTTCTATATGCCTGTTCAGAGAAGCTCTGCGTATTCTTTTAATTTATCAAAAAGTTCAGGGCGTAAATCCCTTAAGGTAGGGATAAAGGTCTCCGCAGTTCTTAAGTCGCTGTAATCTACTTCACAGGTGATAAAGTCCTCTTCGTCATACTTTGCCTTTGCAAGAACATCTCCAGTAGGGCTAACCAACCTGCTTCCTCCCCAAAATTGCAAGCCATCCTCAACGCCGACAAGATTCACGTATGCAAGAAAAGCTGTGTTTTCTAAAGCTCTTGCAGCAGTTAATATTTCAAAGTAGCTCCTACGTACAGCAGGCGACGCAGATATGCAAACTATCAGCTGTGCACCTTTCAATCGTGTAAGCCTAAGCACTTCTGGAAAGAAAACGTCATAGCATATGCATAAACCTATATTCCCCAAATCAGTTTGGAAGGCAGCAGGTTGATAGCCAAGTCGGAAATATCTTTTCTCTTCGAATACGCTGTGAGTTGGCGGATACATTTTACGATATTTACCGATTAAACCTTGAGGTCCTACTAAGACTGCAGCGTTAAAGACTGTTGCTTGGGTTTTTTCGCTTAACTCAGGCATCCCAAAAATAATATGCATCCCTGTCTTCTTTGCTAATGCCTCTACTTTCTCAACTGTTGGCCCAGGTATTGTTTCAGCCAACTCATAGATTTGATCCCTGACTACGTAACCAGTCAACGAAAGCTCAGGGAAAATAACTAGGTCCGCCGCTTGCTCCTTGGCTTTAAAAGTCAATTTTTCTATTTTCTGCAGATTCTCATTTTTGTTTTCACGTTTGCTGCTTATCTGAGCAAGTGCGAGTTTAATTTTGTCTTTCATGTATTCCACTTTTCAATAAGTATGTCTTGGAAGCCTAAAATCGTTTCCTACGGTTCTGTATCCAATTTTTGGGGCTATTGGCATTTTTCTTTTGTGTTCATTTGCTAGCCATCTGGTCTTTACCTTTTCAACAATAGACTTCTGAATGCTTAGTTGATTTGCAATCTCTTCAGTAGTCATAAACCGCTCCAGCCCATAAAGAATGAGGTCCAAGGTTTCATACTTGATGCCGAGTTCGTTTTCTGCAGTTTGGTTTGGCCAAAGCGCTGGTGTGGATGGTTTTAGCGCAAGTTCTTGTGGGATTCCTAAATGAATTGCGAGTTTGCGAACTTGCGTTTTGTATAAATCCATTATTGGCATTATGTCTGCTGCAGCGTCTCCCCACTTTGTGAAGTAGCCCATCATTGTTTCTGATTTGTCAGAGCTTCCGCATACGATTCTGTTAAGTTTGTTAGCGTAGTAGTAAAGGTAAATCATTCTAGTTCTTGCTTTAATGTTACCTTTACAACGTCTATCTGATGGATCAAAAACAGGAATAGCCTTGTAAAAGCATCCTAAAACAGCTGACATATCGCAGATTTGTGTTTCCAATTTGAATTTTTCTGCAACCATTCTAGCGTCATCAATGTCTTTTTGGTTAAACGTTTCCTTTTCCGGAAGCATAAGCCCTAAAACATGATCTCCGCCTACTGAGAGACTTGAAAGGGCCGCTATTGTTCCACTATCGATTCCTCCTGAAAGTCCAAGAACTACGCCCTTTGCTTGTGCATTTTCTACGTACTCTTTAATGAAACGGCAAATTCTTTTTTCGGTCTCAGAAAAATCCAAGTCTAACACGGAAGAAGTTAACTTCACTTGGCTCACGCAGCCTCATATTCTTGGTTCGTAGGCAAGTATTTAAGGACAAGCATAAATATTGATTGAGCATTACCATCGATTTGGAAGGCTGTTATATTGGGGCGAAGAAGGAAAAAAGTGGTTCACATTCCTAAGAAGCGTTTGCCTAAATTCTTCTCTTGCCCTAAATGTGGAAAAGAAACAGTAAGGGTTGAAGTATTCAGAGAAGACGGCCACGCTGTTGCACGTTGCAGTAGCTGTGGTCTTAAGGAAGAATTCCCAATTAAACCTGCCCAAGGCGAAGTTGACGTTTACTGCATGCTCACCGACCGCGTTTATGGTTCCACAAAAAGAGCAACTGTAACAAACGTAAAAAAAGAGTAATTGAAGGATTGCTGGTATGGTAGGGCCTGTCGAGAAGTACTTGCTCGAAAAAATAAAGACCGAAGGTTCAATCCACATAACTCTTGTTGATCCAGAAAAAATATCAGCCTCAGATGCTTCGCGTATTGCTGAAAACTCTGAAAATAGCGGAACCTCCGCCATTATGATTGGAGGCTCAACTTTTGTTTCTCAAGCTCACCTTGACGATGTGGTAAAAGCCATTAAGTCCACTGTAAATATTCCCGCAATACTTTTCCCAAACAATATAACTGGAATAAGCAGCCACGCAGACGCCATATGGTTCATGTCACTTTTAAATTCGGTTGATCCTTACTTCCTTATAGGCGCCCAGATTCTTGGAGCGCCACTCATTAAAAAGTATGGTTTAGAACCCATTTCCATGGGCTACATTATTGTAGGCGAAGGCGGCACTGCTGGCATAGTAGGCAAAGCGATTTCAGTACCGTATAATAAACCTGAATTAGCAGCCGCTCACGCTCTTGCTGGCCAATACCTTGGAATGCGCTTCATTTATCTTGAAGGAGGTTCTGGAGCAGCAAATCCTGTGCCCCCAGAAATGATCCTCGTAGTCAAACATTTGCTTGAAATTCCCCTCATAGTAGGTGGGGGAATAAGAACTAAAGAGCAAGCGATAGCTGCTGCCTCTGCAGGAGCAGACATAATCGTAACTGGAAACGTCACTGAGACCAATGATGCCAAGCAAAGGGTTTCTGAAATCATCGCAGCAATCAAGGGCCTTAAGGTTTAATGTTTGCTAGTCTATGCTTAACTTTTCTATTTAGTTTTTAGAAAGCCAAAATAACCCATTACTCTATATCTTGAGGTGGAGCTGCGCTTTGAATATCAGCAAGGGTTATCAGAACTACGTTGAGACGATGGAAAATCAGCTAAAGCAATTGTATGCCATAAGCGACAGCGCCCGATCAAAAGGATTTGACCCATCATTAAAAACAGAATGCATTATTGCACAAGACATCGCTGACTTAGTAGAAGGGCTGGTAGGACCCAAAGAAGTGGCACTCAGCATTAGAGAATTAAGCACTAAAATGCAAAGAGAAGAAATAGCATTTAAAGTAGCTGAAGAAATTGTTTACGGCAAATTTGGCCACATGGAACCTGAAAAAGCAGCTGAACAGGCAATTCGAACTGCCCTAGCAATTTTCACTGAAGGCTTAACTGCAGCGCCAATACAAGGCATAGCTCAAGTCAAAATAAAAACTAACGCCGATAGGACACGCTATTTGGCGATATACTTTGCAGGGCCAATCCGGTCTGCGGGCGGGACCGATCAGGCGTTAACTCTTGTTGTAGGCGATTTCGTGCGCCGTCAGTTAGGCTTGGATAGATATAAGCCTACAGATGAAGAAATCTCCCGTTTTATAGAAGAGTTAAGATTGTATGAACGGTCGGTAGGTCGTTTTCAATATCACATTCCCGATGATGAATTAAAGAAAGCGCTTAGTTTGCTTCCTGTTGAAGTCACAGGCACTGAATCAGACCCTGTAGAAGTCTCTTCATACAGAAATCTTCCAAGAATCGAGACAAACCGTGTTAGAGGTGGTGCACTCAGGGTAGTTAACGACGGTATCGTGGGGCGTGCTCAAAAGGTTTTGGTAATTATTGAAAAGCTCGGTTTCCAAGGTTGGGATTGGCTAAGAGAATTCCGAAAGAAATCAGAGAAGAAGTCAGGCGGCTTTATGGATGACGTGATTGCTGGGCGCCCAATTTTCTCTTTTCCTTCACGGCGTGGCGGCTTTAGGTTAAGGTATGGCAGATCGCGAAACACTGGCCTCTCGGCTGTAGGCATTCATCCTGCCACAATGCTTGTACTGGATCGTTTTCTTGCCGCAGGCACACAAATGCGTTTAGAACTTCCGGGAAAAGGTTGCGTTACAGTCCCAGTGGATAGCATTGAGCCTCCTATTGTTTTACTGAATGATAATTCAGTAGTTCGGGTGTGGCTGGAAAATTTTGCCGAAGTTAAAGGCAAAATCCAAAAAATCTTATTTTTGGGTGATATCCTGATTAGTTTTGGAGATTTTCTCTATACTAGTAAGGGGCTTTCTCCTTCAGGGTACGTTGAGGAATGGTGGGTTAAAGACTTACAGAGGGCTCTTACGGAAAAATTCGGCGGCGATTTAGCTAAGGCAGCGGAAGCTGCTCAGGTTTCTTTAGGAAGACTGAATAGTTTTCTGGACGACCCATTTAGAAACAAACCTACGGCTAAAGAGGCGATACTTCTTAGCTTGCACTTGGGCGTGCCTTTGCATCCAAATTTTACGTTCTTCTGGACAAGCTTATCCTCTGTTCAAGAGGTTGAGTTGCTGAAAAAGTGGTTGGCGGCTTCTGAACTTACCTTGGAAGATGGCGTTGTTTGCAGAATTTTAGGAGAGACCAACGAAGCTATTATCGAGTTATTGCGGAAAATCCTTGTTCCGCATAAACTAGTAGGTAATAAGATTTCGCTGGAAGGTGAAGATGCGGTCGCTTTGGCCTTCTGTCTTGGTTACGGTAATACACAAATGGTTGAGAGCGATCAGGCGGCTACTGTGTTGGAAGCAATTAGCCTGCTTTCTGGAGTGCAGGTTAAAGATAAAGCGCCTACCTTTGTGGGTGCACGCATGGGTCGACCTGAGAAGGCTAAAAGGCGGGAGATGAAGCCGCTTGTTCACGTTCTATTTCCAGTAAGCTTAGCTGGCGGTTCGCATAGGGATCTTTTGGAAGCGGCAAAGCAGGGTCCTGTGTTTGTTGAGATAGCTAAGAGGAAATGCCCAAACTGTAAAACTTACACTTTAAGGGTAAAATGCTCCAGTTGTGGATGTGACACTATAGCAGAGAATAGTTGTCCTCGTTGTGGCAGAGCTTTAAAGGATAACAGTTGCCCCACCTGTAAAACGGATGCTGTTCAGTACCAGCGGCAGCCGATTAACTTCAAAGAATTAATCGATAATGCATGCAGGTCACTTGGTTATCCAGTTCCAAAACTCTTGAGGGGTGTTAAAGGATTAACTAATCAGGATAAAACTCCTGAAATTATAGAAAAGGGTGTTTTGCGGGCAAAATATGATTTATCAGTGTACAAGGATGGAACAATCCGCTTTGACGCTACAAATGCTCCCTTAACGCATTTTACGCCTGCCGAAGTCGGAGTGCCCGTTGAAAAGATAAGACAGTTAGGATACTGTTACGATATCCATGGCGCATGTTTGACTGATCCTAATCAGGTTTGTGAGCTTAGGGTTCAGGATGTTGTGATTCCTTGGCGAGCAGGAGAATACTTTATTCAAATTGCGGATTTTATTGATGACCTACTGACAAGAGTCTACAAGCTTCCCTCTTACTATAACGTTAAGAAGCCTGAAGACCTTGTTGGGCATTTAATTTTAGGTTTAGCTCCCCATACATGCGCTTGTATTTTAGGGCGCATAGTTGGCTTTACTGATCGTAATGTAATTTATGCTCATCCTATTTGGCACTCAGCCAAACGCCGAGACTGTGACGGTGATGAAGACGCTATCATGCTGGCGCTGGATACACTTCTCAACTTTTCTCGCGTATACTTGCCTGCTCAGATAGGCGGAATCATGGATGCTCCCCTACTCTTAATTCCGTTTGTTAACACGAAGGAAGTGCAAAGACAAGCCCACGATTTTGACGTTGACGCAACTTATCCGCTTGAATTCTACCAAAAAACTCTCGAGAAAGCTGAAGCTAGGCCAGTGAGCTCTATTATGGACGTTATCAGTCATAGGCTTGGAACTGAAGCGCAGTTTGAAGGATTCAACTACACCACTCCCGTGACAAACATAAACCTTGGTAACGCTAACAGTTCCTATAAAGAATTCAAGTCCATGATTGATAAACTGAATATGCAGCTGGAGTTAGACGAAAAAATTGACGCTGTGGACGTCAGGCGTGTCGCCTTAAAAGTCTTAACAACTCATTTTATTAGAGACATAGCGGGTAATTTGCGTGCTTTCTCAACGCAAGCGTTTAGATGTAAATCATGCAACAAAAAGTTTCGTCGATTGCCTCTCAAAGGGAAATGCCCGTTTTGTGGTGGAAAGTTAACTCTCACTGTTTACCGTGGCGGTATAGAGAAGTATCTGGTGGTGGCACAGCAACTTGTTGATAAATACGGCTTACCAAAGTATTATACTCAGCGCATGGACCTGATAAAAGAAGAGATAGCTTCTATGTTCGATAACAAAAAGCCAAAGCAGGCCAGCCTTTCCGATTTTACCTAAAGCTTTTCAATACAAACCGCGTTTTTATCTAGCGGTGAAATGGTATAAAGGACTCTTTGCATCCGAACGCTTACTTAGAACATGTGAGAAACGTAAGTAGCGGTGTTAAAGCCAGAACCAAAATACTAGAAACTCTTGAGAGCAAATCCAGTGATGCAGTAAGTATAGCAAAGGAAACGTCTTTATCTTATAGCGTTGTTCTGCATCACTTGCGACTTCTTGAAAATGAAAGCATAGTTCACCGCAAAGGACATAGACCTTATAATTGGGTGTCTACAGGTTTAGGGCAGAAACGCCTAGTTAGTTAGAATGTGCATTGGCATGGTGACTGTTTACATTTTGGGCATTTATAGTTGTATTTGTTGATGGCTGTTTTTTCAAGGTCTATTCCCATTATGTTAGCAAGGGATGCAAGCCATGCAATTACATCTGCAAATTCTTTCTCAGTAGCCTCTTTATCGGTTCCTTTTTTCAATTCTTCCCCTAATTCTGCAACCTCATCAACAAGCCAATTGTATGTTCCGTTTACTCCACGTTCGGAATCTCTTTTGAAATATAGGCGGTGCATCATTTCTTGGAATTCGTATATGTGCATAGGCTCACCAAGTTTTGTGGTAAATTGTTAACGTTGTACAGTTTAAACTTTGTTAACCTTAAAAATTTCAGGTTTTGAAATTTTGGAATCTGCGTAACATTAATTAAATGCATACAATACATTGAAAAGGACAGGGATATTTGGTGAGTAGACGCAAAAAGAAAGAGACAGGTCCAATGCCCGCAGCAAGTGCGGGTTTGCTGAGGTTCTTTGAGGAAGAGACTGAAGGAATAAAAATTAGACCTGAACTGCTTGTGGTCTTTGCGGTTTCATTGATAGTTATTTCTGTTTTAGCAAAAGTATTCTTTGCAGGTTAAACAGCTTATTTAACGCCTCGGCGGCGTAGCGTGTAAAACTTCTATTCTTTGAACCGAATTCAGATGAAGAAATAACTCGCTTCTTTCTTCTCGACTTGCCACTTGCGGAATAGGCTGGGCAATTGTAGACCTTAAAACGATAGCTTCTGCGTCTGAAAGCCAGATTCCTGCTGGTTCATAAGTTACAGCGGCTAACGTGCCCTCGAAACCGTAAGCTGGATCTATAATAACTCTGATTTTTTTGCCCACGTTTCTCTCCAGCATGTGAAATATTGAAGGGGGCAAATCTTGATCTGGCATAGACTTCGCAAACTAATATGATTGTTGTTCTAAAGATAAAACAATTTCCCTGTTAAAGCATGTTAACTTCTGTGGTTATAATGGCAAGATGGAATTTTGCTTCCTTTGCTTTTTAACTCTTTCGTGCTAAAATATAACTGCCTTAACTGTGTGTTATAAAAAAATGTGTATTTAGTGTTATGAAATAGAAGCTTTAACTTAGCTAAATTTTAATAAGACTGTCCAATCCCATAAGGAACCCAAACTTGAGGATTGAAACATGGCGACTGAGGATTCCCTTAATCATTCAATGAATAGTGCGCTGAAACACTATTCCTCCATGTTCTTCCTTCCATCATACAAAAAATCACTTCTAGCAATTGCTGTAGTCTGTATTGTTGTAGTTGGTCTTTCCTCTTTTGCTCTTTTTCCATCAATTCAAGGGTTAACTAGTGGCTTGGTTCTTGGCATTTCCCTTTTCGCTTTAACGCTTATAGCCGATTCAGTAATGAGCAGGATAATTCTAAAGGTTGATCCAATTTACTTGTTGAGACGCGCTTTGGCGCTGTCCTTCTTTTGTTGGCTTCTCTGGCTATTTTTCATCGCCATAGGCGTTGTTTTAGGCTTTGCTTTTGGTTGGTTATTATGGGTTAAACTTTGCCTTTTAGGCTATGCCGCCGTTGTAACTCTAAGGGGCGTCGTGTTGATTGCAACGTCTTCCGTAGCTATGTGGCGGAAACTGATGTCTGTTTTGCTTAATCCTACCCTTTGCATAATAGCTTTTCTTGTTTTTTGGGGTGGCATTTCAAGTGCTATTCTAATTCAAGTTCTACCTTTCTTAGTCATTTCTCCAATAATTGGTTGCGCTGTAGTTTTCTTGTTCCTTTCATCCCTGGACCGTTTAGGTCAGAAAACCTATTCGATACCTTCTTTGCCACTGTTTAGGGCATTTATGCTTAACTGGGTAGTTGGCCTTAACGCGCCTCTTGAAGAGTTTTTTGAAAAGATGGGTGAAAACGCGGATGTGGAAGTTACTCTGCTAAAGTTTGACTCTTCCAAGCCTAAAGCTGCAGTCATTGTTCCTCTTGTGCATCCAGGACCATTCAAGAATATAGGCAGTAGTCTTTTGCCCTCTCTTCTCAAGCATGGGTTTGAAAGAGAATTTGGATGCGACACCTGTGTTCCTCTCGGCATTCTTGGGCATGAGCTTGATTTAGCGTCGCAAGCGCAGAATCATAAAATAGTTTCACAGGTAATAGCTTCTGCAAAGTTTAAGGCATCATCTGATTTAGCTTCGCCTTTTGTTAAAGTCACTGAAGGTGCCGCGACCGCTTCATGTCAAATTTTTGGGGACACTGCACTTCTTTCTTTTACGCTTGCTCCAAAAACAACTGAAGATTTACCGCAAGAGCTAGGCCGCATTGTCTGTGGGGAAGCAGAAAAGTATGGAATAAAATATGCTATGGTGGTTAATGCCCACAACAGCATCAACGACATAGTTGATACCGAAGAATATTTAGATGCGTTGCAAATGGCGGCTTCTAAATGCCTTCAAAAAGCAGTTACGTTGCCAACTAAACAGTTCATGGTTGGCGCCGCCACTGTTTTCCCTAAAGAATTTAATTTAAAAGATGGCATGGGCACAGGCGGAATTACTGCGATAGTTGTTCAAGTAGAGAAACAGAAAACCGCTTACGTGGTAATTGATGGAAACAACATGATTTCTGGTTTAAGGGAAAAAATTCTTGCCGCTTTAACTTCTGTGGGTTTTGGTGAAAGCGAAGTTTTCACTACAGACACTCACGCTGTAAGCGCCATAGTTACGGGACGGCGTGGTTACCATCCAGTTGGTGAAGTTATGAGCCACGAGATACTGACTCGTTATATTTGTGAAGTAGCAAAAAAGGCAGAGGCAAACCTCGAAACATCCAAGGCTGGATGCATACATTTTGTTGTTCCCCAAGTTAGAGTAATCGGAGAAACCCGTTTGCAATCAATGACTATTCTTGTCGATAAGTCAATTCAAAAGGCAAAACAAACGTTGCTTCCAGTCTTCGGGTTGGAAGGACTGGTTTTAATCTTGCTCCTATTGCTCCTATAAGTTAAACCGCTGTATTTCTTGGTGCGTAAAGGTTAATATTGCCTCTTTACTAGTCGCTTTTGATTGGAGTTATTTCAAAATGGTTGCTTACCCTAAAATTGTTGTTTCTCCACCTGGACCTAAAGCTAGAGAGCTTGTTCAGAAGGATGAACGGTTTGTTTCCCCATCGTATATGCGGTATTATCCGCTTGTTGTTGAGTCAGCAAACGATTGCATAGTTAAGGATGTTGATGGAAACGAGTACATTGACCTCAACTCTGGCATAGCCTGTATGAACGTTGGTCATAATCACCCCCGCGTGGTTGAGGCCATAAAAAATCAGTGTGACCGTTTTCTACATTATTCTAACACTGACTTCTACTACAAAGAAGTAATCAACTTAGCAGAAAAGTTAGCTCAAATAGCTCCTGGCGAATTTGAGAAAAAAACCTATTTTGGCAACAGCGGCACCGAAGCCGTTGAAGCGGCAGTAAAACTTGCCAGATGGCACACACGTAAACAATTATTCATAGGCTTCATCAGCGCTTTCCATGGCCGAACGATGGGTTCATTAGCTTTCACCGCCAGCAAACCAACGCAAAGGAGACATTTTTCTCCCTTTATGCCGGGTGTAGCTCATGTTCCTTATCCCTATTGTTACCGTTGCCCTTACAAATTGGAACAGCCAGACTGCAATTATTGGTGCGTAGATTTTATTGAAGAGCAAGTATTGCAAAAGTATATGCCTCCTGAAGATGTGGCAGCGATTCTTTTTGAACCAATCCAAGGAGAAGGTGGTTATGTGGTTCCTCCTCCAGAGTTTTTCCAAAAGCTCAAGAAAATCGCTGATAAGTATGGTTTACTGCTTATCGACGATGAAGTGCAATCTGGCATAGGCAGAACGGGCAAATGGTTCGCTATTGAACACTGGAACACTGAACCAGACATAATCTGCAGTGCAAAGGCTTTGGCTTCAGGTTTGCCCATCGGTGCAACAATTGCTAAAGCGAAAATTATGGATTGGACTGGTGGTTCGCACGCAAGCACTTTCGGCGGAAATCCATTATCATGTGCAGCGGCAGCCGCAGTTATAGACGTCATTAAGGAGCAGCAGTTGCTTGATAACGCCAACAAGCAAGGGGCTTATGCGATGAAAAGGTTGGAGGACTTGAAAGAAACCAGCAACATAGTTGGAGATGTACGTGGTAAAGGTCTAATGATTGGTGTCGAGCTTGTTGAGGACAAGGAAACAAGAAAGCCTGCGCCGCAGAAGGCTTATCAGGTTATTTTGCGCTCCTGGAAGCGTGGAGTAGCAGTTGTTACTTGTGGTGCTTCAACGCTTAGGATAGTGCCGCCGCTTACTATACAAAGTGACCTGCTAGGCTCAGCGCTGGATATCGTTGAAGATACGATTAATGAGGTAGCAAAAGAAACCTAGAACTATCTTGCCTTCAAGCTTTTCACTGTTCTACGCGGCTTCCTCTTAAGTTCTGTACCACAAACTTGGCACTCCTTGGATGAGCAGTTGGCAGGGTATTCCCGGTGGCACGCTGGACAGTATCTTATCCACTCTAAAAGGCGCTTGATACCGAAAGTAGCGAGTGCTAAAAATTCTATTCCTAACTGAGTGGCAACATTCTGGATTGAATAGTCATCAGTAACAATTTGAGGCGTGTAACCTGTTGCTTTCAATTCGAAGGCTAAAGCCAAAAGCTGCATGTCCGTTTCAGACAGTAAATATGAGTCGCCCATTTTACTTGCCGATGCTTTTGCTTTGTTCCAAAATGCTTCTGAAGGCACCTTAACCTTTAATCTTCCACTTTCAATTGCTGTTTCAAATCTAACCCGAGTCATAGAATTCTTTCTTATTTCTTCTTCAACTTTGGGCACGGTTACTTGTTCTTCGCTTAATGAGAAAGGGTCAAAACCTGCCAAAAAAGCGGAAGTGTCTAGGACAATTACTCTTTTACATTGATTATCTGCTTGGCTTTTCATTCTGTTCCCTTAAAAAGCAACCGACTTCTTAACCGGTCATAAAAATCAGTTTCGAATCTTATAAAAGAAGTTACATTTTTGGATCTTGTGACCTTAAGCATTGGCTCTTTAACGCTTACAAGTTTGCGGTAGTTTCCATCAATTAAAACAAGCATGTCCTTTGGCCTAATTACGTTGAAGGTAATAGTGGAGTCCGCTGGAAAAACAAGCGAATGGAACACAGTTAACGAACAGATCGGCGTAATAACGAAAGCGTCTACTTCTCGGTCTAAAACCGGTCCTCCTGCTGAAAGGGAATAACCAGTAGAACCCGTTTGGGTGGCTACGATTAGTCCGTCGGCTTGGCATTTAAGAATTGGCTTCCCGTTCTTGCATATTTGAGTGTAAAGTATTTTTGATGGTTCGCCAGCAGAAATGACAACGTCGTTTAAAGCGTCTGGCATTGATTCTTCGCCTGCTGAAACAGCTAGCTTAGCGCATTTTTCTATTTTGTACTCGCCTTTCAAGATTTTTTCTACTGCTTCACAGGCGTTTTTAGGCTCGACTTCTGTTAAGAATCCTCTGACTCCCATGTTAATTGCTAAAATTGGCGGTTCAGGCTTAGGCACCGTGATGCATGTACGTAGTATTGTTCCGTCGCCACCGATTGTTATTATGAAGTCAGTTTTCATTTTTGATAGCGGAACAATCTCTTCCTGTGTGGTGACTTTTCCCGCTAGCGAATCTTCGATGTAAACCTTCAACCCTTTCTTTGTAAGATAATCCGCTAGCTCTTCTGTAAGCTTTAAAGCAGGTTTTTTATCGTAGCGGGCGATTAATCCCACACTTTTGAACACTAGTTCCACAGCTCAGTAAAATAGCGTGACCTTAATCTATATTAAGCTTTTAAGGTATACTTCCCATTTTCTCACATTTTTCTCTTTTTTCTTCTTTGTTAGAGGTTGCGTCCCAAGCGAAAATTTGACAGGGGGTTACTCAATTGTGAGGAATAATTGGGGATACTCCTTGGTAAAACAATGTGCAAAAGACTAAGAATCGCCCTCAAAGTCCCTTAAGCTCTTGGAGGCAACTGATGCAAACCAAATCCCTTTAGGTATACTGCCTTTGTACCCGTCAAAGCCGGAAGAGCATCATTTTGCCCTGCGTTTAACAAAATACTCATCTCATAGGGTGCAATGTTATGGGCGTTCATTGTGTCGCCAATTACATTCACAGTTTCATAGCAGAGCAGCAATATCCTGGAACGTCTTTTTTGCAATTGTTCTTGGTCCATTTTCTTCGATAAATCTTCAATGGTTTGAAGATTATGTCCTGGTTTGTCGCCTGAAAAACTGAATAGACTTTGGAATAAAGGTGCCATTGTATTATTATTAAAGACTTGGGCTTGCTCTGCTTCAGGCAATTTGTCAGCCAACAAAGCTAAATCCTTTAACGCTTGTATTGCGTACGCCCTAAGTCGATTATTGTAGACGTTTTGTATTTCCTTGTTGTATCCATTCTTCTCTTTGTTCAATACGTATTGTTTCATTGATTTACTTAACAAGATTGTTCTTACACTCCCTAACAGTTTTTGTTATATCTAACGTTGAATTATACAATACTTGTTTTTATTTAAGGCTTTGTGTTAATACAATAACAGAAGGGGCAAATAGCCTGACTAGAAGGAACCTCAAGGCTTTGGAATATACCGGTAACGCAAACGCTCGACAAAATGCTGGACAAGGTGACAGATCTTTGCAACCCACAAGTTATGAATTACGAATAAAAGTGGGAGAAACCTTTGAACCTTAAGCTCTTAAAGCGCCGAGCAGAAATGCTAGACACTGTCTGCAAAGGTTTCCATCCCTCAGCTGTGATAAGCCAGCTTGCTGAAAAATACCATGTTTCTGAGAGGTGCTTGTGGAGCGATTGGGAACGACGCGAAAAATGGGTTCCTATACTCTTGGATTTGGAGAAGTACAGCGGGTTTGCCCAAGTCATAGAGTCTAAGCTTAACGCTGTCCAGAAAGCCGCCTGGAGTATCTACCTTCGTGCGGATAATGACAACGCGCGTGTAGGTGCATTAAAAGTTGTCTTAGATAGCCTGGAAGTCCACAGCAACACTGTGCTGTCTAGGGAGATTTTTTCGCGGCTTGAACATGTGGAAGAATTAGCGGAAAAGAAAGTAACGGAGGATGGAAAGCGTTGAAAGTTAACAGGGGTGTTATGAGACGTTTAGAGGTCGCTGAGAAAAAGTTAGGGTCAACTGCAGAGAGAAAGTACGTTGTTACAGATTTTGATGGACATTACTATGGAGCGTGCGGTTATAACCTTTCGCAAGAACAATTTGATGCTTGGGCTAAACAGCAAGGAATGGGCGTTGAGATCGTAATCATAAAGTACACTATTGACGGGGGAAATCTCTTGGGTAAGGCTGTCTTAAATTGCTTAACGGAAGCACAGAAAAACCCTGCCTTACCAACTCAGGATAAAAGATAACGGATAAGGTGTTATGGTGGCTGAAAAGAAAACAACAATTAAGGTTCCTGACGCTTATCTACCGCTGGTTGAAGATCTTCGGCTTTTGAGGAGCGATGAAAATAACCCTAATAAGATGACGATCAAGCAGAAGGATCAGATTTGGCATAGCCTTCAGAAGTACGGCTGGACTTACCCTATCATAACTAACAAGGACGGGGTTTTTGCTGATGGCGAGCAACGGGCGGAAGTTTGTAAGGGTCATGGCGAGTTTTTTGCTCCAGTTCTTCGGCTGCCTATTTCTGACGTTGACAGAAGGCTGCTTCGACAGATACTGAACAAGCTCAAGGGCAAGCACAGCAAGGAACTTGACGGTGCTGAGTACATGCGCATTCTAGAGGCTGGCGAGAAAGGCTGTCTAAAAGCGCTGTTGGAGTCTGTTGGCGAGAAACTCCCAGAAGATTTAGGTGGAGAACCCGAAGGCTCAAACATTATTCCCGGCAGCTACGAGCTCATTATAGAATGCAAGGATGAGGCAGAACAGCGGTGTTTCTTTGACAAGCTTAAGACTGAAGGCTACAGGGTTAGGGTTTTGAATCTTTAGGAGGGTGAATGGTTTGGATTTTGATTTTGTTAACAGTTGGAGTGAACCAGAGAGCTTTCGAGCCCAAAGCGTTGTTGGCAGCTTTACGCTAGATGATGTTAAGTTGGAGAAGCATTTCAAAGGCTCGCTGCCAATAGAAGGAGACGACTGGCAGATTGGCATCATCGTAGGGCGTAGTGGCTCAGGCAAATCAAGCATAGCTAAACGGCTCTTTCCAGACGCTTACATTACAGGCTTCGAATACACGCATCAATGCATCCTGGATGATTTTCCTGAAGGCTCAGAGACAAGCGAAATAACGCATCTGCTCTGCAGTGTTGGCTTCGCGTCGCCTCCAGACTGGCTCAAAGCTTACAGTTGTCTTAGTCAAGGGGAAAAGATGCGCGTTGACATCGCCCGAGCTCTATGTCTTCCACAGAAAGTTGTCGTTTTCGACGAGTTCACTTCGGTTGTTGACCGTGAGGTTGCAAAGATCGCTTCTTACGCAATCAGCAAGGCAATCAAGCGCCAGAGAGATAAGAAATTCATAGCTGTAACTTGTCACTATGATGTAGTCGATTGGTTGGATCCTGACTGGGTTTTCTGTACTGGCACGATGGTGTTTGACCGAAAAAAAGGGTTAGGCCGCCCGTTGAGCTCAAGGTTTATCGGTGCGGCGCTTCCATGTGGCAAATGTTTCGGCAGTATCATTATCTGAATGGGAAGCTTGGTGTAGGCGTCAGATGCTACGTTGCCCTCTACCAAGAAAAGCCTGTAGCCTTTATCGCAGTTGCACACGTGCGTATGAGGGCACACTTTTTCCGCGTTAGCCGACTGGTAGTCTTGCCTGATTACCAGGGCATAGGCATTGGGAAGCGTCTGCTTAATTTTATCGCTGAGCTCTACTCTTCTCAGATTAATCTGCCCTTCTATCTGGTTACTAGCAATCCTCAACTGGTTCGCGGAAACTTGGGTAACTGGAGAGTGAAGCGTGTTGGGTATGGCAGCCATGGAAGAGAAAACACTCCGATTAACTTGGAACTTTCGAAATCCATCAGTAGGCGCCGTCTCACCGTTTCCCTTGAATATGTTCCTCGGACAAAATCACAAAAGTCGGCAGAGCCTCAAGAGACTGTAATCAAAATGGGAAGACCCTGAAGTATGCAAAAAACAATATTGATCAGGTATAAGCCTCACGCTGGACAGCTTGAGTTCCACATGTGCCCTGCAAGGTTTAGGGTGCTTGACTGTGGACGCCGCTGGGGTAAAACCATTGCAGGTGCCAACGAACTCATACGGCAGATGTGGACGCAAGGTCCAAACATAGTAGGCTTTGCTGTGGCGCCCACGTATTGGCATACGAAACGTCAATGGACCGAATTCTTCAACTTCTGCCCAGCCGAACTTATAAAAGAAATTCATCGCTCTGATCGGCATGTAATCCTCAAGGGCAACCGTAACATCTGGTTTAAGAGCGCAGATAACCCTGATTCCCTTCGCAGTCAAGGTGTAAAGGTTCTCTGGGTTGATGAAGGCGCTCAAATTGCTGAGGAAGCTTGGACTCTTGCCCTTAGGCCTGCGTTGATGGATGAGAAAGGAATAGCTTTTTTCACTGGTACACCAAGAGGGCATAACTGGTATTTTCGGCTATGGACTCGTGGACAGGACCCGTCACAGATGGAATATAAGAGCTGGAATTTTCCCAGCGCCAGCAATCCTTACTTGGATCCGGCGGAGATTGCAGCTTTCGCCCGAGATATGCCTGAGTTGGCTTATCGGCAGGAAGTTTTAGCTGAGTTTTTGGAGGATGTTGGTTCGGTTTTCCGAGGAGTAGACTGCATGGTTCAAGGCAGCTTTCAACCGTTTGAGCGACATAAACAGTATGTTATGGGCGCCGATCTTGCGAAGCTTGAAGACTTCACAGTGCTTTGCGTTTTAGACATGGATGGCCACTTGTGTGCTTTTGATAGGTTCAGTCAGTTAGATTGGGTTTTTCAGCGTAAACGTATAGTTCAGCTTGCCGAGCGGTATAACGCTCGTTTGCTTATTGACAGCACTGGTGTTGGAGACCCCGTCTGTGATGAGCTATACCGCGAAAACGTCCGCGTAGATGGCTACAAGTTTACAAATGCAACCAAGAAGGACCTTATCGAAAACTTGAGTATAATGATTGAGAATCAGCAGCTTACTATTCCGCAGGTTCCTGAGTTGATCAACGAGCTTAAGCTTTACGGTTACAAGACTACGCCGAGTAGAAATGTGCAGTATGGGGCACCTGAAGGCTACCATGACGACACGGTCATTGCACTTGCATTGGCCGCTTGGCAGCTAAAGCGAGCTCCGCCGCCTGGCAGAGGCGCTGTTATGCCGTACTAACGATGCTTTCTCGTATAGAGCAATGCTGCGATTGATACCATCATAAATAAAACTGTAAAGATAGAATCCTCCTGATCGGAAGCGGCATTTTGAGTATAACCGCAAAGAATTAACTGTGGCTGCGATTCCCAGTCAGGAGCTTTTTGTAGATTTAGCTCGCAAAGGTCGAGAGCTTAGAGCGGGCAATTGGCAGTTTGGTGGATTCCAACACGCGACTTGTTGGGTTGCTAAGTGATGCTCTGGGTTTGGCTGGCAACGCCAAAGATTTGGATCAAAACGAGCGCTGGCGTGTCCCTAAAATGTCAACGTTTATTTTTCGGTTGGGGTCTCGTATTTTTGAGTGACGCCCAAGCTTAGGAGGTGACCCCAAGCGGGACAAGATGAACACGAGACCCTAGAAACCCTTTTCCGAAACATCGACTTAAGCTTTGCCCAAAACGTTTTAACTGAGCATTTGGGCAGGCTTTGAAAAAAGCACAGGCATGTGCATCAGTACCGTTACGCCTGAAACTGCGGCTTCAGAATACAAAAGAATCATACCGTCTTAGGGCTGAAAACCTCTTTTTCATGAGGCGGCCTGAATTGCAGAGTATCTTCCACGTAAGCTCTTAGAAGCTCAGCCACGCTCCAAGCTTGAGTTATGCAACCGCCTGGCGCGTAAGGCAAATCGGCATCGTAAAGCTCACTTATCGCTCCTAACCCGCCCTGAATAGTCTGCTGGCTAAACAACGGAAACAGAAAAGTCTCCTGCGCAAACTTCAATTGACGACTCGCCTGACCCTTCGTCCTTAGGTAAGCCTTCGTCAAAGGTCCAGTCAGCCAGGGCCAAACAGGACCATTATGATAAGCCAAATTCCGCGCCCTCCTATCACCAAAATATCTGCCCCTATAACGCGGATCACTCTGAGCAAGCGTTCTCAACCCGTAAGGAGTAAGAAACTCCGTCATAACAAAGTCAACAACAAGGTTTTGCCTATCTTTTTCCAACATCGTGAAATCTAGCCCGACAGCAATGATCTGGTTGGATCTAACCGACTGATCGGCACCATGCTTATCCACAACATCAAAAAGGCACTGCTTCTCACTATTCCAAAACTCCCGATTGAAGCTCGACTTAGCCTTATCCGCCATTGAAGAATAATCGTCTGCAAGAGCATTCTCTCCATACTTTTTCGCCAATATCTCGCATATTCGAAGAGCATTGTACCATAATGCTTGGATTTCGACGGCTTTTCCAGCTCTTGGAGTCACTGCCACCCCATCATTTTCAGCATCCATCCAAGTAAGCCTTGAGCCATGTTCAAGCAACCCATCCCGGTCAACATGTATGTTATATTCTGTGCCCTTCTGATGAGTATCAATGATATCCTTTAAACCATCCCAGAAAGTAGCTTTCACAAATTCGAAAGCAGCCGTGTACTTCAAGTATTGCAAGACAGCGTTAACGTACCATAAAGTGGCGTCAACAGTATTGTACGCTGGTTCTCCGGTCTTGTCATCAATGTAATCAGGTATTAACCCTCGCTTGCTATAACTCGAGAATTTCAAAAGGACTTTTCTTGCATCATCAAATCTTCGAGGTACCAGCATGAGTCCCGGCAACGAAATGAACGAATCCCTTCCCCAAGGCTCGAACCAGTAATAACCGGCAATGATGAACTTTCTCTCGCCTTTTTTCACGATGAAAGAATCCGCCGCCAAAAGAACCCAGCTTAACCAATCCTTCGCTGTTACCCCTTCATGCGTCTCATAAAATCGGGCCAAAAGAGTAGTCTTACGATTCAATTCCCGCGCCAGAAGAGACTCAATCTCGTTGATGCTGTTGCCCATTTCATTCAAAATGGCAATTGCTTCCCCATTGTTTTCAGTAACAGCGGTAGCTATCGCAAACTTAGACTCATGTTCATGTGGAAGAGTAAACTCAAAAAATCCAGGCTGGAAACAATCATCAATGCTACTCTCGCCACGTGCCTCTTCCTCTTGATAACGCAACCTATCGATCCAGTTCGAGTTACAGGAAAAAGTTCCTGTGATAGCTCTTGAGACCAAAGTGGCACTTGGCTGGCTAAAAACAAGTTCCACTTCTCTCGCTCTTGAGATTTGATTGAAACATAACTGGTTTGCCCTTCTGTCAACAACTGAATGAAAATGCCTACAAGACATCACAGGGTAAACCTTGATCTCGGAATTCACCACGCCCGAGTTTCTCACATGATAAACAGCGACTGCCGCATTTCTCTCATACGGCATGAAAATTGTCTTTCTGACTTCAATTTTTTCAGCTTCATAACGATATGTCGGAAATGGAGAAACCCAGAACTCCTTCAAAAAACGGTAGCCATGAGGATGAATTACACCAATGAACTCATTCGCTCCAAGACAGAAAATATCGTTGCCAACGCATACTTCTTCATCGAGCTTGGAAAGGCAGACGGTTCGGTCAACCGGAGGATGCAAAGCAGCAACCAACAACCCATGATATTTCCTAGTGTTTATACCCAATGCGGTCGAGGCGGCGTAGCCCCCTAAACCGTTAGTCACAAGCCACTCCTTTCGTATGGCCTGATCAAAATCAGCAAGCTCGTTTTCATTTAAGTTTATAGAAGGCATCTTCATTTACGGCATCATCAGCAATATTCCTCCCCTGAGAACATAGAAATAGTTTGCTACTGAAACATACTTGGTTCTGAACAAGAGGAAATGAGGCTTCTTAAGTTGATACTCGGTCAACGTTTCAGCCTAGCCCATCCCCTTAGCAAAAACCAGCTCAGCTTCATCATAAGCCTTAAGAGACTCAGCTGAAACTTCGCCCAAGGCAAACCCAACAGTGTCTGCATCAGTTGTCAATATCTTGTCAGCTAACTTGTCTATCCCCGAAAACTCAACATCCTCTAACATGGCATCGTTCAGCACTGGACCTGTTTTTCAAATAAAAAAGGGATGGTGCGCGTGACATCGCAACTCTAAGCGGTTGCGAGATAATCCGTAGTTTTTGGAATAATCCATTGTTTCATTTCGTTTTTAGGAACAGCTTATTTCCTTCTATCTCAGCGTGATATTCGAATCCAACTTCTATCAGCTTTACAGCTTCGGCTCAAGAATCCAAAACACAAGCATCTATGCTTTCTTATGCAGAATCATAGGAAAATTCGGATCAAAAAGAAAATCGTTTTCTAGTAGACACCAGAAAAAACCAACCATATCCTCAAACCGGACAAAATAGTCACACGCAAGATTCTTCGGCGTCTCCGCATGCACCACACCCACGGCGACGTCAGCCAACTCAAACGCTGGATTATCCACAGCTGAGTCACCCATGTACATGACACTATCCAGCACTCCGAGTTTCTGCTTCAAGTCTAGCAGGGCTTTTCCTTTGTTCACGACACACGGAAAAACATCAAAAAACGGTTGTCCCTTATATCTGAAGGCCACCACGGGCAAACTTTCACAAAAAGAAAGAACCATCATAGCCGTCTTTTCTGCTCTGTCCGGGTTATCAGCAAAGCGCCAGTCAACTGAAAACGCTACGACTTCTCCCCGAGAATCCCGCTTCTCCTCCACTGCCAAGACACCCTCAGACATCCTCTTCGCGTACCGCAGAGCGGTTGCCAAGTCCCGTGTAGTTTTCAAGCATGACGCCCGAGACGTGATTTCGCCGATTCTGGTCTCCAACCCTCCGAGCGCAGACCACGCACAAGCAAACGGCGTCCTTGCGACCACAAACTCAAGCGACTTGGTAGTTATCACAGCCACGGGAATACGCTGTCTGATCCTGTTAAGCACCAACATGATTTCCGGGGGGACTCGCGATTCTAACCGTGAAACGTTTATAGGGCTTATCGTCCCGTCATAATCCGTGAACAATGCCCCAACTATTGTCACAGCATTTTTCTGTTTCAACCTGACAGCCGCCCACAGGATAATACCGTTTCGGGTAGCTTTAGCCTTTCGTGTAAAGCGCCAAAGAACCAGGCCATCCGCCCATGCCTCGGCTTTCAACGGAGTGGAGTTGAGTCACTTTTTTAAACCTCAAATCAATTCAAGTTATTAGACGCTAAACACTTGTGAGCCAACGGCAATGCTGAAGAAACGAATTGGCGTTATCATGTACCAAACAAGCAAAAGCAAAGGGCAAGAACTCATAGCCCAACGAATGGTACGCGAGTTCATCAAGCTTGGGAACAAAGCATACCTTATCACCAGCGTGTTCAATGATGGAGAAAAAGTTGTCTCCTCAGAGAATCTAACCAAAATCGGTGGGTACATCTACGCCGACGACGCGGAACTGCAAATACCGATAATTCGGGTTGAAAGCTACATCGCAAGGTGGCCTCCCAGGCGAATAGTTTTCCAAGATTTCATTTCTACTCTTGAAAAGATCGTGGACAAGTTCGAACTTGATGTGCTCATAACACATAGCACCTTGTGGAATGGGCCTGAAGAAGTTGCCAAATTCGTAGAGTGGCGACGTTACATGAAAGACATCGGTGGATACCAAGACCCGCTAGTGTTCTGCCAGATGTCCCACTTCCAAGAGCCCACCCCAAAAAGATATTCTTTGGCTGAGCGATCTTTCCGAACCGTGTGGAACAGACTGACTTTGCCTCAGATATTTTCAATCGCCAACCTCATAATCGTCGTTACACCTTTGGAGAAAGAAGCTAAAGTTAAGATGGGCGCTGACCCTAAGAAGTGCTTCCTGTTCCCGGGCGGTGTGGACGATGAAGTATTTCTGCGATACGCGAATGCCGATGCTAGAAGATTCGTGAAAGCCCTTAAGATCAGCAAAGACTCAAAAATAGTCTCTTTCTTGGGCAGTCTTGAGGAACGCAAAAACCCGATGGCTGTAATAAAAATAGCTGAGAACCTCAAAGAAAGAACGGACATTCATTTCGTTTTGGCTGGAAAAGGCGGTTCACCCTACGCCGAAAAAGTCATCCAAGAAACCAAGGGCATGCCAAACGTAACGTATCTGGGCGAGATAAATGACCAGGAAAAAGTGCTCCTAATCAAAGCTTCCTACATAAACTTAATTTTAAGCCGGCTGGAAGCGTTGGGATTGACGCAGATGGAGTTCATGTACAACGGTGTTCCCGTCGTCACTTCGGGGGTTGGGGGACAGAAATGGCTCATCCATGACGGAGTTGAAGGCCTCCATGTGAGAGGCCCTGAAGACATAGAGGGCGCGGCGGTGGCTGTCCGCAAGCTTGTGGATAATCCGGGATTGTGGAGGGAGCTTTCAGAAAACGCCAAGAAAAGGACCAGGGGCCTCGCCATATCCAATTTGACGGCTGACCTTGACCAGGCGTTGACAGCTGAACTAATCAAAGAAAGAGGCTTAATAGAAATTCCTAGCGAAGCCCGTTCTACTCTTTCATCGCCTGAGAACGTTTTGAAGAGTTGGTCCTCAGGCAGCTGGGGTGTCATTGCGACGGAAAAGAGGCTCTTTATCAAAAGAGGCTTTCTTTCCAGAAAAGTCACGGAAATTCCCTTCAAAAACATATCATCCATAGAATACATGCGGCGGTACTCGTGGAAAACACTTGTATTGGGCGCGGCAATTTCTGTTTTTCTTTTCTCTCTGCCGTTTTTCAGTCAGATTTTTTCAAGAGCATTCGTTGCGAGCCTAGAAGAGCTGGTCCGATCCATTCTTCCTCAGGCGTTCCTGCAGTCGCCTATTCTCGGAACGTTCATAAACTTCCTGTCCCTTCTCCCGTTTCTAATTACCGTCGTCATCTTCGCCGTTCAAGCCAGAACAGGTTACACTCTTCGCGGCCCAGGCATAGACGCGCTGTACTTGCCTCGCAAATTTCGAGAAGCGATAGCGTTCGTAAGAAGCATGCAAAATGGCGGCTCAAGCAAGAAAGAACTTGGAACTAGCCCTCAAGAAGAACCGACGGGATAGCTGGCACCTAATTAGCGTGCGCTGCCTTGTCCCGAAATTAAGTGTTGAAGTACGTTGGGGACAGTGCATTGACACGTGCAAGGCTATTTAGCAACGGGTCGGCGCGCTAATGTGGTTTGCGGTTGTCTTGTGTTAACTTTTATATTTGAATTGCGACTATTGGTTCATAGGTTGTTACAGTCTCAAAGAAGGGAAAATATGCCTCCTGTGTTCTGGGCTGGAAAGCTCACAAAATCAATGATGTTATTGGTTAATTTAAAGCAACGCGATGGCTTGGATCAATGGAAATGTCAGGGACACAGGTGCCATGAAAGACGGAGTTTTAACGAAAGTTCCTCTATTGACTTTTCTAATTTTTGAATACCAGTTTTGAACCCTGTCGACCAAGGGCAATGAAGTATTATCTTGAGATTAAATCAGCTCATATGTTGTTATGATGTGTCCACCAAGGAATGAGCATGCGAAATTAGTGGTGTCATTGAAGTTTTGTGGGTTTTTGTTTCATCAACTTTAAATATTACTTTGAAAAAGAAAGTAATTACCAAAGTTATTAAATAGTCAATTTACCATTAGTTGCATGAGGCTGGAACAAATGAACGACGATATCTATCTTTTGTTGGGGACCTCTGAAAGGCTGAATAGTAGAATTGTTTCTTTGACGAGGTGCGTTATTCTGGCTTTGCTTTCTTATTTCGTGGATGGCATTCAGTTTAGAGAATTGAAGGCGGCATTGAAGATGTCTGATGGGAAGCTTATTTCGAATCTTAATGGGCTCAGGGCGATGGGGTACATCGTAAAGTCTGAGGCTGAAGTGGATAGAAGGAAGGTCGATGTTTATTCTTTGACTGAGAAGGGAAGAATTGAGTTGAGCAAGGTTGTTGAATGGATGAAACTTATCGAGAAGGTTGCAAGTGAGGGAGACGAAAAATGTCCAATGATCTTGACAAGGTAATTGCTTGTCTCAAGTTTTTGGGTTTGCGCCCAAGCATGTATGTTTATCGTTGGCGTTTCTTGACGCAGAAAATCGCTTTTCTAGCGAAAGCTCTTGGGATGGATATTGGTTATGACTTCACCATTTATGTGGCTGGGCCTTATTCGCGCGGCTTAAATTGTGAATATTATCCGGATGAGGTCAAAACCAAGATGGATGCTCTTCAAACTGATTATGTGCTTACGCCGTCTGATTTGTCGGTTCTGGAAAGAATCAGAAACTGCCGAGGGCTTTTGGAGAATCAAAGTCTGATGGAAGCTGCTTCTACCGCAGTTTTCTTCATGAAACAGAATCCTAGCATTACGGAAGATAACCTGTTCATGAGTCTGAAATGGCTCAAACCACACATTGGCGATTCTGATCGTGTAGTTGGGATAACCAAGGCAAAAGAGCTGTTATTCAAACCTGAATATTTGACCGAAGAAATTAGGAGAGAAATGGATGAATGGGACAGAGTGGAAGGATAGATAAGAGCAGATGCAGCACGCAATTAGGCCTAAGGATGTCTGGATGGTTTCCTTAACTGAGACAATAGGGAGTGAACAGAGAGGACAACGACCCGCCGTAGTTATCGCAGTGCAACCTCAAACTAATTTTAGCATTGTTGTTCCATTGACAAACAACCAGAACAAATGTGCAAGATGCGAGTACCAGTCGAAATGCGAATAACTTGTTTTGCTGTCTTTCGTTAGTATTAGCTCTCAAAGTGCGCGCTAATAGTGGATCAGAGGTTTTCCTTGTTTTTGCACCAAAGTTTCGTTTGCGCGGTGGTGCTGAGACATGAAATGGGAGGCAAAGATATTGTTGAGCGGTTGCAAAGAATCGTTTGTGTAAACGTTAAATTTTGGTTAGGGATATCATTTTCTGTTAGGTGAAAAGGTAATGTCGAAGGTTGAAAAGGGGCAGAGGCTAAAAGGAGCAAAAAAAGCGGATCTTAATACTGTTTTGGATGCTGCTAAAAAGCGAGCGGAGGAGCTGGGAATCAGGTCGGTTGTTGTGGCTTCCACCGGAGGAGAGACTGGGGTTAAGGTGGCGGAGATGTTTAGAGGCTATAATGTTGTGGTGGTAACGCATAGCACGGGTTTTAGTGGGTTGGATGTTCAGGAATTGACGCCGGAGAATCGGGAACGTATTCTCAAGGCTGGCGGCAAAATTTTGACAACGACACATGCGTTTGGGGGCTTAGGTCGGGCGATCAGGAGGAAGTTTAGCACTTACCAATCTGACGAGATCGTTGCGAACACGTTGCGCGTTTTTGGTCAAGGAACCAAGGTGGCGGTTGAAATAGCGTTGATGGCGGCTGATTCAGGACTCGTAAGTGTCAAAGAGGACGTGATTTCCATAGGCGGATCCGGCAGTGGAGTTGACACGGCTCTTGTGATTCGGCCAGCCAACGTTCAGGATTTCTTTGATGTGAAAGTGCGCGAGATCATTTGTAAACCTTGGCTGTGAAAACCTACCGGGGGCTTTTGAGCTCGCGGTTTTGAATAAAGAGCGGGTTAAGCCTTAAAGTATGCCTATAGTTTTAAACAGAGAAGCGGCTGAAAACCTTGGAAGAATAGACAAGCAGTCTACCTGACCTACCTCAACACATAATGAGGGGACAAGATAGCGCGCTTATTACTCTGTTTCCGCGATTATTATCAAGAGGAAAGGTGATGCTGCTGGATAAAAAACTCGTGGTTGTCGGGGCGGGGGCCATTGGGTCAAGTGTGGCTGGATGGATTGCGCCTCATTATGAAAGATTATGGTTGTTAGCTCGAGGCGAAAGCGCAGCAGCAATTAAAAACAAAGGATTGAAATTTTACCTCAAAGGCGAAGAAGCTAACGCTGTTCCCATCTCAATCAAGATCATCAAATCATTAAGTGAGATCTCCCCTCCTGACATAATTTTTGTCACCGTGAAAAACTATGACCTTGACACGACAGCGCGGATGCTGCGGGACCAGCTTGGGTCTCATCAGCCTATCATTGTGGCGCTTGAAAATGGTGTCGAAAATCAGCTGGTTCTTCCCCGATATTTTACGAAGGTCATTTATGGCGTGGTGTGCTTTAACGCGTGGCGAGATGGTCCTGGGAGAGTAGGGCACCAGAAGCGGGGATACATTATCCTTGGCACTCCATTGAACGACCTGCAGCCTGAACAGCGTGAGGTCGCAGCCATTCTCCGGCTTAGACTGGATTGTTCCCTCACGGACCGTTTGGAAGATGCGGTTCACTGCAAATTGGCGGTCAATCTCACGAATGTTTTGATGACTCTTGTCGGCTTCCAGAAAGTCCCTGTTAGGTCCTTTGATGAGGTTGCACAGATGTCTGCAAGGCTCATTTGGGAGGGGATTCAAGTCCTTCAGGCAGCCGGGTTCAAAGAGCATAAGCTCGGCAGGATTCCTTCTTGGAGCACAATCAGATTGAGCGTCAGGCTTCCGGCATCAGTCACCAAAGTATTTTACAGATATGCTGTGCGGGAAGAACTCGGCATGAACAGCACGTCGCAGGACATTTTCGCGGGGAAAGCCACCACCGAACTTGAATCCCTGAATGGATACATGTTGACTCTCGCCCAGAAAGCAGGCGTGCCAATGCCCATCAACCAGACCGTTTACGAAATCGCGAAAGAACGGTTTGGTCCAGATTTCCAGCCGATGACGAAGAAGGAGCTGTTGACTGCGATTCAAAATCGACTTAAACGGTAATCCAGTCGGCTGATTAGTCTATATTGTGAGGGTTCCAAATAGAATATTTTTTTCTACACAAGACTCCTCAGATAGATGAAACTACGATACTGCGTGTGAAAATAAAAAATATATTTTTTTCTTGCAAACTCCGACGCCTCAACGCTGAAAACTTCCGTCGCCAACAGAACTAACCAATACCTCGCCCTTCTTCATTTCTGGCACGTCATCAATATCCACAGAACCAACTGCTCGTTCAAATTGAAATATTTTTTCATCGAGAACAACCCTAAGAATCGGCAATCTCCAGGCAAAACTAAACTGGAGTAGTAGTGCAGCAGCGAGCGCTAACAAGTTGTTTATGACGATGAGAGAGCGCAAGGTCCATCTGGACATAAGACCTGATATCCCTAGATTCATCTATGCTGTCGGATCCTGACCGTTTTGGGGTTTATTTACGAGTGTTCTGTTGATCCCCTACAATAACATCCATGAGATTAGGCAAGGGAAAAAATACTTTCTCTAACAAATTTATGCGTGCACGCTTTCGAAAAGCGTATTAACACATTTTGTCAAATGTTTAACTGTAAGAGGAATCTTTTTGTGGCCTTGTAAGAATTGTGGGCACGAAAATGATGAAGAACTATCGGTTTGCGAAGAATGTGGTGCTTTAAGATTCGACGAAATAGGTGATTCTGGCGATAATAAGGATTCCGAGGACCTATTTTTTGACGATGAATACCTGTAGACATTCAAAACAAGCCGCAAGATGTAAGGACTTTTTCCAGCGAAAAGAAAACCAAGTGTAAAAGATGCTACCATTCATCTCGTTTGGAGACTGATTCCTTTTTCATTGTTTCTTCAATTTCACGGTAAATGTTTTTGTCAGACTCGGAAACCACAGCTAAATCCGCGCCACCAAAGCTTTTCACAATTGGATATTCTATCAGCCTAGACTCCCTGATCTGAGGAACATATTCCACAGTAACCTCTTTTGAGGTAAAGGAAAGTTTTTCTCCATTAGACCATAGCTCATACATTTCGACTCTTATAATGTGGGATCCAGCGTTTATTCCCTTCATATCCAGCACGGGCGTTAACTCGAAATCGTCTGCTGCAAGCGGACTCTGAGGAATAGTGATTAAGACGGATTTCAGTTTCTGTCCGTTGAAAAACAAATCTGACCTTATCTTTGAAAAAGCAGTCTTTGAAGGAAGCAAACGAAACTCGACTTTAAGTGCTAACTCATCTTCCTTTGTAACAATATCGATCTCAGAAATTATTATCTGCTTTTTTTGCTCAGACTCAACTGCTTTAGCCGATTCTTTCTGAGGCAATTCCCATAGACTTTCCAATGTTGTTTGCTTAGATTGCTTAACAGCTGCCCGCATTTTGTCTCTTAAACGCTGAGTTTTCGTGGATTTACCCATCGCTATCTCCAGTATTTAACTTAGCCGAGCTATTTCAAATGTCAAATGTTGATGAAATTATCTATCGAGTATTTTCCATAATCAATCGGTATTATCGTGAACATCCCATTTGTTTTGGTTGGAGGTTCAGACTTTGTACTATCATAGAAGAATAGCAGCACATTTCGGACATTGCTCATGTCACAGACGCAGTCGCAATAGTTTACTAATCTGCTCAGAATATACTCGAGATTTTTAGCCTGCAAGCTTCCGGCTGGTGGAATAGTTTTGCCATATTTGAGGGGTATCTTTTTTTCTTCTTTGAATTTCTGCCAATCACCAGCATAATTCAAGCCCCAGTTGAACAGATACCAAGTAAAAACTTCATGTCGCAAAGCTTGTTCTTCTCTGATAGCTATGCTTTCTTTTTTGTAGTTTGAATGGTTATCCCATTTACTTTCAATTAGGTAGTACTTTTCCTTAGATGCGACTATGGCATCGAATTCTCCGAATTCTGCGCTGTTTTTTCCTCCTGTTCTCCCAAAACTTGGGCGATAGAAAACCAAGCAGTCTTTTACTTTGGTGTTGTCCTTGAAGATGTTGAGAATTTTTTTCAATTGCCCTTTTAGAGACCAAAGAGTTAGAGCATCTTCACCGTAACCGAGTATCGTGCTCATGCTAAACATCATCGTTTCTTTTGAAGTTAAGTTATGTATAAAATTTGTGGAGTCGGAATATCGACTTTAAAAATGATTAGCTGCGCTTCATAAAATGCTGGTAAAGCATAGAAAAGAGAAAGTCCAATCACTTTTTCAGGTGAAAAAGAAAACAAAGTCAGTAAAATAATAGATAAATCTATAAGAATTCTTACTCAAGCTAGAAAGGCATGCGCCTCGAGAAATTACCGGAGTATTAAGTTATGTTTCGGTTTACTGGGAAATGATGCAGAAGCGCGCCAGCCTGTTGAGACTGTGTGAAAACTATTTTCAATTTCAGAAAATTGCTTGTTTTATGTGCGAAAAACTGGTCTTGGGATGTGTTCTATACATATAAAGCTCAATTTCTTGAATCAAATTTGACTTTTCACACAGTCTCTGTTGCTAAATCGATTTTTTGTGTTAATTTCTCTTTATCTTGCGAGCATGGTGATGGATCTGGCTTTTTCTGGACTGTTCAGCCTGAACGCTGTTAGTACGTTAAGGCGCATTGCGATCATGCAGCGGCTTAGTGCTTCTCTGGGCATCAGATATTTTTTAAACAGAAGTACTCAATAGAGCAAGGTATGCATAGAAGTGTCGTAGGGCTGCTCGTTGTCCTTGAGATATTCCTGATAGGTATGCCGATTTTGCAGTCATCCGTGATTGCCCAGAATACGCTGGCTGAATCAGCACTTCCCGTCGCTATCAATTATCTTGTAGAAAACTACAACTCGACAGTCGGGCTTATTCCTGAAGTGCCCAGCGGCAACACGTACTGGCTATACAGTGACAACTTTCTTGCTTCTTTGGCATTAGAACGCTACGATAGCCAATATCCAGGAAATTTGACCATTACAAACATTGCGGCAAACATTAACGGCAACATTTCAAAGTACATTGCAGGCGTGCCCAACGTGTTGAACCAGTATATAGTGCTGAACTCGTCAATTGCAGTGTTCAAAACTTCAAGCAGCTATACTGTAACCAACTATCCAGGGGCAGTGATCAAAATCACACTAAACAACGGAACAAATCCTCTTAACCCATCCCTTTACGCGGATATTGCCTTTTTAGAAGCCATCTACTACAACAACGCAGGTCAAGCTAAAAACGCAAATGATAGCTATCAAATAGGCATGAAAATGTACGATGGAAACGGAATGAATGACTCTGTCTTTCAAAATGGAGCGCAGAAAGGACAGTATCAGACATTCAAGCTGGCGCTTTACATCTACGCTAGTAAAGTCCTTGGGCATCAGTTTTCGCAGAGTGCAGAAGCAGTCTTGTTGAGGATGCAGGGGGCTTCGGGTGGCTTCTACACGGGATATGATGGAAACTTTTCAAGCAATGGAACAAATACGAATGTTGAAACCACAAGCCTTGCTATCTTAGCCCTGTTGGGACCTGTTCAAACAGGAGGGATCTTCTGGTCTCTAGTTATTGGCAGCGTTCTGGGAGGAATAATTGTATCCGTAATTTTGGTTTTCTACTTCCTGAGAAAAAGGAAAAAGCTTTAGAACCGAGTCACTATGATGTGCATGGTTGTTTCGAAAATGGTCAAAAATGGTATTTATTCTCATTTTGCCCTACCGCATAAAAATGGATAGACACCAAGGGAATGTACACTTGACCAAATAATGTAGTTTAACTTATAACCAAACGAAGGTCACATGGGTTTAAGTTTAAAGCTCAAGGCTCATTCTCTGGATTGTCGGGTTCTCCAGGAATAGTCCAGTCTTCCTCTTCTTTATCCCCTTCTTCTTCAGACATGCTTCTCGCCTCCAATAATATATTTTCTTTTACTTTTATTGACAAAAAATCGGTAATAACAAGATTTTTTGAGGGTGCGCTCGCGTAGTAATGTGCTGACTTGTGAAATTGAGAGCACGCGAGTTATCTATCGACACAGGTCCCTCGGTAAGTCTTTTCAAACTCATCCAGAAAATCTGCGCATCTCCCATCCATTCCTGACCATGCACAGTTTCGAACACCTCTGACCAGGCTCATGGCTTCGTTCTTCTCTTTCCCCAGGCAAATTAGATAAGCAGCGGCAATTGTGGGTGACCTGCCATGGGCCGCAGAGCAGTGGAGATAAATGTACTTACCCTGTAAGATCAGCTGGTGAATTTGCCTTGCCGCATATCTCAACGTTTCAATCGGTATAGGTTCAAAATTAGGGATGCTCAATTTGGGATCTTCGATATACTCCAAGCCGTTCTTTGAAGCCTCGCTCTTTTCTTTCGGATTTTGATTCAGGTCTATAATTGCAGTTATGCCTTCTTTCTTTAAGTCAGCCAGCGAAGGCCCTCCGTAATCATACGATGGCCCTACAGCCAGTTTATTGGGTATTAACGATTTCAACATACTATCGTGCGCTGCGATTGCTTCAACCTTCTTTATAGTGCTTTCAGCATATCCATGCTCTTTTAGCCCATCAAGAACTAAGTTTAGATAATCGGCGGATGGTCTTAGCGTACAAACCTCTTTGTTCATTTCGTAGGTCGTTGCAGGTATTCGCTTCCCATCCGTTTCAACATAGACTGGTCGCCTTCTGTAAACTCCTAATCCGACGCCTTCCTTCGCGTCAAGCTTTATGAATTGATCTTCCGTAATAAGATAGACCGCGCCTTCAACTTCATTGTCTGAACATGCTTTTATGTTCGCATAGCCACTTTCATGATTGCTGTATCCTTTGGCGAATGTGAGAGAAAAACCCTTTAGAATTGCTCTCTGCTCTTGCTTCCATTCACCTATTCTTTCTCTCAGCCTATCCCTTTTCAAATTAGAGCCATAAGCGAAGTACCATTTTTCCATTCTTGGTCACAACTCAATAGAGTAGATGAATTATTAAAAATTGCCAGTCGCGCGCCGCGCTATGCTTGCGCAGCCTCCCTGCCCCTGTGCGTAGAAAAGAGAGACATTTACTCATTCAAAAAGGACAAGTGTTTTTAGCGGAACCTGATAATAAATGAATTGAGGAAGACTACTTTGGATATCCCAAGCCAGATTTCCCGAATAAGAGACTCGTATATTCCTATGGAAAGAATCATGAAGAGAGCTGAATACGAAGATAAAGCAAGAAGTGAGATCTTGACAAATCTAAATTTGTTGTCGCAGGATTCGTTTGAATTGATATTTTCTTTAATGAATACCGATTTTTGGGGAGGGAAAATACATACTGACCGATTCGGGGCTCTCTCCTCTGTACCTATGCTGAACATGATTAGAAAAAATGATATAGAAAAACTCAAAATATGGATTATTGCTGCTTATGAAAAAGAAGACTTAACAAGGATTGATGAATTAATCTCGGGTCTCTACGGCATAAGTTATGGTTCTTCATCGCCTTTAGACAAAAGAACCCAAAAGCAATGTGCAGAATAAACGACTTAAACACAGACGTCTACTGCTTCTGGAAAACATTACAGAAAAATCCAAAAACCTTGGTTAAAGCGATAACTCAAATTAAGAAAGACTGCAAAGATGGCAGAAGGCTCTATTCAAAACTCGCGATCTCCGATGCTTCAGGAGTTTTTGGTCGTGCATTGAGATTTTACATATTGAACAGAATCACATATTCCGGCACGTCCGATTCTGGCGGGTACTCCGATGAATCTTTCAAAAAACGATTCACATCATCTAAAATTGAAGCTTTGTTACCGTTATCCAGACTTTTGAAGAATGCAAAAATAACAAACGAAAATTATGATCAGATTCTCCTTGAAGAGGGTAAAGACGTGTTCATTTTCTTGGATCCCCCATATTGGAACGCAAGAAATTTTCCATTGTACGGAAAAAACGGAAACCTAAACAAATTTTTGGCAATGTCCTAATTTGGATT